>CAKQGH010000005.1 GCA_934232895.1 uncultured Alphaproteobacteria bacterium
CAAGGACGACTGCAACGCTGAAATCAAATCTGATTTTTCTTCGCGTCTCATATTTTATCCTTTACTTCCAGATTTCAGAAAGTTTCCTTTCCAAAATCCCTGCTTTGTTAAACTTTCCATCCGGTTTCCCGGGATGGGGCTTGGTTCCTGCCCCAAAGAATCTTTTCTTTGTCTATGATGGAAATTAAGTTGTTGCCAACACCATCAGTCTCGGACAGAAATCTCTATTAAAAGTTCAAAGTTCAGCGCGCAAAGTTCAAATTATTGTGTTTCTGACTTTTTGAACCTGGCACCTGATATTTGAACTTTGTTCTGGGGTGGCATTTACCACACCAGAACACAACTTATTTCGCTTCAACCTTCAAGCCTGGGCCCTGGGTTGTTGCAACGGATGCGCCCAAGATATATTGACCCTTGGACGACGCCGGTTTCACCTTTTTCAATTGTTCAATCAATGCGTTTGCATTTTCAACCAATTGATCTGTGGTGAATGACATTTTGCCAATACCCGCGTGGATGATACCCTTCTTTTCCGCACGATATTCAATCTGGCCTGCTTTCGCGACCTTGACCGCTTCGGCGACATTGTTTGTGACCGTACCCAGTTTTGGATTCGGCATCAAACCCTTGGGTCCCAAAACGCGTGCGATTTTCGACATTCTCGGCATCATATCCGGTGTTGCAATAACACGGTCGAAATTGATTTCGCCACCGGCGACCTTTTCAATCAGGTCTTCGCCGCCAACAACATCTGCGCCAGCTTTTTTCGCTTCGTCAGCACTGTTTACTGTGAACACTGCAACGCGAACGTTTTTACCCGTACCGTTTGGCAGCGACAACATACCACGAATGTTTTGGTCGGCTTTGGTGACATCAATACCCAATTTGATTGCGATTTCCAAGCTCTCGTCGAACTTTTTCGATGTGTAACCGCGCAGGGCTTCGATTGCATCAGCCAAAGAATACACTTTGTCTGTATCCAAATTTGCCCATGTTTTTTGTCTTTTAGTCAGTTTCATATCTTATTCCTCCACCTTTACGCCCATAGAACGGCACTGACCCGCAACGATGTTCATAGCGGATTCAATGGTAGAGCAATTCAAGTCCGGCATTTTGCTTTCGGCAATCTGCTTGATTTGTTCTTTGGAAATAGTGCCAACGAAATCACGGCCCGGTTTTTTCGAACCCAATTTCAATTTCAGCGCTTTCTTGATATAGTACGACACCGGCGGCAACTTCATAATAAATTCAAAGCTGCGGTCAGTATAAACAGTGATAATGCAAGGAATCGGCATACCCGGTTCTTTGTCCGCTGTTTTGTCGTTAAATTGTTTGCAGAATTCTGCGATGTTTACACCAGCAGCACCCAACGCTGGCCCAATTGGTGGCGCAGGATTCGCTTGCTTTGCAGGGACGACCAGTTTGACAATCCCTTTCAGTTCTTTTTTTGCCATTTGTTCACTCCATTTGTTTTGGTTAGTGCGGCGGTTCGATGTGGCGCATCTGCCGCCCAGATTTTTAGCGAAACCATTTCGCAAAAATCCAAAAACTTTCTATTGTTGGCGCGTCCGCAAATTCGCAACCATTTCTGCCACCCGCGCCGTACGTTCGGCTGCTATTTTCTTGGCCAAATCCTGGGCGGCCGGTGTCGCACGCCATTTATTTACCGCGCGCACAACATCATCAATTGTCATAAACTCTTTCGCCAAGTGTTATACCCTTTCGACCTCGTTAAAATTCAGTTCGACACTGGTTTCACGGCCAAATACCAAAATTGTCGCGGTCATTTTTTGTTTCAGATTATCAACCTCGGCCACGATACCGTTAAACCCATTGAATGGACCATCAATAACATGCACTTCTTGACCAACCTCGTATTCAACCTCGTCCACGGAAACGGCACCCTCTTCGACCTGTTTCAACAGACGGCGTGCTTCTTCCTCGCTGACGGCGATTGGTTTGTTTTTTGCACCCAAGAACATAACAACCTGGGGCATCAATTTCACCAACGAAAACGTTTCGTTATTCAAAACCATTTGGACAACGATGTAACCAGGAAAGAATTTCTTTTCAGATTTTACACGTTTGCCGCCCTTGATTTCAGTGACCTCGCGCGTAGGAACCAGAATTTCGCCAAACAACGCATTCAAACGACGTTTATCAATTTGTTCGCGCAGGCCGCGTGCAACCTTGTCTTCACAGCCAGTATGAACATTCACAACAAACCATTGCATTTTTTCTTCCATTTTGCACCCTCTGCCCGTTTAGAAAATCCAACTTACCAGCGCATTCAGCACACTGTCCACCGCAAAGAAGAACAATGCCGCCGCCGCCGAAAAAACCAGAATCATACCAGTCGCACGAATAACAGTATCACGCGAAGGCCACACAATTTTGAACCATTCGCCGCGTACCGAATTAATATAATCAATAATCTTTTTCATAAATTCGCCCACCGTGCTCGCTTCATTATAAATTCCCGAAAATATGGACAAGCCATATTTTGGGGAATTTGGCAGAGGCAAAAGGAATGTTCGGACTGCGCCTCACCACTCGTACGGATTTCGCCGCGCTGCGCTTGCAAAATCCAACTCGTACGCGAACACCATCTTATTTTATCCGGGTCCGCTTCCCTTTGCCACCACGTAATCTAAATTCCCGAAAATATGGACAAGCCATATTTTGGGGAATTTGGCAGGGGCAAAAGGAATCGAACCCTTATCCGCGGTTTTGGAGACCGATATTCTACCGTTGAACTATGCCCCTGTTTCTACTGTCGTTTTGCCCGCATTTGTATATGCCGCAGCCCCCGATAGTCTGGCCCAGCATAGCATACCCGAACGAAAATGCAAGCATAAAAGCGCAAATATTATAAGATTTTAATAAAATATTCGCAAGCAAAATCTGAAACATACTTTTATTAAAATATGATTTTGGCGCACTTTTTGCTTGCAAGGCGCGGCACTTTTTGTCTACAATCCACCCATACCAAGGAGAGATTTTCGTTGCAAGACCGCATAGAACCGCCAATTTTGCTGTCACGACTGGTTGTGTTCCTGTTCGCAGGGGCGGTTGTTGTGCTGGCCGCGTTGGGATTCACATTGTATAAAATGTTCCCACTGAACCGGCCCCAGGTGTATTTTTTAATGACCCAACCACGGGAAAATTTGGAGATAACATTGACCGAATTGCCCCCAACGGACGAAAATATGAAATGGTTTATGCGCGCATTCATTCGTGAATATATCAAGGCGCGCAATGAAATCACCCCAGACAGTCGCGCAATGTTGCGCAAATGGAACAATGACGAAAATGGCGTTGTTCATACCTGGTCGACACCTGATGTTTATGCGGCATTCACCCAAACGAATATGTGGACCGCGTTGATGAACAACACACCCGATTTTGAATTCAGTTGCAGTGTTGAATTTGAAAACGGTGCAATTACCCCACGCACGGCCGACACATTCGCGGCAAGTTTCAAGTATTTTTGTGAAGATAGTGGTGGACAGACCGATAAAAAAGATTATACAATCATAGTGAAATTACAAATGGACGATAATGCCACATTAAAGTGGTCTGATCGTTTGGATAACCCGTTGGGGTTGCGTGTGTCAGAATATAAAATTGAATCTGGCAATGGCGATCCGCTGAACACGGGTTATCTGGCCAGTGGGGAATAGTCCCATACAAAAAGCGAAGGACAGGGTTATGATTTTTAAGACTGCGATTAAATTAAACATTTCGATTTTGTGTTTGGCGGCGTTTTGTGCATCGGCACATGCGGCGGGCATTAATTATGGCGTACAAGACGCATGGGACAACCCAACCGCAAACATGGCATCGGGCAGTACCAAACCCGGATATGCCCAATTGTCATGGACCGCAGGCAGTGTTTTACCAATTAAATTGCGCAATGGAATGGTGACCATGGTGTCATTGCCAAATGGCGAACAAATTTCCGACGCCGTTATCGGGAACCAGGGTCTGTTCACGATTGAGGCGAACCAAGGCGACCGCACAATGATTATCAGCCCGGAATCCAGCAACCAGGGTTCGGACACAAACCTGATTGTGACGGGAAAATCTGGCAATAAATACATATTCTATTTGCGCAGTGAACCATCTAATTCCAGTGAAATTACATATTCCCAGGTTGATGTTGTTTTGGATGGAAACGCAACATTGCCAAACGCCACGGGGGCGACAACCGCAACCGGTGGTGCATCGTCTATATTCAAAAAATCGGCCCCGGCATCGACCGTTGTTGGCGCCGATGGCGAAGATTATGGTTGGATTAAATCGATGAAGATTGATCCATCGGAATTCCGTTTTGATTTGGATATATTTGTTCCAAACCCCGATGATTATGTGATTGCGCCCGAACGCGTATGGCGCGACAAAATATTCACATACATTGATTTTGGGGACAAGGTCATCGCCATGACCCAGCGCCCGGTCGTATCATTATTGGTCGAGGGCGGCGAATCCCCGGTTGGTTTCCGCACCGATGGCGAAGATGGTCGCCTGTTGATTGTCGAGGCCGTGGGCGATATGGTTCTGCGCAGCGGTCAACGCATTGTGTGCATTAAAAAGCGCGCCAAACCGTTCTTGATTGCCGACACGGCGTCCGTCATGGCATTGGCCGAGGCGAATGTTGCCCAATCGATGATGTCGGGCCAATCGTTGAACAATATGGCATATACGATGGATCAAAATGCCATAAATGCCGCGGGTATAAATTACACCGGCACACCGGTCTATGTTGGCAATAACGACGCAATCAGTGGCACGGGATATTACATGCCGGCGGGCACAATGGCGACCACCGTTGCAACAACCGTGTCGGGCACAACATCGGGCGTGAATATGATGCCAACCGAACGTTTAACGGCGGGTTCGTATTTACCACAATCAAACATTCCATTGATTACCAGCAACCAATCCGGCGTTGCGGTTGAATTAAAATCTGACACATCGGTCAAGGCATTGGATGAATACTGGACCGGTCTGTTGGCGAAATTCAGTGGCGACGATGGCCAGGGATTATTGACCCCATATAAAGATATGGTGTTCTTTGCGGTTGACGAACAGGGTGTTGGCGAACTGGGCGCGACATCGCGTGCGGCGCGCCTGTACCGTTTGCGCATTGGACCTATGTCTGATATTGATACGGCGCAAAAATTGTGCGACCAGTTGCTGAAATTCAGCGGGGCCAGTTGCAGCGTTGTTCGGATTCAATAATTGATGGCGGATGTTATAAATGAATCGCATAAAAAAACAAATTGTAAATTTGCGTAAATCCACACCGCAAAGTGTCCAGTGGTTGTTGCTGGGCGCGGCGTTTATTGTGGTGCTGATTTTAATGACCATGTTGATTGGTGGCCGCGGGAACAAGCAAATTGCGACCGACGATGATGCGCCAATCGCATTGCGCACGGTTCCGGAAACGGAATCTGTGAATTGGGGGAATATTCGCGTTGGTACCACCGAAAAAGACAGCATAAAAATATTTGCATCTGCCCCGGCCAAGGTTATCAAGGTGCGTCTGAACCAGGATGTGCCGGGTTTTCGTGTTTCTGAAACATGTGGTCGTATGGCGCAAATAAACGAAAACACATCGTGCACGATATCAATGGAATATGCGCCAACCGCGGCGGCCGATGTAATAACAACCGCATTGTTTATTGATTGGCGCGGCGCGGATCAACCCGACAAAATGCAGAAAACCGATAAAATCGTATTGGTGTTGGGCGCCACCGCCCCGGAACAATCAAAAACCACAACGACCGGTTCCAATGCCGATACCACCAAGGCCCCCAGCGCGGCCGCCACAAAAAGCGAGCCCGCCCCCGCCCCATTTATTGACACACCCGCACCGACCAAGGCCGATATAAAACAAGAAATTGCAACAATTGCCCCATCGGATCCATTTACCGATGATGACGATGACTATGTCGCGCCGGCGCCCGCGAAAAAGGCCGAGCCCGCGGTTGTTGAACGCACCAATACCAAAAAGACCGAGGCATGTTCCGCGTTTGCATTCCCGGGATATAATTCAACCGGCACACAAATCGGGTGGATAAAGCCCGAAAATGGCGCGTACTATTTTCATCCGTTTTCGGATAAAGAATGCAAAAATCCAACCGGGACATATAATCCCGACACCGGTTTAATTACCGATATAAAAAATGCCGGTAAAAAAATTGGAACCGATGCCGAACATATTGGGTACACCGCAATTGCATCAAATGGTGCGTTGCCGCAATTATCAAACCCGGTCCAGAAAAATAAAAACCGCGCATATCAATTGACCACCGATGAATTGATGGCAATGGATGGCGCCATGTCTGGGGCCGAGGACGCATCGCGTTTCCGCGCCGGCATTACCATGAACATAAAACCAGATGACACGGTGTTTGGCACCAGTGGTATGGACGCGGTATTTTCATCCGACCCATTTGACCGTACGTTTGTGTTGCGCCAGTATAAACCAATTCCGGCCACCATTGTGTCCGAGGTTCGTGCCGACCCATCGTTATATGATGGAAAAGAAAAAAGTTTACCGGTACGCGCGACGGTTGACCGAAATGTATATTCCGACAATGGTCGCACAGTTGTTATACCGGCGGGCACATTGATGTTGGGATATGTCACGGGTGATATTCCGGGGCCATATAAAACAATTGGTCGTATGGATATTCGTTGGTACCAATTTATATTGCCCAGTGGCGTTGAATTCAATTTTGATGGTGGTGGCGACACCGACCCATTTTCGGGCGATTCCCAGGGGCGCGTTGGTGTTCCCGGATACGGCAGTACCGATTATGTGGAACAATTTGTTATGCCATTGCTGACATCGCTGGTGCCGGCGGCGGTGAATATGATTGCGCCAATATCGGACCGTTTTGTAAACCAAATTGATTTGGATAATAACACCGTTGTTCAATCGGGTACCGTGCGTTCATCGGAATTGGCGAAAAATGAAATCATTACCGCATGGAACCAGGTTGCCCAGAAATTAGTTGTAGATATGATGGACAACACCGTTCCGCCGTTTTCAATTGCGGCCGGCACACGCATAACCGTGTTTCCACCAACCGATTTGGTTTTAACCTGTGGCAGTGACGCCAGTAAAAAATGTTCTGTATCGACATTGGAACAAACCACCGGTTATGCCAATTTGAATCGTCGCAATCAGCGCGCTGATTGGAAACACAGTGGCGAGGTCGATTATGCCGATGGTTCATGGGTTGGCCAGGTTCGTTCATTTAACCTGAGCAGTGATTACTGCAAACAGGACAAAGATGGTCTGTGGGATGTGAACGAGGACAACATCAGCGGCCTCTATTCCGAAGGGTATGATTACAGAACGATATTGATGTATTGCAAATCGCTGAATTACCAGGCGAAAAACAATGCGCGCCAGGATGCGGTGTACAAAAACCAACAGGAACAGTTCAAATCGACATACGAGGCCAGCGGCAGCGCCGGCGGCGTGTCGGGGCAAACTGTGTCGGGCAATCAGACATATAACACTGAAATATTGGGACTGAAATATAACGATGATGGTTCAATTCAAAATCCATTTGAATCATCGGCCAAAGGCGAAGAACAAGCCGCCCAGGCCATCATTACGTGCGAGGATGGCACCGCCCCAGATGCAAACGGATGCTGTACCGGTGAAATCTACACCGACATGGGCGAAGCCGGATTCAATTGTTGTCCCGAAACGGGTGGCGATTGTTTCCCGCCGATATTGTAATTGGCCGCCTGTGAATTATATATTCGGCGTAATGAAATTAAACGCGCAAATTATTGCGCGTTTTTTATTTGATTTTTCGATTCGAGCGACAAACACAAAAACACCGCAACGAATCGAAAAACCGAATCAAATTTCAACCGCGGGTTGTACCTTTTTACACCCGTCTTGCATTTGATTATATATCATACCCACAGGGAGAATTTATTCCCATAAACCAAGGAGGAAAAAAATGACATCACAACAACATATACACATCGAATATGCACCTGAAAAATTCCAGAACGCCGAACAATTGTGGTTTTGGTTTTTGTATTCCAAATCGGTGCAAAACGGGTTTATGCACGGGGCCACGCACGCCACGCGACGTTGCGCGGAATTGTTGGATGTGGAAATGCTGATAACAAAATTGTATCTGTGTGGGAAATTGACCGATGAACAATTGAATGTAATGAAAGAATTTGGTGACCGCCGCCGCGCACCACATCACTATATTTGGGCGGAAAATCGCGCGGCAGATTTGTGGCGACGCGCAATGGAAACAATCGATGTCGCCGCACGCGCACGCGGTTGGTTGGTAAATGAATAAATCGGGGGCGTACAATGATGATTATTGCATTTTCAACGCACACATCGAAAATGCTGCCACGCCTGTTGTGCCGGCGGTTTCGGCACTGTGCACCGATACTGTGCATGCGTGGCACGCGACCATTTGTTATGTATCAATTCGTGCGGCGTGGATGCGTGTCAAAAATACGACTGGCACGACGCGATATAAATATACTGCGCGCGCACGGTTGGGAATTCATACGCGTGCCGCGCGCCCCAACCCCGCGCGAACATTGGCAACACGCGTTTTCGTGTGTTGATATGACAAAACGCGCCATCGGAATGCACGCGCCAATGGTTCAAACACCAAATGGCCTGTATAAAAAAACCGCCCCGTTGGGGCGGTTTTTAGAGCATAGATAAAAGAGCATAGAGAATAGATTGTGCGCCGTCTGGCGCACATGCCTTATTGTCATTCCTGCGTAGGCAGGAATGACAAGAGAAAAGTATTGTTTTTTATTCTAAAACTCTATCACTAAATAACTTTATCACTTATTCACTATTCTAGTCGCTTCCGTACAGGAACTCGCCGGTGCCGGAATTGCCATAGAATTTTTGTTCAACTATGTCCCACATACCGTTTTGTGGCACCGTATAATCACCGATTTTTAACCCGCATGGCACCGGCACAAAATGATGCACCAGGGTATCATCCTCGTATATTTTTACATCGTATACATACATAAAATCATTTGCGGAATATGGTACAACCCCATTAAATGTACTGTTGATGCGTCGATACCCAAATAAAACCATAGCGGCATCGTGCGAATTTTGAGGCGTTTGCCCCGACAGGCTGCGCGTAGTGGCGCCGTATTTGAATACTTTATTTTTTGCATCCAACACAACGGTTTGTCGGGTCGTTTTTTGCGTCAAACCGATACCGACCGAGACAACCGGACAATTTGCCCCCATTATACACAACCACGGAAATAACAGAGTTGCCTGGTTCGCACTGCCGCCAAAATTAATTTCGTATGACGAATTTGTAATTGCACTGGAAACGCCAAACAGACAAACATTAACACCCGATGGATGAAATACATCATTACTGAACCGTACATCCATTTCTGTGCGCGTGGTTGTGGTTGGTATGTATTCGGTATCAATATATTGCGTGCCGGTTGATGCCAGGTATACTTCACCATTTACGCCCGTCAATTTACCGTCGGATATATTGTAAAATTCGGCATCAGAATAAGCATAGTAATCGATGTCGCCCTGTTTTATATGCAGGTATTTATCGCTGGCTGCGTTTATTGTGCGGCGACATTGCGTCAGGTTCCCGTACCACATTTCATCGTCTATTTTTACATTCAACGCCGGTGTGGTGTTTTTTGTTTCGTATAATTGCACCGTGTCATCGCCAACGTGCAATACGCGCGCATGCGCCGCAACGCACGCAAACAAACCAATAAAGATTAAACAACGCCGCCACATACTGCTATTTTCTATTCCGTATGAAAAAATACCACCGGAACGAATTCAGGTGGTTGGAGTTTGATAACAATATTAGGAATTGCGTTGCTTATTCGGTATATTCACAACACTCCAACCACATAACATGGTTGGAATTTTATCGTCTTGGATTGACGCCTAATATGGGTTATCAAGCCCAATGACAGAACGCCTGTCATCAAATAGAATGATAACGAATGTGCGTGAATATCACAAGATAAAAAAACGCCCAAACGGGCGTTTTTTATTATTTGGATTTATATTTGATTATTTGCATCTGGGCAATACCAAACAGGTTCGACACCGTCCAATACAGTACCAATCCCGCCGGCATCCATGCAAACAATATTGTAAACATAACCGGCATCCATTTCATAACACGTTGGGTCTGGGCCACCGCATCATTGCCACCGGGCGCGTTTGGCGCCGATTGCAACCGCGATTGCCACCACATTGTTGCACCCATCAATATTGGCAATATGAAATATGGATCCATTGCCGCCAAATCAGAAATCCACAAAAATCCGGCATTGCGCATTTGAACCGATACCAACAGCGCCTTGTACAATGCAAAGAATATTGGAATCTGAATCAGCATTGGCAAACACCCCGACATAGGCGATGTTTTATGCGTCTGGTACAGGCGCACCATTTCCATTTGCTGGCGCGCACGATCGTTTGCGTACAGTTTCTGGATGCGTGCCATTTCTGGTTGCATTTTCTGCATGGCCAGCATTGATGTATACGATTTACGCGTCAATGGCCATATTGCCAGCCGCAATAGCAATGTGAATATGATAATCGCAATGCCATAATTGCCAACAATCGCATACAGTCCGTTTAACGCCCACAACATTGGCCGTGCCAAGAACCAGAACCATCCATAATCAACCGTTTTATCAACACCAACAATTGTTCCCGCCGCCGCATTTAATACATTTTGATCACGCGGGCCGGCAAATATACGCGTTGTGATTGTGTTTGTGGCATTTGGCGCAATGGTAATCGCCGCCGATGCCGCGTCTGTCTGGAATAATTCACCACCCAATTTTTTTGTGCGAATTGTCTGGTCGGGTGCGTCCAATTGCACAACCGTTTCAGTATATTGGTCGGCAAATCCCGCAAAGCCATTTGTTGTGGAATATGCATACGATTTTTTCGCTAATTTATTCCAATCGGTATGTTCAACATCACCGTTTACGTACGCAACCGCCCCAGTATAAACACCGGCCGACGATTTCGCATTTGCCGCACGAACTGTACGCGCAAACGGCGCCACCGCAATGTCACGCGGGGAATTATTTTTTATTTCGTCGGTGATTGTAATTACATATCCATCGACCGACACAGTGCGACGAAATTCCACACCGTCGGAATTGCGCCATGTGTATGCGTCGCCCGCGTTACGCCACACGGTCGCGGGGGTTGGTGCCGATGTGCCGGTTGCCATAACGCCCGTTTCAACAAAGCAATTTTCACAATCCAGCAAAACCATCCCGTCGTCCAGTTTAATGTTCGACACACGCAGGCCGCGTACATCTGCCGTGATTTTATCGGATTTTATTTCCGACACAGGAACTGACGATACATCGACAATATCGACCACTTCGGTATTTGTTGTGTCCTGGGGCGTGGTTTTTGTAAATGCGCCAAACGCCCACATTGCCAAGAAAAACAATGCGAGCCACCATAAAAAACCACCAAGCGGCGATTTTTTCGCCGTGGCGTTTTTGTTTGCATTCCACTGGGCAAAGCCCGAATTATTATCCATATATCGTACCATTTTTATTTACCACCCTTTGATTTTACATTTTCCAGGCAACGACGACGCGCCACGCCCCAGTTCAATATATATAGTGCAACGCCCACACAAATACAAATGTCGGCAACATTAAATGCCGGCCAATGCAATGCGCCAATATGAAAGTCCAAGAAATCAACCACCGCGCCAAACCGCACGCGGTCAATCAAATTTCCCAACGCCCCACCAACAATCAATGCCAATGGCACGCGTTCATATTTTTCCGCACGCGCAAACAAATAATACCCAATCAGTCCGATAATAAACCCGGTGGCGATTACTATGACCAGGGGCGCGCCCTCGCCCACGGTGCGCAGCATTGAAAACGACGCGCCAGGATTCCATGTGAACACAATGTTAAACCAATCGGTCACATGCGCCATCAAATACGGCACCGGCACCAATTCCCACGCCGGACCGGCCACCGGCACAGTGCCCGTAATCATATACAGCAACGCGCCCTTGGTCAACAAATCGGCCAAGATAACGCCCACAATTATTCCAATACACGCCAATAATTTCTTTTTCATTTTTCCGTCCTTGTACGGTGCAATATACCAGTGCACGCGGCCAATTGCAAATAAAATGTCCCGGCGCACCGGGACAGGTTAAATATGCAAATCAATTATCTGAAATTGCATCGGCAACACCACCATAATTGTTTGCCCGCATATCTGCCAACATTGCGGCGATTTTATCTTCGCCTATGCCCAATTTGTCCAGGACACTGTATCCCAAAAACATCGAACTTTCGATTGTTTCGGGCAATGCAACGGCGACGCCGTCGTGCTGTAATAATTTTGATTCGGTTAAATTACGCGCGCGCGCAAATATGCGAACGCGTGGCGCAATTTCGTGTACGGTCGCCACCGCATCATGCGCGGTTGATGCGTTATCCAATGCAACAACGACCGCGCGCGTTTTGCGTGGCTGCAACCCCATATCGCGCAATACATCGGCATTTGTGGAATTGCCGTACACCACATTATAGCCATGCGCGCGCCCCATCATAACGATGTCGACATTCATATCTATGGCAACATACGATATGTTTTGATATTCCAACATTTGGGCAACTATTTGTCCAACGCGGCCAAATCCACAAATTATTACGGTTGGCGCGCGCGATGATTTTGCCATTGTGACCTGGGCCACCGATTGCGAGAATAATTTGCCAGACCGTTGCAGATAATCATAAATCATCATCAAAATTGGCGTTATCATTATCGATAAAATGATTATTGCCGTTAAAATTTCTTGGTGATTGATTGGCAACGCGGCAATGCCAGATTTACGCATAGTTTGCAACAACAGCAACCCGAATTCACCCGCCTGGGACAAAACCAATGCAATCATCGCCGCATCTGGCACCGCAACATGGCGCACGCGTGCAACCATAAATATGGCAACAAATTTCGCCGCCATCAATCCGACCAATCCACCCAAAACAATGTACCAATTTTCGGCCAAAACATTCAGATTTAATCCCATCCCCAACGATATGAAAAAGAATGCCAGAAATAACATTGCATACGGACTGATTTCGGCATTGACCTGGTGATGATAAATTGTTTCAGACAACAACATACCCGCCAAAAACGCGCCCAATCCGGCGGACACGCCAACATAATCGGCAATAACCGCCCACAGAACTATGTTCAATAAAATCGCAAGCAAAAAAGCCTCTTTGGATTTTAATTTTGCGACCAATCGCATTACCGGGTTTAACATAAACCGCCCGACAATCATCACACCAACAATCAATGTCACCGACCATACTAAAACATCAATTGCGGTTGCGCCCAGGTTAAAACTTTTGCCCGATAACACCGGCAACATTGCCAACAATGGAATTGCCAATAAATCTTGGAATAATAAAATTGAAAATGTCTGGCGCCCCATGTCGGTGTTTATTTGATTTCGGTCGGCCAATAATTGCATATCTTCGGATGTGCTGGACATTGCCAACATCAATGCAACCATTATGCAACCCATAATTGACCATCCGGTAATGCCAAACAACAGCGGGAACAACATTGCAACAACCATTAAAACCTGGGCCGCGCCAAATCCAAATATAGAATGCCGCAATCCCCACAGACGCCGCATATTTATGCCCAGCCCCAATGTAAACCACAAAAATATAATTCCCAAATCACCCAACAGTGTCCATGTTTCATTCAATTGAAACAAATTTAACACGTACGGCCCCGATATAATCCCCGCAAACAGAAATGCCACCAATGCCCCAATGCGTGCCATACGCATCATAAACACCAGCGCAAAAACCACGCCAATAAACATTAAAATTGTGACAGACATTGTCATATTCATCCCCCCTGTTCTATGACACGAATATTATACCAAATCGCGCGCCAATTGCGCAAATATTTCGGGCGATAATTCTTCGGCACGTTCGGTGCCAGTTAAATTATATTTTGCCCAATCGACATTTGGCACTATGCCACGAATCATTTTGCGACGCTGGCCAAACAGTTTTGCCGTTATGCGTTCCAATTTTTCAACATCGGGCAACGCGGCGATTTTCGATTTATGTGGAATAACCCCAACCACGGCCGATTGCACACGCGGACGCGGAACAAACGCGGTATTTGGTACATCAAACAAAATTTTCGCATCGGCAATCAATGTTGTCAAAACCGCCAGGCGCCCATATTGTTCATCACCCACGCGGGCGGTGATACGTTGTGCAACCTCGCGCTGGAACATCAATGTCATAGATTTAATTGGCGCACCAGATGCCACCGCGACCAACCAACGCGTAAATAATTCCGTGCCGACATTGTATGGCAAATTTGCACAAATTGCATATTCACCCAACCCCAGTTCCGCGGTATTTACGCGTAATGCATCGCCATATATAACCGTTAAACGCCCCGCCGACGCGGCAACAATTTCATCAAGAATTGGTTTGGTCGCGGTATCTTTTTCAATTGCAATAACGCGGCGTGCGCCCGCCATCAATAATGCACGCGTCAATCCCGCCGGGCCCGGCCCTATCTCCATAACATCGGTATTTTCAATGTCTGGTACACTGCGCGCAATGCGGCCCGTTAAATTCAAATCAAATAAAAAGTTTTGACCAAATTGCTTTTTCGGTTCCAGCCCCGCCGCACGCATCATTTCGGCAACCGGCGGTAAAGATTTTATTTTATCAATCATATTGTACGCCGCCCCCCAAACGCCAATGACAATGTGCCATCGTCCAAATAATCTAAATCGCCCCCCAGTGGCACGCCCGATGCCAATTCGGTGAATTTCACATTCGCCGCATCGCCAACCACAGACATCACATAATGCTGGGTTGTTTTGCCCTCGACCGTGTTGGGTAATGCAAATATGATTTCGGTAATATTTTCATCGCGAATTCGTGCGGGCAAATTTGCAATGTTCAAATCGTCGGGCGTTGTACCGGCCGCGCCCGATAGCAATCCTCCCAAAACATGATAACGCCCACGGAACACGCCCGATTTTTCCAGTATCCAAACATCGGACATGTCGCGCACCATGCAAATGGCACCACACGCACGCGTTGCGTCACGACAAAATTCACATGCGGTTGCCCCCGCATCGGTTAAAACGCCACAAATTGGACACGGGGCAACATTTTCAGATGCATCAAGCAATGCCGCCGCCAGTGCCGCACCCCGCCCGGTTTTGTCCTGTAATAATGCCAATGTAATGCGTTGTGCCGCACGCGTGCCAATACGCGGCAGACGCGCAAACTGTTTTATCAATTTTTCTATTTTCGGATTCATTTTATTTTATGCCCATCAATGAAATACATAGCAATCAATGCCCGCCGATTTTGCGCGCGCCCGAATGTCGGCGGCGGTCGCATCGGACAATTTATTTACACGCACGCGGTACATACCGTTGTCTGATTGTTCAATAACCGCGTTCAATCCCAATTTGTTTTTTACATTTGAAACCTGGTGCGATGCGGCATCGCGCGATGAAAATGCACCAAATTGAACGCCCGCCGTGCCGCCCGATGTTGATGCCGTATATTTTGGCGCCGCGGCCGATGTTGCGGCATTATACGCCGCACTGATTGTGGGCGCCGCGGTTGCAACAACCGGTGTTGTTGGTGTTTGTTTTTTTACCATTGGCGCATTTTTCGCCGACATTTCAAACCCACGGTTTAATAAACGCGTTGCGGTATCGGCACGCACATCTTTGGATTCAGCGCCCAACACAACCGCCATTAAATGCGTGTCGCCCCGCGCCGCGGTTGCGACCAATGAATATTTTGATTTATTTGTAAAACCGGTTTTCATACCATCGCACCCCGGATATGTGGCCAGCAACCGATTCCCATTGGTGTATGTTTTGCCATTATATGTCCAGGTTTTAATACCAAAATATTTCCAATATTGCGGGAAATGTTTATATACCGCCATAGACAGCAACGCAATATCACGTGCGGTCGACAAATGGTCATCATTCGGCAAGCCCGACGAATTTTCAAAATTCGTTTGCGACAATCCGATTTCCGTTGCAACGCGCGTCATCAAATCGGCAAAGTTGCCTTCCTTGCCACCCTTCAAATTTTCGGCCAGAACGCGAGCTACATCATTCGCACTCATCACCGTGACGGCCTTTATCGCATCTTCGACGGTAATTTTACTGCCCGCAGGCAGTCCCAATTTCACGGGCGATGCCGCCGCCGCAACATTTGATACAATCAAATAATCATCCAAATGCAACCGGCCATGTTCCAGCGCATCAAATGTTAAATACACCGTCATAATTTTGGTCAATGATGCCGGGTAATTTAATTCATTTGCGTTTTCAGAATATAACACGCGTCCCGTATCCATATTGGCAATCAACGCCGCACGATACGGCGCCGCAAACGCCGCACCACACATAAACACACAACATAAAAATGAAAATATTGCCCTGGTCATTATGAACAAATGTTAGTAAAAAACAGCGCACCCGGTCAACAAATAAGTGCGCCAAAATGGCGCACCCATATTTTATTTTTATTTTATTTTTAATCCAATGTTCGCAGACTGATTTTTTCATCGTCTACAATCACCAATTTGCCGGCATTTATTCCAAATGCACGCGCCGCACCAAACGCATCGCGCGGACCGAACAAATCGTCGTTGCAAATTGAACATACCCCACGCAACAGACACAATTGGTTTGCAATGACATCCTCGCGGCAAATGGCGATTATCGGCATATCGGGGCGCCGGCACGCAATTTGTGTTGCGATTGATGTATCACGCGCAAATACAACGATTGCCGCAGCATGATTCAAATATGCCATTGATGCAACCGAACGCGACCAATCATTTTCAGGAACATTTTCCGTACGCAGCCAATCGTTCGGATGTGCGATTGCATCACCGTCCGCGTATGCCAAAATGCGCGCCATTGTTTCAATAACATTTACCGGATTGATACCGATTGTGGTTTCCTCGGATGTCATAGTTGAATCAGTACGCAAATACGCCGCGTTTGCAACATCGCTGATTTCGGCGCGGGTGGGGAATTCACTGGCCACCATGGTACCCAACATTTGCGTCGCCATAATTACCGGGCGGTTCAACATACGGCAAGTACGAATAATATGGCGCGAAATTGCGGGAACTTGTTCAAATGGGACCTCGACCGCCAGGTCGCCACGCGCAACCATAATTCCATCGGCCGCCGATGCAATTTCAGTTATGCGTTCAACCGCGTTTGGACGCTCTATCTTTGCAATTATTTTTATTGGGTGCGATGTGCGCGCAGTGATGAAATCGCGAACCTCGGCCACATCTTCGGCGCGCTGCACAAACGAAATTGCAACCCAATCTGGATTTTTAGTAATTGCGTATTCCAAATCGGCACGGTCTTTGGCCGTCAGCACCGATGTGGCGATTTCTGTGTCGGGCAAATTAAATCCGCGGCGCGACCAAATTTCATCGCCACGAACAACCGTTGCGACAATTTTATCTGGCGCGACACTGTCAACCGTCATTTCGATTTTGCCATCGTTTAATAATATTCTGTCGCCGGGGTTTAATGATTTCATTACATCGGCATCAGGCAACTGAACACGCGTTGCATCCCCGGGCGTGGGGTCACTGTCAAATGTGAATTTTTGACCAATGTGCAATGGGTATTTATCCTCGGTTGCAAAGTTTCCTATGCGATGTTTCGGTCCCTGCAAATCAATCATTATTGCGACCGGCATATTCAGGTCGCGTGCAACACGACGAATCAAATCAATTTTAGCCCCCTGGACATCGCCGGTATCGTGGCTGAAATTTATACGCGCCACATTCATACCCGCGCGCATCATACGCGACAGGGTTTCATAATTTTCGCATTTTGGACCAATAGACGCCGTAATTTTTGTATATTTATTCATATTTTTCCGCTTTATTTCTTTATGTTGTTTCCCTTGATTTTTACGAATTATGATATATCATAAAAACATCATTTTAACAAGGGGAAAAGGATATGAAAAACGCAAATCATGGTGCCATTGACAACCAACAATTATTGACAATTATCCAACGCATTGAAAAATTGAACGAGGATTCTGCCGCAATTGCCGCCGACATCAAGGAAATTTACAGCGAGGCTAAATCCGCCGGGTTTGATCCGAAATATATCCGCCAGATGATACGTCTGCGCAAATTGGATCCAGATGAATTAGACGAAGCGGACGAATTGACACAAATGTACCGCAGCGCGCTGGGCCTGTAATGAAACGCTTTACGCGAACGGTTGAAAATTTTACCTGTGCCCATTGTGGGGCCAGTGTTTTGGGCGATGGATATACAAACCATTGCCCAAATTGTTTATGGTCGCGCCATGTGGATAATAATCCGGGGGACCGCGCCGCAACCTGTGGCGGAATGATGCGACCAATATCGGTTGAAACATCGGGCGGTCAATATATTATTACCCATAAATGCGAGGTGTGCGGTAAAACAATACGACAACGCGCGACCGATGCCGATAATATGGATGCAATCATTGCATTGGCGGCCAATAATAAATTTATATTTGGTTAAAAAAAAACGCCCATTCGGGCGCTTTTCATTTTCGATGTGCCGCCGCGGCAACAAACGCGTTGAACATCGGGTGTCCGGTAAATGGACTGGATTCAAATTCCGGATGAAATTGTCCCGCAATAAAAAATGGATGCGATGGAATTTCAACTATTTCTGGCAGGCGCCCATCGGGACTGCGTCCGGAAATAATCATACCCGCATCGGCAAATTGTTTTTCAAACGATATATCCATTTCATAGCGATGACGATGCCGCTCTGATATCTTATCCGCACCGTAAATACGCGCCGCCAATGTACCCGGCGCAATCATACATGGATACGATCCCAATCGCAATGTTCCGCCCATATTTCCGGTATGGTCCGGCATAATATTTATAATGGGGGTACAGTCGGACGAAAACTCGGTTGAATCCGCGTTTTTTATTCCCAACACATTGCGTGCGAATTCAATCACCGCGACCTGCATCCCCAGGCATATTCCCATATATGGTGTGCCTGTTGTGCGTGCATATTCGGCGGCGGCAATTTTACCCGAGGTGCCGCGCGTACCAAACCCGCCCGGCACCAATATGCCGTCTGTATCCGCACAATCGGCGGGCGTGAAAGTTTCGGCATTTATAGGCTTTATTTTAATATGCACATTATTTTGAATGCCGGCGTGGAACAATGCATCGTTTAACGATTTGTACGCATCTGGCACATCAAAATATTTACCAACAACACCTATGCAAACGGTTGGAATATCGGCCGCCAGGTAATTTGATATGCGTTCAAATTTTGTCATATCGCCCGGCACAGATGGCAAACCAAAATGTTCGGCAATTATATCAAACACATGTTGCGCATCGTACGCCAGTGGAATTTTGTATATATTATCAACATCAATACCACTGATTACATTTTTTGCCGGCATATTACAGAACATCCCGATTTTCGCGCGCTCGTCATCGGCCAGCATACGTGGCGTGCGCACAATCAGCATATCGGCCTGGATTCCATTTTCCAACAATCGGCGCACCGACATCTGTGTTGGTTTGGTTTTCAATTCGCCACTTTTTTCCAAATATGGCGCCAATGTTAAATGCACAAACATTACATTGCGACGCCCAACATCATTTGCAAATTGACGAATTGATTCCAAGAAAATTTTACCTTCGATGTCGCCAACCGTGCCACCAATTTCACACACGACAAAATCAGTACCGGTGGGTGCGGCGATATAGTCTTTGATGCGATTGCTGACATGCGGAATCATTTGCACCGTTGCGCCCAAATAATCACCACGACGTTCGGCATTTAATACATCCCAATAAATACGACCCCCAGACACCGAATCATTGCGCGACAATTTTATTCCCAAAAAACGCTCGTAATATCCCAAATCTAGATCGGTTTCAAATCCGTCACCGGTGACATATACCTCGCCATGCTGGAACGGCGACATGGTACCGGGGTCAACATTCAAATATGGGTCAAATTTACGCGCATGCACGGAATACCCGCGCGATTGAAGAAGGGCGCCACAACCTGCCGCCGCGACGCCCTTGCCTAAACTGGAAACAACACCACCCGTAATGAAAATATATTTGGTCATCACAATCTCCTTTACGGGATTCCATCATAGGAAATTTAGACTTGCGACGCAACGAAATAAATTCCTATAATTTCATTATGCGTGGGTTGTTGGATAACCAATTTGAAAATTTATTTTTGTGGGTGCCGTTTTTAATGGCGTTTGGTGCCGCGCTGTATTTTTCCATTGGGACCGAGCCCCACATTCCATACCCATTTATATTCGCCGCATTATTCGGCGTTGTGGCGGGCGCGCGACGTGCGCCAATACTGGTGCGGGCATGCGCATTGTTTGCATTTGGATTTATGTATGCCATGGCGTTCACGCATTTTGTGGCAACACCACAGATGCCACGCAATGTACATGATGCGTCTATTGTTGGCACAATTGAAAACATTGATTACACCGATACAAAAACGCGCGTTGTTATGCGCATAGATGGTCGGGACATAAATGCGGGCGACGCACATACCACAATTCGCGCATCGATTATGCAAAATGATGCGCCGTTGCACATTGGCGATACGGTGCGCGCAACCGCAAATCTGAACCGGCCAAATCCACCCTATGCACCTGGGGCGTTTGACTATGCGCGATGGGCATATTTTAATCATCTGACCGCGACCGGATTTATTACCGAATATGAAATATTGTCGCATAATGATGCCAACAACATAAACACACTGCGCGAATATTTGCACGGTGCGGCAAATTCTTTTTTATCCGACGCGTTGGTGTTGGGATATAAAAACATTGTCCCACGCGAAGAAAACGCAATTTGGACCGCCACCGGCGCGGGGCATGTTTGGTCAATCAGTGGATTTCACATGACATTGGTGTCCGGATGGTTGTTTGCAATATTTTACAGCATATTCCGATTGATTGCGCCAATCACACGCCGCGTACCCGCGCGGGTGCCCGCGACCGTATGCGCATGGTTTGGGTTGTTGTTTTATCTGTTTCTGTCGGGAATTGATGTTGCAACAATTCGCGCGTTTTTAATGGCAACATTGGTATTTGCGGCGTTTTTATGTGGCCGCAATGCAATTTCTATGCGCAATGTGTGCATTGCAATGATGATTATATTTCTGATAAATCCACATTATGTAATGCAAGCCGGATTTCAGTTATCATTTGCCGCAATATTTGGCCTGATTTGGTTTTGGGGCACGGTTAAACCACGCATTCCACAAAACAAGATATTAAAAATATTGTATACGGCAACCATGACATCAATTATTGCAACGGTGTTCACAGCCCCGTTTGTAATATCACATTTTGGTGCGTTTCCGATATACAGTCTGATTGGCAATTTGGTATTACTGCCCATATTTTCAATTGCAATTATGCCACTGGTTATCGTTGGGACAATTACCGCACCAATCGGGTGGCATTGGCCACTGGACGCGGGCAATGCCGTTTATAATTTTGCATTGCAAATTGCGACACACATAACCGATTTACCATTTGCCAGTATGAATATGCCATATATGTCGAACACGGCAATTGTACTGTTCATATTGGCATTTGCATCATTGATGTTCGTGCGGCCATTACGGGTAAAAATAAATTACATTTTGTTCGCGGCGCTTGCCGCATTTGGGGTGATAAATGTAATATGCACACCGCGCCCGGTGTTCTATGCAACATACGATCATGAATTGGTTGGATTTGTTGAAAACGGCAAATTAGAATTTAACAAGGGACGCGCATCAAATCACTATTTTGCATTTGATACATGGAAACAATTAAATGGCGAACCCACCGGCACAAAAAACACGCGCCGCAAACACGACCATGGTCTGTACATATTTCACGCACCCAAATTTACATTGGCATACATTCAGAAATTTGTACCACTGTCGAAACACTTGGTTGATTTATGCCGTGACGACAATATTGACTATATCGTGTCGTATTTCAAAATAGACAGTCCGCAATGCAATCACAAAATATTAAACGATGGATTCGTAATCTATGGTTCGGGCCACGTTATTTATTCGCCGGCGCATCGCCCATGGCATAATCCGCCGAAACAAAATATAACCCCGCCGCCGGCGCCGTAGGTCCGGCCGCACTGCGCGCGTGCGCGGCAAATATTTCATCAATATCGTATGGTTTGCCCAATCCAATTTCAACCAATGTGCCAACCATATTGCGCACCTGGTGATGCAGAAAAGACCGCGCCGAAAATTCAAATAAGACCGCGTCGCCATGGCGCGTGATTTTACATGTGTCCAATGTTTTTATCGGACTTTTTGCCTGGCATTGGGTTGCACGGAAACTGGTAAAATCGTGTTGTCCGATTAAACGCGCCGCGGCCGCACGCATGGCACGCATATTTAATTTACGCGGCACCCACCACACACGATTTTTATCCAACACCGGTGCCGCCGCACGGTTCAATACAATGTATTTATAATGCCGCGCGGTGCAATCAAAACGCGCACTGAAATCATCGGGCACAATTTCACAACTCAACACGGAAACGGGCATATCGGTCAAATAAAAATTCATTGCGCGCATAACTGTGTTTGCATCCGCGCCCCCGTCCAAATCAAAATGCGCAACCATGGCAATTGCATGAACGCCGGCATCGGTACGCCCCGCCGCGACAAACGCGGGACGCGCACCGCAAAATCTTTCAACAGCATCACGCAGAATAGATTGCACCGACGGGCCCTGGCGGTTTTCTTGCCACCCGATAAGATTTGTGCCATCGTATTCAATTGTTATGCGATACCGCGTCATCTGTATGTTCCCGTTTTTACCCTAGCGCCGTTTTTCATTATTTGAGACAAAGCATTTACACACGCCATGGTTCAATAATTGCAACAGCGACCAATTTTGACACCACAACCACCGCACACATTCCATGCACGATTTTGTGTTCATTTGGTTTTGTGTGCTCATACCGCGCCCCTATCGTTGATGCTCGTTTTTCTTGGCCATAAAACAGCGACATGTGTCGTTCCATGCAACCAATTTTGGTCCATAAAACAACCACCGAAACAGATTGCAATTGCCACACGCCAGCCAACGTTCATGCGATGTCAGATGGCCACAATTTATACAATATTTTTTATCCGAGATACCTTTGTCATTCATAATTATTCCCCTATTTTTATTGTTTGACCGCGCAGGCCGTTTACAAAACTTTTCCAATCCATTGGACGTCCACCCGCCGGTTGAATTTGCAAAATTTCCAGTTCGCCGTTTTGCGCAATGCTGGTGCGCAAAATTTTAACATCTGTGCCATTGATTTTGGTGCGCCCCGCCCCCAGTGCACGAATTTGGTTGTGTACCGCACGCGCGCCACGCGACCAGTCAATTATTTCATCGGCGCCTGTCCATTTGTGTGTAAATGTGGGCGTGCCCGTTTGTGGCACCGGTGCATATTCCGACGGATGCGACAAATATTCAACCAACATATCGGCACCAATTTTTGACACGCGCGATTCAATATTGTCGTTCGTTTCGTTTTCGCCGATTTCAAAATCGCGCCGCATATATACATCGCCCGCATCCATTTCCGGTGTAATTTGCATCAGGCAAACCGTACTGTGCACATCGCCATTATAAATTGCCGTTTTAATCGGCGACGCACCGCGATATTTTGGCAACGCGCTTGGGTGAATATTGATGCATGGCGCCGACGACAAAACATTGTCGCGCAATATCACACCATACGACACAACAACAACCATATCGGGTGAAAAATTATATTCAGACGCGCGATTATATACCGGAATATTTTTTGATTCCGCCCAAACCTGCACGGGTGATTTTGTTAAAACCTGTTTACGTCCAACGGGTTTTGGACCGCGCGTAAACACCGCCATAATTTCATGACCGGCGTTATATATCGCATCAAACATTGGCACAACAAATTCGGGTGTGCCCATTAAAACCAATTTCATGATTTGTGTTTCCTCACCTTGCGCATAACCATTTCGCGACGCACCGGCGACAGATAATCAATAAACAAAATTCCATCCAGATGGTCGGTTTCATGCTGAACAATTCGCGCCGGCAAACCGGACATTTCTGCGCCCTGGGGATTGCCATTTTCATCGGTCCATTCAACAACGACCGATGCGGGACGCGTCACATTTGAATATACCGGCAAATTGTCGGGTCCCAGGACAGACAGGCAGCCCTCTTCCATAGTGCAGGTATCGGTACTGCGCGAAATGATTTTTGGATTTATCATTTTGAAAACGGTTTCCGTATCCGGATTCATCATAACCAAAAATCGTTGCAAAACGCCGACCTGGGGCGCGGCCAAACCGACACCAGATTGATCGCGCATCATATCAATCATTTCATCCATTATTTTCAACATATCAGGCGTAATCTTTTCAACAGGTGCGCATTTTTCACGCAACACTAAATCGCCACAAAGTTTCATCTGCAATTTATTCATCTTTATATTCCAATGCGATTTTTTTATTAGTTGTTATTCCACTTTTTTCTTTGATTCTGTCGAACAATCTGGACATATTTCCGCGTCCATCGGTTAATTGCCCGCGCGCATTGTTATATGCCTTCATGGCTGTGTCTATGCTTCTGCCGACCGCGTTAAAGTTATCAACAAAACCAGAATATTTTTCATACAAATCGTTGACCAGCGCAATAACCTCGGTCACATTCTTGTTTTGTTTGTCCATCTTTAACAACAATTCCACGGTTTTCAACATCGGGAACAGCAGCGACGATGTGATAATCGCGACATTTTTATTTTGCGCACTGGAATACAATTCCGGCTTTCTGCGCATTGCCAAAACGTATGCAGATTCTAATGGCATAAACATAAACACGTAATCCAGGCCAGAATCTTTGACCTTTTTCTGGTAATCTTTGTCAGACAGTTCGTTTATGTGCGCCTCGGTTGCGGCGACAAAATCCTTGGCATATTTTTCACGTTCTTCGTCGGTTTCGGCGTTTTCATATTGCAGATAACTTTCCATAGAAACCTTGGAATCAATGATGATACGGCGATTTCCCGGCAGGTTCACGATAAAGTCAGGACGAATGTTTTTGCCATCATCGACACGGGTAAATTCTTCCTTGGTGTAATCAACACCTTCGACAAAGCCCAGCATTTCCAGAATGTTTTCCAGATACATTTCGCCCCAGCAACCCTGGCTCTTTTTATTTTTCAACGCATTGGCCAGGTTGGTCGCCTCTTGCTGTAAAGACTCGCTTTTACTCAGCATATTTTTGATTTGCTCATCTATGCTGGTTTTGTTTTCCGTCGTGGTCTTTAACATTTCGGTGACTTTCTGTTCAAAGCCCTCTTTCAATGCCTTCATTTCGTTCTGGACGGGGGTCAAGACGATTTTCTGGGTTTCTTTGACGGATTCTTTTTGTTTTTCAATCAGTTCACTGGAAATCGCCTTGAAATCATTCAGCATTTTTTCGCGAACACGCGTCAGGGTTTCAACCTCTTGCTTTTTTTCGGCGGCACTCTGTTGCAATGCGCTGTTTTCGGTGCGCATGCGTTCGATTTCGCCACGTTGTTGCTGTAACAGTGCCTTTAACTGGGCAACCTCTATACGGCTGTCATCGGGATGTTTGGCAAACAATGCCACAACCAATGCGCCCAGCGCACAACCCACAACACACCCAACGAAAAAAGCGATAAAATCCATACTGGAACCTCTTTTCGGGGATTATACAATAAAAAAACTAAATAGCAAGCCAACCGCACTATTTCCCACGGCGTGGCATTTTTTCAGAATGCGCGTCCAAGATTTTCTTTTGTAATTCCAAGATTTGGGTTTCGCGTTCTTTGATTGCATCCAGCAATCGATTATTTTCCAGACGCAATGTTTCCAAATCTTGCCGGCGCAATACAATTTCACTGGTCAGGCGACGCGTCTTGCGGCGGGAGAAAATGGTGCTTATCAATGCGCCAACCAGGGCGCACGCAACACCGACCGAAAAATCATATAAAATATCCGTTATAACCATACAATGATTATAACGGATTATGTTTTTATTTACCCTAGGCTTGTTTTCGCAGGCCCGTTTTTGCATCAACCCAAACCTGTTCGTCGGCGATTTCCATCATTGGCATATCAGATTTGCTGTCGGAATAACTGCGCACGACACGCGGAATAATTTTGTTTTTAACCGCCCAGGCGTCCAGAGCAACAACCTTGTTCCGGCCCCAGCACAAGAATTTATATTTCCACGGCCGCGCAGCGTCCATTTGCGATGTCAACACCGCGTCAAATTTGATGTCACGCACCAATTGTGGCACCAGGTAATCCGCACTGGCTGAAACCAGGACAACTTTGCGGCCCGCCGCGCGTTCGGACGCAACCTGTTCTTTGGCCCAACCGAAACGTTCCATTTTATGTTGTTTAATAAAATCGGGGGCGAATTTTTTTACCATATCGGCCGTTAAAAACCGACGCATTTTTTCGCGCCACCAAATGCCCGCCGGGTTAAACATACGCACAACCGCCGCAACCGCCATCAATGGCAAAAACAACCATGGACGCAGCGAGTGGCGAAAACAATACCGGCCAAATTCCACATTGGAATCACGCGCCGACAATGTGCCATCAAAATCAAAAACAACGACATCTTGTTTCATCAACATAATTAAATATCCTTTTAGTTTTCCGCGATATTATAAATAAGTTTTTTATATTCACAATAAAAAAGCGGGGGCACGCCCCGCTTTTATTTTATTTTTTACGCGATAATTTTTCGCGGGCGCGTTCAACGATAAAGAACAACGCCGGGGTCAGTGTGAATGTGAATATCAAACTGGCCATCATACCACCAATCATAACCGCAGCCATTGCGACCTTCATACCATCGGCGGACCATAACTGGGGCACCATACCAGTCATAACGGCGATTGATGTCATCAACACCATGTACCGTTTATCATTCAATTCGGTCCACAATGCGTCGCGTGCATCTTCGCCATTTTTAATGCGCGCAATTGTTGGTTCCAACACCAGAATGTTGTTATTCACCACCAGACCAACCAACATAACGAATGCCAACATAGCACCGACATTCATTGATGCACCCGACAAGAACAGCATCACAAACACGCCGGCGAACGATGTCAGAATTGATGTGGCAATCGTAAACGGATGCGCCAGTGAATTCATAATTGCCGCCAACAACATAAATGTCAGCACCGTTGCCAAGAAGAACGCCTGACCGATTTCACCGGTTGTTTCATCCTGAATTTCCGACATACCGCCAAATTCAGCGCTGTATCCAGGTTGCCAATCAATTGTGTTCAACGCGGCCTGAATTTTCGCCTGGACCGGTCCCATGGTCGATTTACCGATATTGATGTCAATTTCGGTAATTCTGTTTTTATCCAAACGACTGATGTTCGGGGTTGCCGATGTTTGTTCAATTTCACCCAGTGACGACAACGCAACCATACCCTTTTGTGAATTCACAAAAACATTGTCGAACATTTCGGCGGTCTTGAACGGTTTGGCAAATTCCAAAATAATTGGATATTCATTGCCATGTTCCTTGTATTTATAATCGTCATTTCCGAACAATGCCGTACGCAATGTGGAACCAGCATACGCGTTTTTCACACCCCAGAAATTCATTTTATCTTCGTCAGGTATGAATCTGATTTCATGGCCCGGTGTTTGCTGGGCACGAACGGCACTTTGGACCTCGGGTATTTGGTTGATTAAACGCAACGCCTGGTCTGCGTATGCTTCACGCGTTGCATCATCTTCGCCGTTGATGTTCAGCACCATATCCGATGATATAGATGACGACATTGCGGCACCCGCACGAATTTGAATTTCAACATCCGGAATCGCGGCCAGACGTGGCAACATACGACGAGCTAATTCCTTGTCCGACAAACGACGATCATCAACACCAACCAATTCAACCTTGACCTTGATGTTTTGCAAACCGCGTTCACCGATTTTTACAGATGTGGATTTTACCTCTTTGAAATCTTTTAATTCATTTTCGATTTGCGACACAATATCGCGCGATTTTTCAAATGTCGCCCCCATTGGTGCACGCGCCGTGATATTGATTTCGTTATTGTCGGTGGCCGGTGTAAATTCGTTTCCAACAAATTTCATCAGCATGGCCGAACCAACCAATATTGCAAACGCCATTGCAACAACGCGCCAAGGATGTGCATTTTGAAAATCAAACCATTTGCGCAGACGGCCAACCGATGCCGACATTGGTGCCGGTTTATTAGTCGATTTCTTGGATGGCTTTTTGCCGGTCAGACGCAAAATTTTTGCAATCATCATTGGTGTCAATGTAAAACTGAACAACAACGACAGCAACGTCAGATACACAACGGTCATACCAAATTGAACCATGAATTGGCCAACGATACCGCCCATAAACGCCAATGGTAAAAACACCACGACATTCGTTCCAACACCCGCCAGAACCGATACAGCGACTTTTTTCGTGCCATCGATTGCGGCGTTTTCTGGGTCTTTGCCCGCACGCATTTCTTGCAGTGCAGATTCAATCATAATAATTGCGTTCGACACCAATGTTCCCAACGCCGACGAATACGCCAACAGTGTCATTGCATTGATGGTAAAACCACTGCCGTCCATAAAGAAGAATCCGGCAATCAATGATGCAGGAATCACAACACCCGCGATAATTGTTGAACGCCAATTGCGTGTGAATGCCAACAATACCAATATGGTGAATATAATACCCTGGATAATACCAATGATTGTGCTATTGGTTTCATCAGACACCGCGGTCGATGAATCAGAAATTATTTCCATCGTTGCATTTGGGAAACGCGATTGCATGTCCGCCTGTAATTCAGGCATTTTTTTATGCAACGCCTGGGATATTTTAATTGCATTACCATCAGATGCCTTGACCACAGATGCAATCACGACCGGTTCGCCATTATAACGCGCACCCGTTTCAATGTCGCGTGCGGCATCGGTAATTGTTGCAATATCAGACAATTTGAAACGCGCGCCTTCGGCCGTGGTTAAATGCAGGTTTGCAATTTCATCAATTGACGCAAATTCACCAATAAAACGCACATTGGAGGAATCAACGCCGGTCTCGATTTTTCCCCCCGGCACATTCAAATTACGCGCCGCCAACGCCGATACAACATCGGTAATTGTTGCACCACGCGCCGCCATCAATTCTGGGTTCATTTGAACGCGTACCGCGCGTTGTTCACCACCGAACACCGATACACTGGCCACGCCCTTGGTCGCGGTGATTTTATTTGCCAAAATATCATCGACATACTCCTGCATATCGCGGGCCGATGCGCCACGCAATACAATATCAACCACCGATTCCTGTAATGGGTTTAATTTTTCCACAACGGGCTGTTTCAACGCGTCTGGGAATTCAGATGACAACGCGTCGATTTTTGATTTAACCTCGCTCGATTTATCATTTACGTTCACGCCCAAATTAAATTCGGCCATAACATACCCGCCGTTTTCATACGCCTGGGATGTCAGTTTTTTCAGGCCTGCAACCTCGGACATGGCGTCTTCGGCCTTTTTAATAACCTGGGATTCAATTTCGGCGGGCGACGCACCCGGATACACGAACGATGCCGTGACCATCGGAAAATCCAACGACGGCGTGCGTTCAACATTCATTTTTGGAAATGAAACCAAACCCAACACAACCCACATCAAAACAAACATAACTGTGGTGACTGGTCTGCGAACAAAAAACTTTAACATTTCTTTTCCCCCGTTTAATTATTTTGCAATTTGAATTTTTTCACCATCCTGGACACGTGTCAGAATTACAACATCGCCATTGTCCAGACCCGATTCTATCAATGCCATATCGGCATCTTGACGCGAAACAACGACATTACGCGCGCGCGCCACATCGCCATCGGCCACCATAACCACGCCATTATTTACGGCGTATACCGGCACAAAAATTCCGGTCGCGCGGTATTGCGCATAATGCAACCCATCTTCCACGCCGCGCGTACGCACAACATACATACCCGAATCCAAGTCAATTTTTGACGATACCGATACAATCACGCCATCGCCGACATGTTGACCAACACCAAATTTATGTGCGCGTGCCGACGCAACATAGGCGCGATTGTTTTTTATCGCAATTGGTTCACGCAAAACACCCGACGCGCGTTGTACCGTCTGCACAACAACCGGCACACCGTCGGTCACCGCATTGCGTGTGGCATTAAACACCGGGCGCGCGTTTTCAATACCAATCATGGTAAAACGAAACACAACCCATGCAACCAACACCGCAATCAACCCCGCCGCAATATATTTGCGTACGCGCGGTGTTTTAATTTTTTCAAATAACTGTTGTAATTTTTCCATAATTATTCACCTAACTTTTTTACAGATTCCGCAGACATCAAAATGTTATATTTCGCGTTCAATAACGCCATATCCAACTGGTACAGACCGGCGGATACCTCGGCCAATTCAATTGCCGATGTTTGACCGGCGGCGAAACGGTCACTGGAAATTCCGTATGCCTTGGCCGCCAAATTGCGCGCAGTTTCCAATGTTTTCAGATTTCCACGCAAATGGTTGTATTTATCAATCGCACGATTGTATTCTTCGGTCGTCATCTTTTTCGCCTTGTCCAAATCCTGGTGCGCGGCCTCGGCATTCATGGCCTGGGCCGTGGCATTGGCACGATGCAGTCCGCCGCTGAAAATTGGCACCTGTAAAGACAATCCCCAATACGCCGATTGCGAATTAGATTTGTTGAACATATTGTTAAAATCTTTATCCATCGCCAGGTAATTGTACGACCCCATTGCCGCCAATGTTGGGTATCCACCCGCGCGCTGGGACCGGGCCTGTTTTTCATACATGGCAACCTGTTCGCGCAACGCATCCCATTGCGGGGTATCTTTCAATTCACCCGCGTTCAAATCGGCAAAGGTCGCCGGAAAATCATCGGTCAAATTTAATTCTTCATCAATATCAATACCCGCCAATATTTTTAACATTCTGTGCGCGGTGTCACGATTGAATTCTGCGTCCGACAGGTTGATTTCTTTGGCCGCAATATCAGATTCGATTTTGACCAAATTGCTGCGATTGGCACGGCCGGCCGCGGCCAGACTGGTTTTCGCATTGCGCGCGGCATTCAAATCTTTGCGTGCAATGTCAACAATTTCATCAGTCATTTTTGCCGTCCAATAGATATTGACCGCGCTGTATTTAACCTCGCGCAATGTGACCTCGCGACCAGATTCGGCCATTTTTATCGCACTGCGCACGCCATCAACGGCATTGCCAATTTTACCAAATGTGTAAATAGGCTGTGTCACCGTGACACCCGCCATAAATATGTTATCTGGAATTTCAATACGATTACCCTCGCTGCCCAAATATGTGCTGACAATTCCACCAATTTCCGGTGGCAAATCAACGCCATACGATTTGAATGGCTGTTTCACATTTACCAGATTCATGTACGAAACACTGCCATCAATCGAAAACCAACGATTGGCGTTCGCCGCATCCAATGACGCCTGGGCCTTTTTAACATTGACATCGGCCTTTTTTAAATCTTGGGATTCGGCGACAATTTTATCAACCGCGCCTTGCAACGATAAATCCATTGCACGCGCACCATTTGACGCAAACGCCCCAAATGTCCCCAGCAGAACCGCCGACAACATACCGATTTTACGCATTATTTAACTCCAATTTTTTCAAAATATTATTCATTGTTTTCAATGCATTCGTCATAGCCTCTTCGTCCTCGACACTGATTCTGTCGAACAGGCGACCAATCGCCTCGCGAAACGCATCCATAACCTTGCCCGCTATTTCAGCCCCAGCCGGTGTGCATTCATACCAAGTATTGCGACGGTCAACATCGTCAATTGCGCGCGCAACCATTCCATCGCGTTCCAATTTACGAAATGTCGCACATAAATTTGGTGTCGGCACCATTTCACGACGCGCAATATCCTTTAACCGTGCGCGTCCGCCCAAATACAGACGCACCAATACCGTCATTTGATTTTTCGGATACACAACCGAGCCCAACGGCCCTTTTTTCAGCCTGTCGGCTAATTTATCCAGAACCAAAATGTTCGATTCAAACAGGTGAATAAAATCTTTGCGTGCCATTTTTGCCTCCGCCAGGGTTAAAATTTACAATTTTTAATGATTAAACGGCTTTTAATTATTAAAAACTTTAACGATTATATGTATTTAACATTTCAATTCAAGTGAAAAAATGAAAAAAATGTGATTTTTTTCACGAAATATCCCCCAGCGCCAATTTTTGTTATTGCAAAAAATCAAAAGATATTTATAATCACTATCACTTTTGGGGTGTCGTCTAATGGTAGGACAAGAGATTTTGGTTCTCTTTATCATGGTTCGAATCCGTGCGCCCCAACCACCCTTCGCGTCTGCGACGCTTCGGGCGGCAAGCCCAAGCGGAGCAGATACAAAAAGGAGTGCCACACGTAGTTTTAACGAAGTGCGGCGAATTACTTGACGTTTATTTCCTGTTTTTTTATTATGGAATTATGTTTTACGTTTATTTAATCAGAAGTATTTCAAATCCGAGTCAACGGTACATTGGTATGACCGATGATTTACAAAAACGGATGAAACAACACAATTCTGGTTATTCGTTTCACACATCAAAGTACACACCATGGCAACTGATAAATTATTTTGCTTTTTCAAGTCGCCATGCCGCCGGCGAATTTGAAAAATACCTGAAAACGGGTTCTGGTCAGGCATTTGCAAACAGACATTTTTGGAATTAGGCATCCCCCATTTTGCAGCCACAACTGTACCGAGGGAACCCGGGACACCCCCATCATAAAAGCCAAAACCGGCATTGTGCCGGTTTTATTTTTGGTTGGGGACCGCGGAACGCCCCGAAGACATTTTTTCTTTGATTTATCATTTATGGCGGTTATAATGGGAACTGAATCAGTGGGGACACTGGTTCGGGGCTGTAGCAAGCCTAATTATCCGGTGCAGACCAATTTGGAACATCGTTAGTCCGTGATTCCTGTGGTTTTGTGTCGTTATTTATCCCTGACTTATACAAGTCGGGGAGCTGTCTGTTATACAACAGGGTTTTACCCGAAAGCGACAGAATCATTGATAATTTGATTGCTAACTCCCCGACCGCCTGTCTTTGCTGGGCGGTTTTTTCATTATAAAAAAGGATCCAGGAATGAAAAAAATAACAATTTTGACATCAATCCTAGCATTGGCCGCATGTGGCGGCGGTTCTGGCGGGAAAGCGCCTGATATACAAATACCAAAAGAATTACAAACAAGTGCAATCAATAGTGTCACTATTGATCAAGCTGCCGCAAATAAGTCAATGGTAAATTTTGTAGGAAACCGCATTCCTGAGGCATACACCGCCGATGCCACAGACGAAGAAAAATTGACCATCGCAACAAATCTACTAAATAATATGCACACTACATTACAGGCTTTATCCGATCTGCAGGTCTCTGGAGACGCGGACGCATTGCGCCAGTATATAGCCAATCATCAAACAGATGTAAAAAATGCACTTAGCCTGTATTTTGCAGATTTTACACCATCAAGCGATCCAGACCATTTTTATATGAATAACTACAACCGGATTTCATCGGATAAATTGAACAACTTTGAAAAAAAGAATGGTTTTGTGTCCGGCACACTTGGACATAACGACATGGACTTTTACAACACAAGTGACCAACCAGTAAAAATACAATTTAGCAACGGAAAAATCACTGGTATAGATTTTGATAACGGTCTATTCAAACAACTAAGCCCAGATGGCACCATACGAATAGAAGAAGATTACACAAAAAATCCAGATTATGACCCGACCACAGATCCAGTATATGGTGCGTTTACCGGCAAGGCCACATTATTGGGGAACACGGTAGGGCTGCAATATTCTGATTTTGGCTACGTTCTGTCCAATGGCACAACAACATATTCAGATGGACATACAGAACAAAATAATGATGGCCATATATTTTTTGGCGGATATATACCACATGAAATAAAGGCCACAGAAAGCGGTACAATGACATTCAATGGGACCGCCATAGCAGTTATAAATTCGCATACATACGACAGCGACAGTGGCGTTGACAATTTTGACACAATGACATCCACAGTAAACGATGCAAAATTAACCGTCAATAATGGGAATGAAGTATTAACCGCAAATTTCTCAAAAGCACAAAATCCATGGTATGACGTGATTATAAGCAAAGACAGTGCAACACTTGTAAATTCAGACAGCGAAATTCCTGTTGAATATCAGGTAAAAAATACCACTGGTTCAACCAGCCCAGAAAATGATTTTTTGCGCGCTAAATATTATGGGGACAATGGCCAAATATCAGAAGCGGTTGCAGGTTCACATTTTTATACCACTGGCGCACTTTCTGACGAACGCATAACGCATGAAATTGATGCCGACATTGGGTTCGGCGGAAAATTATAAAAAAGGAGCAAATAATGAAAAAAATAACAATTTTGACATCAATATTGGCATTGGCTGCATGTGGTGGGGTTTCTGGCGGGAACGGGCCAATTCCCCCATCAACAACAATTTCAGAACCAGAAACCCCAAATATAACAGTGCCAGCAGGGGCGCAAAACAGTAATCGGGCAATTACTTCTATGAAATCCGAAATATTAGTTCCGAATAATTCCGGCACACACAGTATGACAGGTCGTTCATCAACCACACATATAAACGGTAAAGACTATACATCATACAGATTGGATGATGTCAAATTTGAACAGTCTGGTTTTGACGGCGATTCTACAGATGAAACATATCTGAAATTTGGGCTGGACGAAAACGGAAAAATCATAAGATTGGATGTGTTTAATGGGGATGAATCAAGAACACAAACCATCACTCGCGATTCAGACGATGCAAAAACTTTTTCTGAAACGTCCAAAAAATATACAATCAATTACGGAGATAATGCCTCATACGAGATAAATACATCTATGGATACAAATCTGGATGATGACCTGGAATTTATATTAACGAAAGAAAACAATCCAGATAAAGACGCAATCCTGGCGGCCTATAAAGACAAAAAGTACACAACAGCAGATGTAAAAATAACTACAACATCAGACATGTATGGAAAAACATTATCCAAACCACTAAGTTATGCGGATTTTGGTTATGTCACACAAGTTTATGGAAACGACACAAACGGTGTTCATACAGTAATAACTGGTGGATACGAAATCAAAGCAATCGCCGAAGAAAATTTTGCATCAACAGATATGACTTTTACGGGCACGGCCATCGGGGCAATATCTGCCGAGACCAGCGACGGATACGATTCAAAACGAATAAAAACAGAAAATGGCACGGCAACTTTAACGTTCCAGGACGGCAAAGAAACTCTGACCATGCCATTTGACGATTACTACACGGTCACAGCCACCCGTGCACGTGGGGAATCAGACCCGACACTGGAATTCACGGATTATAAAGGAACCGATGATAAATTTAAGTTTAACGAAACAACCCTAAACAACCGAGAAAATACCAGACTTCACTTCCGTACGGGGTACTATGGCAACAATAACAATCCAACTGAAGCCATCGGTACTATATCCGTAGAACAAAACAACAACGGGGCACGCATTGGCTTTGATGCCGCATTTGGTGGCACAAGATAAACCAAACACCCCATCATAAAAGCAAAAACCGGCCTTGTGCCGGTTTTATTTTTGGTTCCATAAAGCATAGCGCCCATCTTATTTGCATCCAACGAACGCCCAATTATCGGCACTTGGCCCTTTTAACATTGTGCGCATTGTGTATTTTTCCTTGCATGTGTGATTCCAACCTGGTTTATCAAATGCAAATTCAACATAAACATGTTCTGTATCTTTCGCCATGTCAAGCACCGCTGTTTCACCCAAGCCAGAAAAATCAACCCATTGTCCATTAGGTTCAAGACTTTTTACCTGTGCCACCCATGGCTGTTCAGCTGGACATTTATAAACAACGTGACTTTTTGTAGATGCTATTTTTTCGCAACCCTGCATCGTTTGGTCTATGTCTTTTACATCAGAACTGCACCCCATCACTAACAGCATTGGAAACGCGAGCAAAATTTTTTTCATCTGTGGCAACTCCTTGTTTAACGCACGGTATTATAACATATATCGACATAAAAAACACCTGTTTAACACAGGTGTTTTTTTCAACACGAATACGAGTATGTTGATGGCATTTTATACAGATTGTTTGACACAGCATCAACCAGTATAGGGATTATCCCCAGGAAAAATCCCGGGAAAACATCCAATATTACCGCGGGCGTATTTAATTGCCGCACGACGTTTGCCTGTGAACAGTTTTCACCAGCACTGTTTATGGTCAGGTTTTCTGCGGAATAAATATTCAGCGCGCTGTCCGGTTTTATCTTATATATTCCGCTGTCAGCTGACACGGTTATAACATCTGTGGAATTATTGTAAACCATTGTGTTATGGTTGCTGCCGACGCCAATCGCGCCACACCCGGCCAGCACAACGCAAATGGCAATGCACAATAAATTTTTCATAGTTCATCCTTATTTTCTGTTGGAAATTTTGTATGCAATGCGGAATATCATACCAATGGCCAGGCATGAAATAAACGCATAGAAAACCCAGGTCACACAATCACGACCCTTGGTCGACAGAATATCGCGCGCCCACCATTCTTCCATTAATTCGCGTTTTGGGCCAACAAAATCAATGTACGATGGCTCAACACTTTTTATGCCATTGCGGCCTATTTTCAATGTGACATACCCCCAACGCGGTTCGGTTTTGTCGCGCACTGATTGACCGCTGGATGGGATTGTGTAAATCGGAATACCTGCGAATTTCCCGGTTGAAAAATAATGTACATGACCAAAGAACATTGCGTCTATTTTATGTCCACGCAAAACGGATGCCAATTTATCGGCCGATTCCGGGTTCATCGTATGATCTTCGAAAAAGTCTGGTCGGGTGTTGATTGGTGGCATGTGATTGAATATCACGCAATTACGAAACATTGGACGAATATTTTTCAATGTATCTGCCAACCATTGAAATTGCGCATCATCAATATCGGGCGTGGATGTATCCAGCGCAATGAACAATGTATTACCATACCCAAACCAATAATATGCCGCACCCATAACGGTGGTGTAAAACGCCTTGTTCACGACTGGTTGCTTGGACAAACCTTCGCGACGCATAACATCGTGATTGCCTGGAATTGCATACATGGGCAGGCCTGTTAATTTCGGCAAGATTTCTTCCAGCATCCAATAATACCCGGTGATTGACCCAGTTGTTGCCATATCACCCAGATACATCATAAAATCGTATTCTGGATGCGATTTGCGGGCGGTCCCTATAACACTTTCCAGTATACGATCATACGAGCCAGAATCCGACACCAACAGCACAGTGATGTCTTTGGCCCCAGGGTTCAAGAATTTTGACGCCGGGTGGTCAAACGCCTGGATTGAATCAAAGAAGCAGTCATCAAAATATGCATGTGCGGCCAGCACTCCAACCCCAGCAAAAAAACATACAACGGATAATCCAATAAATATTTGTGACAATCGTTTTAATATTATCATGTTTTTCCTTTCTTTCTGGGCACCCAAAACTTTATCTGTAAAAATTCCCATTCGCAAGTCCTATTTATTTGCAAAATATAAAAAAGCCTGTTATGATGTCGCCGTATTGGTCCCATCGTCTAGCGGTCAGGACACCAGATTCTCATTCTGGGAACAGGGGTTCGATTCCCCTTGGGACTGCCAAAATAAAAGTGCCCTGCGACAGCGGGGTAATTTTATTTTGCTGTATGTCACATGGGGAATCGAACCCTTTGCCGCGCCACGGCATGCCCCACCACAATACCAATGAATATATCCGCCAATGATGAATATTTCTTATTCGCCTTGGGTTTCGGGCAAGCCCCACCCAACCCATCCGGCGATTTTTATTTTGCGTTGGATTTTTTGATTATTTTATTCTAGAATATCCGCTGTAATAGGCGACCTATTATACGAGAATGATAAGCTCGGCAAAAACCGCCTGCGCAGGCGTAAAATGCTCCAACATCGTCGGTTGGAGGGTGGTCGAATATATTGAATAGACCAACATGTGTTTTTGCATGCTTATCAACTCCAACCGCCTTGATACATCGGGCGGTGTTTTTATATATAACCCCAAGGAGCAAAATATGTCTGGGCAAACACGCAATGCAAACGATTTCAACACCAGGCTGGGTCGCGCCATAGCCGTGCAACGCGCACGTATGGGCATGTCACAGAAAGATTTATCTAAATTACTGGAGGTGTCGTTTCAACAAATTCAAAAATATGAATCCGGCGGCAATCGTTTCCCGGTTGCGCGCTTGCATGAACTGTGCAAATTATGGGACATTGGCATCGGCACCATTATTGGCGAGACCGAACAAGAATACGCCCACGACAAACAAATGACCATGCTGATTCAAAATATATATAAACTGTCGCGGGACAATCGGAAAATAATTACCACACTGGTTGATGCATTGGCGAAATAGTATTTATTTCGCGTTATACAGTTTATCGTATTCGACTTTCACCGCATCCATTAACTCGCGTTGTGGCGAGCGATATTCGGTATGAAATATTTCAGAAAAATCACGAAATGCGCAATCCTCCCAATCAATAAACGATGTTATGTTCATTGTTTTTGGGTCAATCATAAAATTATCAACTATATCACCCTGGAACCATCCGTATGCATATCCTGGTTTTGCATCGGGCGATGGTTTTAAATCACGAATTTCAACTGGATCGACACTGGCAATTTCAAAGATAAATTTTGCAATTTGGCGCGCCAATTTTGTTTTATGTTTTAATATCTTTTCCGCCGGGAATGTGCGCAGCCCGCGTCCAGACACAAAATCATATTTGCGAACAATATCGTCACCGTTATGCAACAATTCAACCGATGGTGTGTATGTCGTGCTGTATGGAGCCAGTGCATCGACCACGCGTTTTTCGCGTACCGCCAACTCGCGATAATCCGCACGTTTTAACGGGAATTTGAACACATATTTGTCATTTGCACTGATTATCAAACTGCGTGCCATAAATCCAACAAACACGCGCACACGGCGAATACGTTCGGGCGTACACCGACGAACGAAATGCAATTCTGCAACAAATGGCGAATTCAATATCGCGCGAACTTTTTTACGACGCGCAACACCCGGGATAAAACCACAGATTGCGTTGGTAATAAAATGCGGCAATGAACGAAAAAACATATTTCACCTATCCAATGGTCAAAATTTGTTTTGCATCCATCAACATATCGATAACATCGGAAATTTCAGATGCCGATGCAACGGCGCGTGGCTGTGCATCAGTGCGGGGCCCCGCAACCGGCGCGACCGGGGATATGGTCGACGCATCATCTGGGAACACGCCATCACGCATCATTTTTTTTACGCCCGCAATGGTCATACCACGGTTATACAATAAATCCTTGATAACGACCAGGCGATTTACCGTTTCGGTTCGATAATACCGGCGCCCACCCGCGCCCGTTGTCGGCTTTATCGCCACCGGGAATTGTTTTTCCCAATAACGCAGGGTATGCGCCGGTACATTCAACCGTTTTGAAACATCGTTTATAGATGCAAAATATTCATTGTTTTCCATGTACCGGCCCCCACATTATTATTCGGATATAGCGGCGGCGTCGGCTTCGACCTCGGCCGCTTCGCCTTCGTCACTGACGATTGAAATTGCCGACACAACGCGTTCATTTTCGCCCGTGCGGAACAATGTCACACCCGCCGTACTGCGTCCGGCAATGCGAACATCATCAACCGGTGTGCGAATGATTTTGCCGCCATCGGTCACCATCATAACATCGTGACCATTTTCAACCGGGAACGAACCCGCAACCGCGGTGTTTTTACCGCCCAGTTTGATGTTGGTAAATCCGTTACCGCCACGATGTGTTGTGCGATATTCGTATGCACTGGTGCGTTTACCAAAACCATTTTCAGATATGGTCAAAATAAACTGTTCGTCCGCCGCCATACGCGCCATTTGTTCATCAGACAGCACCAACGATGTTGTGGTATCTTCGTCATCAGATGCCTCTTCTTCGACGCCAGTTGCGGCACGACGCAATGCGCGCGACTGTTTAATATACGCGGCGCGAACGGTTGCATCCGATTCGCCGTGCGTCAACATTGCCATACCGATAATACGGTCATCTGCGCCCAGGTTCATACCACGAACACCCGTCGAATTACGGCCCGCAAACACGCGGATTTCATTTACCGGGAATCGGATACAGCGGCCACGATATGTTGCCAAGAACACATCCTGGGATTCATTGCACGGCAAAACAGAAATCAAACTGTCACCATCGTCCAATTTCATTGCAATTTTACCGTTTGCACGAATTGAATCAAAATCAGACATCCGGTTACGACGCACCGTGCCCGACGCGGTTGCAAACATCAGATAATGTTCCGTACCCGATGCGCGAACGCGTTCAACTTCTTCCTCGGGTACTGGCAAGATTGCGGTTATTGTTTCGCCATTTTCCAACGGCAACAGGTTGACCAGCGGACGTCCCTTGGCCGCGGCGGCGGCTTCTGGCAACTTATAGGTTTTCAGTTTATAGCACAAACCCTTGGAGCTGAAGAACAACAGCGGTGTATGCGTGTTTGCCACGAACACCTGGACAACATAGTCGTCGTCCTTGGTCGTCATTGCATTGCGGCCCTTGCCCCCGCGTTTTTGTGCGCGATATGTATCCAACGACACGCGTTTGATGTACCCAGTGTTCGACACGGTGATAACCATATCTTCGCGTGCAATCAAATCTTCGACATCAATATCAATTTCTGCATCGGAAATTTCGGTACGACGTGGCGATGCCCAGTTATCACGCACCGATGCGGTTTCATCGCGAATAATTTGGATGATGCGCTCGTGGCTGCCCAGAATATCCAACAGGTCTTTAATCAGTGCGCCCAGTTCGGTCAAATCGGCATGAATCTTGTCACGTTCCAACCCGGTCAGACGATGCAATTGCAATTCCAGAATCGCGCGCGCCTGGTCTTCGGACATATAGAACATGCCATCTTTGTATTCTGTATTCGGATCGTCAATCAGTTGAATATACGATTCAATATCCGACGCACGCCAACCGCGTGAAATCAATGCCTCGCGCGCGGCGTCTGGATTCGGACTGGATTTAATCAGTTCAATGACATCGTCCAGATTACCAACCGCCACCGACAGCCCCAGTAACGTGTGTGCACGCGCACGCGCCTTGTTCAAATCGAAAATCGTGCGACGACGAATAACCTCGCACCGGAAATCAATGAACGCGTCCAGAACGCCACGGATATTGAACAACATCGGGCGACCACGATTTAACGCCATCATGTTGACCGGGAAATTCGTCTGCATTTCTGTGTATTGAAACAAATGATTCAATACAACATCAGCAATCGCGTCGCGTTTTAATTCGATAACGATGCGCAGTCCTTCCTTGGATGATTCATCGCGGATTTCAGAAATCCCTTCGATGCGTTTATCTTTTATCAATTCGGCGATTTTGATAATCATTTGCGCCTTGTTGACCTGGTATGGAATCTCATCAACAACAATCGCATCGTGATCATGGAATTTTTCCATGTGTGTTTTTGCACGAACAATAATAGAACCACGTCCGGTCGTATGCGCCTTGTATGCGCCAGCACGCCCCATGATTACCGCACCTGTCGGGAAATCAGGTCCCGGGATAATGCCAAACAATTCGTCATCCGACAAATCCTTGTTATCCAGGATTGCCAAAATACCATTACAAATTTCGCCCAGGTTATATGTCGGAACATTTGTCGCCATACCAACCGCAATACCAGAACCACCATTTACCAAGAAATTCGGGAACTTGGTTGGCAGGACAACAGGCTCTTGCAATGAACCATCAAAGTTTGGTTGCCAATCAACGGTGTCTTTGTCCATATCGTCCATCAGCGACGCACCCAGTTTGGACAGGCGTGCCTCGGTATAACGCATGGCCGCGGGCTTATCGCCATCGCGCGAACCAAAGTTACCTTGGCCCTGGACCAGCGTTTCGCCCATGGAAAAATCCTGGGCCATACGGGCCATTGCGTCATAAATAGAACTGTCCCCATGGGGATGGTATTTACCCATAACCTCGCCCACGATACGGGCCGATTTAACGGTTGGCTTGGTTGCCGGGGCAACATCGTTCATAACATACAAAATACGGCGATGCACCGGTTTGCAACCGTCGCGAACATCAGGCAACGCGCGGTCAACAATAACCGACATGGCGTAATCCAGAAAGCTGGTCCGCATTTCATGTTCAATCGAAGACTGCGGAATTTTCATCGCGCCGTTTTCATTATTATTGATAATTTCGTCCATACTAATTTTTCCCCTATTTTCGATAGTGACAACATAGCAAATTTTTAGGCTTTTGGTCAAGAAATAAACCCCAAAAAACACATTGACAAAAGCGGTCTTTGTGATATTCTGAAAATCGCTATGGGAAAACTGAAAAACGCAATTCAACGAATTCATGACGACGCCGATCGCGCGTTGGACGATGTGGATTCAAACGATTACATGAGCCGCAGTCATCTATGTATGACATATTTGAACACGGAATTGTGCCTGCGTATTTTCGACAAATTTTCCGCAATTGCAAAAAAAATGCAACGTACCAGATAAAAAACCGGGGAATAAACAGATGTTTTTACCATTTTGGCGGCTGTTTTCATTGCTTTTCACATATTACCTGATGATGGAGGGCTTGGCCAAACTGGGATTGGTAAAATCTAAATAAAAAGGTTGCGTTTTATAAAAACCTGTGGTTAAATATACGCGCAAAAGGATTTATTATGGCAACAAAACGTACATATCAACCGTCAAAAACTCGTCGCGTGCATACGCACGGTTTTCGCGAAAGAATGGCAACCAAGGGCGGACGCGAGGTTTTGAATCGTCGTCGTGCGACGGGGCGTAAACGCCTGGCCGTCAGTGCTGCTAATTAAAAAATCCGCCAATCGGCGGTTTTTTTATTAAAGTTCAAATAGCAAAGTGCAAAGTTCAAATAATGTGTGCACCATTCGGCGCACTGCTTTATTCATTTGAACTTTGAACTCTGAACTTTGAACTTTATAAAAACGGGGCAGTGCCCCGTTTTTATTTTTCCCATGTACAAATAACAGATGCGTGTTCGGTGTCACCCGTGCGAATTTTATGATATGACACATCGCCATCTATTTTGACATCTATTTCAACCTGGGGCGTGTCGGGGTTGATTTCCTTTTTGAAATTTAATTCAATCGCGCGCAATTTATGTTCGTTGCGGTACGCATACCCAACACTTTCGGTTGCCCACACGGCGTAAACCGCATTGTTTATATGCTGGTTCACATCAATATCATCAAACCGGCATTTGAACACATGCGTTTTTTCGGGCATGAAATCGGGGAATTTACAAAATATGCGGTCCCATGCGCGTGCACCGTTTTGCACCAGCGTTGGCACGGCATCATCCAGACGCACCGGGCGGCGCGTTGCCATATCAATTAAAACCCACTGGGATGTTGCACGCACCATCAGGCGCCCGTCCGACCCACGAATTTCAAAATCGCGTGTGGCACGCAGCAATTCCTTCATTGATGGCCATGTTGAAAATGTCAGTTCCTCGCCCTCGCGTGGTAATTCAATGATGTCGACCAAATAATGCGTGACGACCCACGCCATATTGTGCTCGGTCAAAAAAGTACGACCACACCCCAACATTTCGGCATGCGTATCGGCACAACCCTGTAATTCATTCATCAAAATCAACGGACGAACAAATCCATATCGGTCGCACTGGTATGTTTGCAAAATGCGTTTTACAATCAGTTTTTCAGACACCGCATTACCCCTGGATATTCTGTGCAACAACAAAATCAACCGCGTCGCCCAACACGATTTCATTCGCGCGCGCGGCGGATTTAATCACACCATGCAGTGCCGCGGGCGTTGTCGCCGGAATTGTCAATGTTTCCAATTTTGCACCGTTGCCAACCTTGCGATCGGTCCGCAGGCCACGAACACTGCGCAATATATCCAGCGCAACCTGCATGTCGTGAACATCGGTGTCGCGCGCCGCGTCCACCGCCGGGAATGCCGTCAGGTGCAATGTTTCGCCGCCCTCGTACTGTTTATAAATTTTTTGCCACAGTTCCTCGGTCAGGAACGGGATAAACGGTGCATATAATCCGATGATGGCGCGTAAAACCTCGAACAAAGTCCATTGCGCGGCCAATTTTGAATTCGCATCGTATTTTTCTGGTGACCAGAAACGATCCTTGATAAATTCCAAATACTGGTCACAGAACACCTCGTAAAAGAATGTGTCAATGGCGGCACGAGAATTATAGTTATCATATTTATCCAAATTGCGACGGACATCTGCGATTGTTTTGTTCAATTCCGACAACACCCATCTGTCTTCGATATGGCGATTGGCGGGCGCAATTTGCGCGGCCGTTTTCGGATCAAAATCGGTCAGGTTCATCAATGTGTATTTTGCCGCATTCCACAATTTGGTCAGCAGTTTTGAACCACGTTTAACCTCGTCATCACTGTAACGAATATCGGTTCCAATTGGTGCCGTTGCAATCCAATAACGCAACGCATCCACACCGAATTTATCAACCGTGGTCAGGGGATCCGTGCCATTGCCCTTGGTCTTGGACATCTTTTGCCCCTTGGCATCACGAACCAGGCCGTGGAAATTCACCGTATGGAACGGAACATCGCCCATAACATAGATGCCCATCATAATCATACGCGCAACCCAGAAGAAAATAATATCCGCGCCGGTGTACAGCAAATCGGTCGGATAATATTTTGCCAATTCTGGTGTCTTTTCCGGCCAACCCAATGTTGAAAATGGCCACAATGATGACGAGAACCATGTATCCAGACATGACGCATCGCGGGTCAGTTCTTTGCCCCCCGATTGCGCAATGGCGTCTGCCTCGGTCTCGGCAACATAGATATTGCCATCGGCATCATACCATGCCGGAATCTGGTGTCCCCACCACAGTTGGCGCGAAATTGACCATTCGTGAATATCACGCATCCACGCCATAAACAGGTTATAGCGGTGTTCGGGCATAAATTTAACCTGGCCGGCCTCGACCGCGGCGATGGCTTTCTCGGCCAATTTTGGTGCATCAACGAACCATTCATCACGCACCATATATTCGATAACAACATTACCGCGTTCGGAATATGGGGTTGGAATAATTTTGTCGTCAATTTTAATCATCAATCCGGCCGCATCCAAATCATTTATAATTTCGGCGCGTGCGGTAAAGCGGTCCATTCCGCGATATTTTTCGGGTACAACATCAATGTCCGCCATTTTGGCATCGCCGGTCAAAACGCACACCACCGGCAAATTGTGACGCAGACCAACCGCCCAGTCGTCCTTGTCATGCGCGGGGGTGATTTTCACCGCACCGGTACCCTTGTCCGGGTCGGCGTGCACATCGGCAATAACTGGGATTTCAATATTGGTCAATGGAATAATTGCCGTTTTACCAATCAAGTGTTTTAACTTTTCATTATCGGGATGAATTGCAATCGCCTGGTCGCCGAACAGCGTTTCCGGACGCGTTGTTGCAATGTCAATAAAACCACCATCTTTTAATGGGTATTTGAAATAATAGAATTTACCGTGTTCTTCGCGAACCTCTACCTCCAAATCAGAAATAGATGTTTGCTGTTTTGGGCACCAGTTGACCAGACGACGCGCACGATAAATCAGCCCCTCGTTATACATTTTGACGAACAGTTTGTTCACCGCCGCCGATAATCCCGCATCCATTGTAAAGCGTTCACGCGACCACACCGGCGTCACGCCCAGTGTATGCAACTGTTTCATAATCTGGCCGCCCTTGTCCGCCTTCCATGCCCAGGCAATGTCCAATAATTCCTGTTTGGTTTTTGTACGGGGATTTATACCACGTTTAGACAGGTCGCGTTCCACCAACAATTGGGTTGCAATTGATGCATGGTCGGTCCCAGGTTGCCACAAAACATCATAACCGCACATACGTTTATAGCGGCAAACTATATCGGTCAAAACATTGTCCAGCGCGTGCCCCATGTGCAGATTGCCCGTCACATTTGGTGGTGGCATCATGATGCAAAATGCCGGCTTGGTCGACGCGACATCATTATCCCAGAAATGGTTATTGTCCCAAAATTCCTGGATTTTCGTTTCAATTTCGCGTGCATTGATGTTTTTGCCCAATTCAATATTCATATTTTTACCCCGAATAAATTTGTTCACATTTACCCGCAAATCGTATCAGATTTATTTCGGAATTCAAGCACATACATACACCACAAGAACAGTGTTTTTACACACTTGACAAAAATAAAATATGTATTATATTATTCGCACATAAACAGGAAATGTAAATGGACGAAGAAACACTGGCCGGTTTGGAATATATTATCAAGCACGCACCGATATCCGTGCTGAACACAAACGGTCAAACATACTATTTGGCGGAATTTATCGACGACGATGGCGTCGAGACATCGGTAATGTTTTGCAGTGCCTTTTCCCATGTCGGCGCGACCGCCGTGTATGCAAAATACGCCGTATATATCAATGAAATGGAATTATTTTCGGTTGTAAAAAAAATACAGGAAATAAAATCGACCACGCGCAAGCCAAACCTGAATTCCCAGCAAGAACTGCTGGCCGAGGCGATACAATACCTGTTGTTCCTGTGTTCCCAAAAGGTTATCGCCCAAGAAGCAGAAGCCCAACGCAATGATATGGTAAAGGGCTTTTTTATGCAAAACAGTCAAAACATATACAATTAAATTGCACGCACCACGCGACAGAAACTGACCGCGTATACGGCCGCGGCGCCCGCGCGAACCAGTGCATCGCGCAATTCGTTAAATGTCGCGCCAGTTGTCATAACATCATCAACCAATAAAATATTTTTCCCACGAATTTTGTCGGGCCGCACAACGCGAAACACACCGTGAATATTTTCGGCGCGTTGGCGCGCGTTTTTGTGTCCCATACTGGGGCGATGCGTGCGGCGAACACTGGTTAGATCCATGGGCACACCGTATGCACGTGCAATCGGACGCGCCAGTAATGTCGCCTGGTTATATGTACGATGACACAGTCGCAAATACGCCAATGGCACCGGCATTACTATATCGGGCCGAATATTGGCATCACGCAATGCCCAAATACACCCACGCGCCATAAAACGCGCGTATTGTGTACGACCACCATGTTTGAACGGCAACATTGCCGCACGTGACGCATCGTCGTATGCGCATGCACTGCGCACCAAATCCAATTTACATGCGCCTGACGCGCATTTTGGACACAGCGGGCGCGGCCCCAAATCCAAATTTGCCGGGAACGGGTACCCACATCGCACACACTTTGGATCGGCAATCCAATTAAATGCCGCCCAACAATCGGCGCATAATTCACCATGATTTGATACCGCCGCCGCACACAATGGGCACGACGGCGGGAACAGAAAGTCAACAATGGAATAAAATATTTTACGAATTACCAAGTCATACTTTTATATGTTTTCTTGCCCAATGTATCGCCAAACATATCGCGACGTTTTTGGGTCAATGTTTCATATTGGTCGTTTGAAATCATACGCAAAACAAATCCGTCTTCGTTCCGACTGGACAGAACCGGCAATATACGTTGTTCGGAAACACCGCTGTCACGCAAGACTTGTTCTACAATTGCCAAACGGCGCGCCGCCAATTTGCGCGCATCGGAACCGGTTGTCACATTTTGCGGTATGGCAACCTGAATCGCACGGGTCGGGTTTGCCAAAACAATTCCCGCATATTCAGACAGCAAATTGTAATTATCACGCGACAGCGCCGCGTCGTCATTACGGAATTTGATTTTTATTTCCAACGGACGAATTCCACCGCTTTCCGATAAATCACGTGATGATGTAAAATTCCCAGTTGAAACCGACATATCACTGACAACATCAAAACGGTCATCAATTTGATATGTGGACAGATGTTTATTTTCTGACAAGAATGTTTTACGGAAAGCCTTGCGCAATTCGGTTGGTGTCATTTTTGTCATATCGTCACGCACCGCGGCAATACGCGGCGATTCGGATTTTTCGACCGCGCGAATTATCACATCGTTTTCCATTGGCACAACCATACGCGATAATTTTACTGGCGCATCATCTGCAACGGGCGTGGCACTTGCAACACGGGCAACCGGTGCGACATTTTTGCTGACTATGTTGACATCGGCGGTGGTGGTGGCGGGCACAGTATCGGCACGGGCCACAACATCACGTACAGGCGCGGATTTAACACTTTCGTCGGCACGACGTTGTAATTCATTCAGATATGCAATCTGTGCATCAATTTCAGACATTGGTGCAACATCACGTGCGACAACATTCGTGGCGGCACGCGGTGCAACATTTTTACGCGGCGCGGCGTCTAAATCTTCCTCGGGTAAAATGGCATCACTGCGAATAACGGCGAATTCCGATGCCGATGGCATACGCAATGGGGCATCGCTGCGCGCCCATAAATCGGCACTGGGGCGGTTGGGCACCAAAACATCGGCGCGGGCGGCAATTTTTTCACCCGTATCAACCGACGCCTTTGCCGGTGTGGCAACCGGCGCGACCGTTTTTTTCGAACTGCGCGCGACAACCTTTTTATTTTTTACAACCGGTATTGCCGATGACTGGGCGGCCGGCGCCGCGACGGGCGCAGCCTCGCCAAACATGGAACGCGCGGAAACACCGCCTGCGGCGATGTTCACAACCGGCAGACGGGCGTCCCCAAATGCCGGCAACATAACAAATAATGATAATACAGAAACAGCGATTTTACGCATTTTCCTTTCCTTCCTGATCCAATCATAGAACAAATGACGAATCGGGCGCAAGCGGAAAATGCGTTTCGCCCTATTTTGTTATTTCATTGGCGATTTTTTCAACCGCGGTATTTTCCACACGCGATTTTTCCGCCATTTTAACCAGGCGCGCCGGGTTATCAAATAAATCGGACAATGTGGCCGTCAACCACCGCGGCGTAAACTTGGACTGTTCAATGGAAAACCCACCACCCAGCGACGCAAAACTGGTCGCGTTTGCCGCCTGGTCCGGGTTTATCCCCAGCGGCACCAGTATTGCCGCGCGACCAATTGTTTCCAATTCTATGACCGTGCTGGCCCCACTGCGCCCGATTACCAAATCAGACGCGGCGATTGTTCCCGCCATATCGTGAATAAACGACAACACATTTGCGCGAATTTTGTTGTCGGCATAAAATTTTTGCAACCGCGCGACATTTTCAGGCCGCGTTTGATGCGTGACGAAAATCTTTTTATTTTTCATTGCCGCAATTGCTGCCGGCACAACATCATCCAAAATTTGTGCGCCCTGGGAACCACCGGTGACCAAAATTTTACCGGCATTGGGAATTGGCGCACCCGCCAAATCCAAAAATTCGTGTCGCACCGGCAGACCCGTATACACCACGCGTGCCGCACAATTTTTTGGAACACCGTTTACGGTTGGGAAACTGGTCATCAATGTTTTTACCCACCGAAGTGCAAATTTATTTGCACGACCAATCGCCGCATTTTGTTCATGCAAAAATGTTGGCACATGCCACAGGTGCGCCGCGAACACCGCTGGCACCGACGCATACCCGCCAAACGCAACCAATTTATCGGGGCGCGAAAACATAAAACGCAACGACAACGCCGCCGCCGACACACCAATTTTGGATAATGCAATCACCTGGTGCAGGCGACTTTTGGCACCAACGCCCGACGCCCAAACATGTGCAATTTTTGCCCCATGGGGTGCACCATCGCGCACCATTTTATCAACGCGACCATCGGCCGATATTGTAATTTTATGACCACGCGCGGCCAATTCGGTCGCCACACTCAACGCCGGAAAAACATGTCCACCCGTACCACCTGTTGCAATCCATATTTTCATGTTATGTTTCCTTTATCTCCATTTATCCTCGCGTACCAATGCCAACACCATACCGAACAACAGACAAAACGCCACAAACGAACTGCCCCCGTATGATATGAATGGCAATGTCATACCCTTGGCCGGCATCAAACGCAAAGTCGTTGCCAGGTTTATGCACACCTGGGTTCCGAACAGTGCCGCCGCACCGCCCGCCGCATAAAATACGAACGGGTCACGCGCATGCAATGCGTCGGTCGTTAAACGCTTTAACACATAAATCAACAATCCCAACACCGCACACGCCATAATTGCACCCAAATCTTCGGCGATTGTTGCAAATATAAAATCGGTATGTGCGTCGGGCAAATATTCTTTGACAAATGCGTCGTCGCCACTGCCCAACAAACCACCGTGCTGTATAGATTGAACCGATTGGCGAACCTGGTATGTATTTCCGGTACCGGTTAAAAACGCCAGCACACGACCGTGTACATGCGACATGGTAAAAAATGCAACCACACCGCCAAGGCCAACAATACCAACCGCCCCCCATACCAGCATCGCGGGCAACCCCGCCATAAACATCATTGCGCCCAATACCGCACAATACAACAACGATGTCCCAACATCGGGGTGTTTGAATATAATCAGCAATGCAGGCACGAACACCGCCAGATATGTCCACCAACTGATTTTTTTGAATTGCCACGCCTGTTTATTGGTGAATATGTCCGCCCCATACAGCGATTTCATTCGCGCCAAAAACCACGCGGTAATAATGATAAAACCGGGCTTCATAATATCAGACGGCATAATGTTAAACGGCCCAATTGACACAAACCGGGCCGAGCCCTTGATAACATGGGGCGCTGCAAATGTCACCAACAGCAACAACAACCCGACCATTACATTCAATGCCGATATACCCAAAACCCATTTTTTGTTCAACATACTGACCCCGAACAAAGTGGTCAATCCAATCAGGTAAAACGGTATCGCCTTTTTCAAGAAAAAGTACCACGGCATGTGAATACGGTCGGCGGCAACACTGCCCGCGGAAATTACATACATAACGCCAATTGCAACCAATACCAGCACCGTACCCAACAGACGCCGGTCTATTTCAAAATGCCAATTGGTAAATTTGCTGTCTTCTGTTCTTGCGACCATAGTGGTATTATACCACGATTTTTGTGAAAATATACTGGAACAAATATATTTTATTAAAAAGCCCCGCACGCGGCGGGGCAACCATATTTATGCGAATTTTAATAACACCAGTGCCAATCCCGAAAACAGTACCGACATTATGAAAAATCTGTCGACTATTTTTGTTTCGACCCAACCCAATTCTTCGAAATGGTGGTGCAATGGCGCGCGCAGGAATATACGACGCCCGGTCCCGGTAATTTTACGCGTAATTTTGAAATACATGGTTTGTGTAAACGACGACAGCAATATGATAACCATCATCCCCGCGGCAATGCCCATAATGATTTCTGATTTTAACAACATTGCAACCGTGCCCATAAATCCGCCCAGTGCCAGCGACCCCACATCGCCCATAAATATTGCGGCCGGACGCGCGTTGTACCATAAAAAGCCCAGCACCGCGCCAAACGCCGCACCCAATGGCGCATACAGCCCCGATGCCCCAGGCAAAAACATAACCGTATCCATAAACCCGATGCGCGTTGCACCATACAGTGCCACGACCAATACCACCAACACCGGCAGATATAGTTTAGCAAGCATTCCATCCAAACCATCGGTGATATTAGTGGCATTTGCCGACCCACAAATTACAAAGTATGCAAATACATAATACAACACCCCAAGTGGCAGAATAATTCCCGCCCCCAGTGCAACCGAATATTCCGGAATATATGGCGGCATTGTACGGTTTATCATATACGCCAATGCGATGACGCATATTCCTTCGACCACCAGACGGGTCAACGGCGACAGGCCGTTTGCCGCCTTTTTCGATTGCGATGTGACCTTTTTATAATCGTCGATAAAGCCAATCAAACCGAACATAACCAATGCGGCCAGCGCAATCCACGCCGACGCATTGCCGGTTGGCATAAACAATACCGATGGAATTAAAATTGCCAACACAACCAAAATTCCACCCATGGTTGGCGTTCCCGCCTTTTGCCGGTGTGATTCGGGCACATTTTCACTGATGGGCTGGCCCTTTTTCTGCCACGCATGCATGGCCGCAATAAACGGTCGCCCAAACAACAGCATTATCAAAAATGCCACACCAAACGCCGCGGCAAATTGGGTCCAACCACTGGCAAAAAAAGAATAGCCATGCGCCAGAAAAAAATTAGTCAGCATAAAAATCTCCTTCTTATGCCGACCATTTTATCACAAACTGGGTATAAAATAAAAAACTATTTAGCGTTGCATTCCATTGAAACGGCCGTATCATCATCGCCAATAAACAGTGTCCATGCCGCCCCCTTGTTCCACAGGGTGATAGGCGTATCGTTTAACACCCCAACAAAACGCGCGCCCGATGCCGATATGGCATGCGTCAACACAACATCGTCGCCATTTATGTTGGCATTGATACCGTCACCAGCGTCAGATAATTTTATTTCAACATCATATTCGCCGCATTTTTGTGAAATAACATTTGTATCGGCCTGTTTATCACATGCCGCAACACAACCAACCGCAAATAATGCAAAAAATATTTTTTTCATCTGTCCCTCCCATTCACATATTATATCAGAATTTGTTATTAAAACACACCACCAACCACAGGTTTTTTATCCGTACGCGCCCGCACAGGTGCCGGGTTTGGCGATTGGCCGGGCTTGAAAGCCTCGGTAATAATGGTGCCATCGGGATCGGCGGCGGCGGATGCGCCACTGCGCCGATTGACACGCATAAATGTCAACCCATCGGGCACCGCAAATGGTTGGTTTTTCTGGCCCGCCAATGCCACCCGCATAAAATCGGCAAATACGCGTGCGGCCTGGTGACTGCCCGCGCCACGGCCCAGCGGCCGCGGTGTATCAAACCCCAAATACACGCCAGCAATCAGGTTTTTAGAAAAACCGACAAACCATACATCCTTGACATCATTTGTTGTGCCCGTTTTGCCGGCAATCGTGTGACCCGGGACGCGCGCCTGTTTACCCGTGCCGCGTTCAACGGTGCCCTGTAATATAGAAACCAATTGATATAAACTCTGTGGATCAGACAATGGTTCTGATTCGGCGACCTGTTCTGGTGGCAACATATCTGGCGACCATTCAACAATTTGTGGGGCGGCGCCATTTATGACACGCCCATATCTGTCCTCGACATAATCGACCAATTTTGGTTTTATCACGCGCCCACCGTTTACAAATGCCGAATAGCCCAACACCAGGTTTTCCAATGTTGTTTCACCCGACCCCAACGCCAACGACAAATTTACATTACGCAAATTTTCCGGATACACGCCGAAACGTTGTGCAACCTCGATAGCATTTTGTGTGCCAATTTTTTCAACCAAACGCACGGCCGGCACATTGCGCGATGTTTCCAACGCCAACCGCAATGGCACATCACCCAAGAATTTTTTATCATAGTTTTCGGGTTTCCATAAACTGTCATCTTCGCGCCAACCAACAATTGGTGCATCCAAAATCATACTTTCGGGCGACATACCGCGTTCCAGTGCCGCCAGGTATACAAACGGTTTTATTGTGGAACCAATTTGACGCATTGCCTGGGTCGCACGGTTAAACGAACTGTCCGCAAACGAACGGCCGCCGGCCATCGCAACAATGCGCCCCGTATGCGGATTCATGGCAATTATTGCGCCCTGTAATTTTGGTTCATGTTCACCACGATTCGTATTGTACCGGTCCAATTCCTTGTTCAATGCCGCCGATGCCGCGCGTTGTAATTCCGGGACAATGGTTGTTTTTATATACAGACCATCGTTGTATAATTTTTCGCGTCCCAATTCATTCACCAATTGACGACGCACATCTTCGGCAAAATATTGGAATTCCGGTTCCATTTGCGCGGTAAAACCACTGTTTATATTCAACGGTTCTGCCGCCGCGTCCGCCGCCTGGTCACGCGTTATATATTTTTCTTCGACCATACGGCGCAAAACATAGTTGCGGCGTTCAACCGCACGGTCGCGATTATTTGGTGCCTTGGGCAAAGATGCCAAAAACGCGCATTCGGCCAACGATAATTCCGACACCGGTTTGTTAAAATACATCAATGCCGCCGAACCCACGCCATACGCACGCGCGCCCAAGAATATTTGATTCAAATACAATGTCATTATATGTTGTTTTGAAAATGTGCGTTCCAGACGCAGCGCCAATATAGCCTCTTTAATCTTGCGCGAAATTGTGCGTTCTGATGTCAGAAAGAAATTTTTTGCAACCTGTTGCGTGATGGTCGATGCACCGGAAAAACTGGCATGGAACCCCAGTGCGCCCAATGTATTGTTTGCCAATGCACGAATTATACCCTGGATATCAATGCCGGGGTGTGTCCAGAAATTTTGATCCTCGGCCGCGACAAAGGCATTCACCAACATCGGCGGCATATCGGCGAAATCGATAAAAACACGACGTTCTTCGGCATATTCAATCAACAACGCCCCATCCGATGCATACAGGCGCGTCGCCACCGGTGGCGCGTATGTGGCCAATTTTTTATAGTCCGGCAAATCATTGCCATAAATCAAAACCGCCGCGGCCAACGCAGCAACCCCGGCCGTTAAACACCAGAAAAATATATTCAATAAAATGCGAAAAATTTTTTTGAATTTCATATCGTGCAAAGTTTAAGATATTTATTTTCACTTTGCAAGTACGCATAGTCACAAAAAAATGGGGCGGCGCCCCATTTTTACAATTCGACTTTACCATTTGTGGCAATTAAATCCGCACCCATGGCGATTTGACCGCCGGCCTCGCGCACTAATAAATCACCCGCGGCAATTTCGGCGAAATCCAATGGTTCGGATACAAACCCATCAAATTTACCCGACGCGACCCACGCCAAATCCAATGCCGGGCATCCCGTACGACGCACCGCCGCACCAATATTGCGCGCATCGTTTGTGTTCAACGCAACCGTCGCATCCGACAAATCGACAATATTTGATACCTTGACCCGGGCGGAATGGAATGCCGAAAACGCGTACGCACCGCGACCATCCTCGGCATAATACAGGCGTTCATCAATTGGGGAATAAACCAATGCGATTTTTGTTTCGTCATTCGTGCGCAACGCCAACGATATTGCAAAATGTGGATTTGCACGTACAAAATTCGCCGCACCAGACAACGACAGCACAAATTCGTCGCGCCCATCACCACTGCGCGAAACATTTGGCGTCAACAATCCGGCCGACGGACGCACCAACAACAGGTCCGACAGAATGCTTTCTTCGATACGGGCGGATGCCTTTTGAACAAAATCGCGCGCCCCATGCAGGGATTGTTGCAGGTTTTCAACCTCGCCAAAATCGTGGCGCAGGCCCGACGCCGTGCGTTGCAGGGCCATAAACATTTTGTTTAATTCGGTTGAACCTTTGATCAGCAATTCCATTTTGGCGCCCCACCAGGTTTATTAAAAATTGAATCCAGCAAATTTGCCCTTGAACTTTTCGACGCGTTGGCCCTTTTCACCGGCGTTGTTGCGTTGGCCAGTCCATGCACTGTGGTTCAAATTATCGGTCGACAAAATCAAGTCTTTTTTAACAGATGAATACATTTTCACAGTTTTGCCATCTGTGCGTGTGACATTGATTTCATGATATTCTGGATGAATTCCTTTTTTCATCGTATTACCCTTTATTTAATTTTTTAGCCTGTGGATTATACAAGGATTTTTGCCGATTGCAAGAATTATTAGTATCGACCGATGCACCCCAGGTATGAATTTCCAGTTGATTCCAGTATATTTATGAACTGGCTTTGGTTTTTACCAGAAAACAGCGCCAATATCGTTCCGGCATCTGTGGCCAGCATATCGGCAACCGTCGCAATTCCCGAATTCATTTTCTTGAAAAAACCACTGGTCGGGTGAATTTCGGCGGCCAACAATTGATTTTGGCCATTTTTATGGCCACCCGCCACCGCATCACGCGATTGAATGACCATCAATTGACATTCCGGGGAAATAATCAGTTTATCCGTCACAATTGCATCCGACCCCAGCAATTCGCCCCACCAACCCGTCGATTCACAAAAAACCGGGTAATATATTGTGGCATTCGGGTTATTGCGCATAATTTCCGCCACATCCAAATCATCGGTCATAACATCCGGCATAATACCCGTTGCCGTATTTATCACCCGTCGCGCCAAGCGGTAATCATTATCGCCGGTCGTTCTGCGTGGCCAATAAAGAATCGGAAACTGCTTCATCAGTGTGAATTATATCAGATTCGGAATGCACAAAAAAGGGGGCCGCGTTAAATAAAGCACTTGATTTTTTATTTTTTTATCGCGGCGTACCATTTTTTCAGGTTTCCCCATACAACATCGATGTTCTTTTTCGTGGTTTCATAGAACGATGTTGGTATGGTTACATTTGCAAACAAAGTCTTGACCAGTGCGGGTATCATCGTCATAAACATGGCGATAAATATGCCCATCAATATGATTGTAATCAGACTGTCGTTGCGCATCATCAGCCCGTCCATCAAAATATGCGAATCGTTTTGTGCCAATGCCGCCGCCAACCGATTCGCACCGTTCCAACGCCCAAATATGGCATTCAAAAACATAACTGCGAATGTGATAAACACGCCAACCATTGCAATTCCCGCGGTACCACGCACAACATCGTCAATAATAGCCTTGATATTTTTTCCACCATTTGGGAATATCGGCCACCCGGCGAACAACCACGACAGCAACATAAACGGAATCATTATCAAATCCATGGACAATTTGATAAATATTTCCAAAAAATACAGCGGTATTGGCAACAGCGCCGCAAAAAACAACACCAGCACCAACAGCCCCGCGAAAAATATTGGCACATTCGGGAACACTGGGACATCCCACATAATTTTGTGCATATATTGTTCGTTAAACGCCATATTTAACATGGTCCATCCAACGGTCATACCCAATCCGGTCATTTGGTGAACATTGCCAACCTCGCACGCCAAGTTATGGCGCAGGCGCGGCGAATATGCCCCAGCAGCGGCGGCGGTCGCATCAACCGATACCGGATCCGCAATTGCGGTTGCAACCACACAATTTGAAAACGCATCATTACCCGCAACCACACGATTCAGCGACAGTCCAATATTAAAAACAGGCTCAATAACAATCGACGACAGCATTCGCGGCAATGGCACCGCCAACAATGCGCACACCACGCCCAATTTTATAATTTGCGTACCGAACATACCAGCCAATGACCATGGGGTATCAACCTTGGCATTCATAAAACCGTTTAATAATTTCCAAGCGAACCAAACCGCAGTCAATCCCGCTGCGAATGGAATTATTACCGTGCCAATTGCATGATATATGCCGGGCAAAATATTTGACATAGTTTGCATAATGTCTGCAAACATCTGGCACGACCAACACGATGAAAAGAAATTCATTGCATCCGCCATATTCGTTGGTGCCGCCGTGCGATATATTGAAAAACCCGCAATCACTCCCAGACCCGCAATACCGCCAACAACCAATGGCGCAACGGCCCCAGCCGAAAAAGGCAGGAATGATAAAAAAATCATCCAAAAATTTTTTAGCTTGTTCATCGCTTTAAGTATATCACATTTTGTCCCAAATGTGATATAATTGAACAGATAAATTAAATCGCAGTCAGAGAATGTATTTCGCACCACGCAAATTTTTACACCGCATCGCACGTGCCACGGCCATGTTGGCGGCGGCACTGTGCCTGGTAGGCGCGCCATCGGCGGCATTTGCACAGTATGAAATTGTCGATGCGTTTAACCTGGCGCCGTTTGTACCGATGGTGCTTGATGCACTGATGGCGGTCGCAACCGGCGGTTACGAATTTTTTGTTGGGTCCGGGGACGGCATTATTTATGTTTTGGTGTGGGGCTTCCTGGCGGTGTCGGTTGCGCTGTATTTGGTGAAATTATATTTCCCAAAAATATGGGTTTCATTTTTTGGTTTTTCGGGTGGTGGCGATATGGCGGGCGGCAAGGTCGGCGGTCAAACCATTGTTATGAATGTTCTGCATCCCGGGTTTCGCGCATTGATTGCGGCCGTGTTGTTATTACAAATCAGACCCGTATTTTTAACACAATGGCTGGTAAATCCATTTTTACAATTTGGCGCATTATATACGCACGCAATTACCGAAACAGTGAATGCAACCGGCACCGCCACACCGCGAGTGGAATGTCCCGAGGCGATTGTGCAAAAGGCATGGATAAGTAAATCATCGTGCGAGTTTCTGGTTCAACCGGTATCGGATATTTCATACGCCAATAACCGCGTTATCAAAAGCGGATTTGAATTTATCAATCGGGGGCTGCGCGGGCTGGTCACATTGGTGCCACATGGGGGCGAAGATTTCTTGAACATAATCACCGGTATATTGTTGGTATCTGCATTTGTTGGGTCCAACCTGTTTATGGCGTTGTTGATTATCCAGGGTATATTTAATTTTGGCATGGCGTTGGTTCTGTACCCGTTCCAAGTTTTAACTTGGGTTGCCAAACCAAAAAATCCAGACAAATGGTTTGATATACTGCCGGCGTTTTCTGGAATTACAAAATCATTACAGCAATTGATTATCACCATGATTGCATGCGCGTTTATACTGTGCATAAATGTGGCGGTGATAAAATCGCTGTTCAGTTGGAACAGTTCCGTGTTTGTTGTTGCGGCGGGCGGCACGGCCACAAGCAATGTTCCACAAATGTCTGGGGCAATGGGATTTGGCGCACATTCAATATTGTGGTTGTCGTCAATAATGACATTCTATTTGATGTTTCGCATATTTGAATTGACGCGTAAACAATTGGATTCCTATGTCGGCAGTGGTATGGACGATTTGTACAAGAAAGCAACCGGCGACACCAAACGCGTTTGGGCAAACACCAAAGATTGGGGTAAAAAAATCGGCAAAGCAATTGGATGGTTGGGCAAGAAATGAATAACTGGATGAATTCTTTGGTTGATTCTTCGGTTCAGTGTTGGGGCTGTGGCGTGTTTGACCGACTGTTTCAAATTGTGTCGGTGGCGGCCGCATCGGTGTACAAACAATTTGCAATAATTTGTGCGATTATATTTTGCGTGCTGTTTGCGTTCTTTGCCGTAAATGCCGTGTGGCAAAATATCAAGGGCGGCGTCGGCGACCCGTGGTATAAAAAATCAATTCGTCCCGTGTTTATAAATGCTTTGGTTGCAATGGCATTTTTGGGCATGGGCGTTATGTTGCCACGCGCCATGACACAAATTACATTTGAACCCACGGCGCAAATTGCATTGATATATACGCAAAGTATGTTACAGACGAATTCCGACACCGTAAATGCCAAGGTGACATATCAACCCACAAAAATGGATGACAACGGATTTTTCCGCCCGCAATTGCGCGATACAATTATATTGCTGATGAAAACAACCATTACACAATTTCAATCGTATATGAAACTGGGCATTGCGATGATGGACAACGCATTTTCATGGCGCGCAATTTTGGACATTGGCACATTGATTAAACATATAATTATGTTCGCCATTGGATTGTATCTGTTTTATGGATTTTTCAAATTGTTCGTGCGTTTTTGTTTCTATTTCGCCGATATTATCATAGCAATGACATTCTTTGCATTTTTCTTTCCACTGTCGTTGGTTATGATGTCGTTTCGTGGTGCATCCGATATTCCAAAATGGATGTCGGGCATTGGCGCAAAATTAGGCACCGGGCAATTCAAAAATTTGATAAACGCAATCATTGCATTGGCGGCGGCGGTTTTAACATATACCGTTATGATGGTGGTTATTGCAAAATTCTTTTCCGCACCTGGTGCGTCGGCCGCCGAATTGATGCAAAACATTTTGTCGGGCAATGTATTTGCGGGCGACCTGTCCGATGCAAATGTTGCAACATTGACCATTACCAGCAGTGTCGTTTTGGTATATGTATTAAATTTCATATACGGCCAAATACCCAAGGTCACAAAAATGGTTTTGTCGGCGTTTGATGTTGATGCCGACCATAAACTGGGCGACCAATTGGCCGATGACGCATTGGGCGTATCCAAGAAAATAATAGACGCATTGGCAACCACCGGAAAAACTATTCTGGCGGGCGGCGAAACAAAATCAGGTGGCACAAAATGATGAAAGCAAAATTGATTTCCATTGCCATCAAATTTGTTATGGGTGCAATCGCACTGGGGTTGGGAATTTGGTATTTATCATCGTCAATCAGTGGCGCCGCATTGACATACACCAGTATGGATAATTTTATGACCGCAATTGGCGCGGGGGGTGGCGATATTGCCGGGGCAAACGGATGCTTTATGTGCAAATATGTTGCCGAATTATTTGGTGTTATTGGGCGCGCTGCGGAAATGTTCTGGGTGGCGATGTTGGACAACATTTGGATATTGCTGGCGGTTGGGTTTGGAATATTTCTGTTTATATATACCGCGCAATATATTTTTGATGCCGCTAAAAAGACCGCCGCATTGGACGCCAAAGAAAAAAAATTGGAATTCGCCGGATGGTTCGACAAAGTATGGCGCCAGGCCGCCCGCATAATGTTGGTGGGCGCGGTACTAGGCACATTGGGTATGGGCGGCACGGGCGCGTTGCGCGCAATATCAAACATCACAATCACGCCTGTATTATATGTTGGTGCCGAATTATCCATGGCGGCATCGGGCGTCAATGACGCCAGCAAATGCGTGGCGGCAAATGTTGAAACCGACGATTTATTAAATCCAATACTGCAACCATTTATGTGCACCATGGGCAATTTGAACAGCGTTATGCTGGCGGGCGCCGCAGGCGGATTTGCAATGATGAATTATGCGTGGCTGGGCATGGGCGGTGGCGCATTTACATGGATTGCGGGACTGGCGTTGGTTATAATGTTTTTAATTATTGGATTCGATTTATTTTTCCAGGTATTATCTGTCATATTCAAACTGGTGTTTTTAATTGTGTTTATGCCGTTGCTGATTGCGGCCACCGCATTCGAAGGCACATGGAAATTGGCCAGTGGTGTTGTGGCGAATGCGGTCAGTATGCTGGTTAAATCGGCCGTACGCATTGTGGCAATTTCACTGAAAATTTTAATTATCTATGCAACGGTATCTTTTGCCGCCGACGAATTTTTCCCCGGCCCCCACGATGGGTACAGTGCGATATTGCCACCATTGATGGGGCGCACCGCACAAAACCCAGGCGCCCAAACATTATCGGTAATGAATGTATTTGCAACATGTGAACGCGTTGCATTGTCCGACGGCAAAATGGATGCGGCGAAATTCAAGGACTGTTTCACGGCCCAGCGCAATATGGTTGAACGCAAATATCCCGGCGCATTTGATTTTATGGGTGACGGATTTGAATTCTTGATAATGATGATATTTATGTTCGTGTTATATTTCCATATTGTGTCGCCACGCGTTGATGCAATTTTGGGCAAGGATTCCAAAGAGCAATTTGATTTCGGCGCCTGGACCCGCGATCTGGGTAAAAAGATTTGGTCTGCGCCACAACAAATATTTGATGCCATATCTAAATCAATGGGGAACAAATAGTAATGAACCATATAGTGCGATTTTTATCAAAAATAATTCTGTGTGCCGCATTGATGTTTTGCACCCCACTGCATGCCGCGTCGAACATTCCGACAACGGGCGACATCGGTGAATACGGCGCATGGACCACGCAACATAATCTGGATTTGGTCACGAATAATTTAACAACCGATTTAACCGAATTCCAATCGGGGTTTGAATCGAAACAATTGGTAAAAAACTATGTCCCAATCGAGGCCAAAGTTGGTATGGCGTTTATGAATGCGCTGTCGTTGGTTGGTGAAATTTTGGATTCATCACTGGTGCGTTTTGTCGTGATATTTATTATTGCGGCATACATATTCTGGATTATGTTCGATACATATCAAATGATGACCACCAAATCCAATGTGCGTGATTTGGTAAAAAGCATTGTAAAGCGCGGCATCACAATTGCGATATGGATTATTATATTGGAAATGGGTCCGGCACGCGTGTTTATGTGGGTGATGGGGCCGATTATTATGGTGGGAACATACCTGTCCGATTTAATATTAAATTCGGTTGCAGGTATTGCCGGCGTGTCATTGCCCGACACATGTGGCGCCATTCGCGAATATGCCGCGGCGCATACATCAACGCGGATGCTGGTTGATGCTAATGCCGCCGCCGATATGATGTGTGTGCCAACGCGTTTGTCCGGATTTTTCTATACCGCGGTTGCGGCCGGGTTCAAATGGATGATTGCCGGCATCGGGCACAGCGCATTTACATTTGTTGTTGGTGCGGTATTCGTTGTGATATTTACATATAACGCGTTCAAGTTTGCTTTTATGGCATTGGGCGTGATTGCCGATTTGTTTATGTCGGTATTGATGTTGCCGTTTACCGCAATTGCCGAAACCGTTGGTAAAACATCGTACAAGGGTATTGCCGGCACAATATTCAATGGATTTTTGGGCCTGTTCAAGGTTGAATCTTTGTCCGCACAAATTCAACGCTTTATAAACGCGGCGCTGTATTTCGTATCACTGTCTATTGTGGTGGCATTGTGTGCGGGTCTGTTGTCGGGCACAATCAGCACGAACATGGCATCAGACATCCCGACATTGGAACATGGTGATTTTATGATAACATTGCTGACCGGGGCATTGGTTGCGTACCTGGCCAACCGTGCGGGTGAAATTGCCAAAAACCTGGGTGGCAGTATAAACGACAGTTTCGGCACCCAATTCAAGAAAGATGTCGCCCGCGTATGGAACGACACATATACCACGGTGAAAAAATTTGCCGAAATTGTTCGCAAGGATGGCGAGACAAAATAATCTTAATCAACGAAAATAATATAATTGCGTGCGACCTTTTTTATACCGGTGCGCCGAAACGCAATGGTCAATATGTCGCCCGCATCTTCGATAACAACGCCGCGTCCCATTTCCGCATGTTCAACCAGGCGCCCAACCGAATTTTTTTGAACAACCGGTTTTACCACGCGTGGCGTTGCGCGCGGAATTTGATTTGAATGCGCATATCGCGATGACGCGCCACCACCGAATTCCAAAAAATGATTATCCATTTCAGTTATAAAACGGCTGGGCGAATTATATTGTCGTGAACCAAATACCATACGCGACATTGCATTGGTGATAATTGCACGACGACGCGCACGCGTTATCGCAACATAGCCCAGACGGCGTTCCTCTTCCAATCCGCCACCATCGATTGCCATATCGTTCGGGAAAATTCCATCCTCCCACGCGGGCAGAAACACCGTATCAAATTCCAATCCCTTGGCCGCGTGAATGGTCATAATGCTGACCGCGGGGGCGGCGGGCGCCGCATCGTTATCATTATCGTCGGCGGTCATCAATGCCGCATGTTCCAAAAATTCCGGCAAAGTATCGTATTTCGCAATAACATTTGTCATCAATTCGCGAATGTTATCCAACCGGTCGGCGGCATCGGTATCCTTGGACGTGCGCCAATAATTTATATATCCCGATGCGTCCAATATTTTACGCGCCGCATCCATTGGTGGCATTGCCGCCCAATCAAAATCAAACGCCGACAAAAATTCCCCACGCGCCGCATCCATTTTTCCGGACAACTGTGCATTACGCAAACCCGACATCAGGTTGTCGCCCGCACTGCGCAATTTCTGTAATGCCGACGGTCCAAACCCGCGACGCGGTTTACCAATTATGCGCATAAACGACATATCATCAAACGGGTATACCAACAGACGCAAATATGCAATTGCGTCGCGAATTTCCATACGGTCATAAAATTTGGTCGCACCAACCAATTTGTATGGAATGCCGCGCGATGTAAATTCTTCTTCGAACAGGCGCGACAAACTGCCCGCGCGAATTAAAACCGCAAACGACGAATATTCCGCGCCAGCACCCACGCCACGGGCAATAGTATCGGCAATGACGCGCGTTTCATCCCAATCAGATGGCAATGTTAAAACATAAACCGGTTCGCCATTTTCCACACCAGATGCGGTATGTAAATCCTTGCCCAGGCGGCCCTGGTTATGCCGTATCAACGAATTTGCCGCACCCAAAATGTTTGGCGTACTGCGATAATTTGTTTCCAGACGAATAATTTGCGCATTTGGAAATTTTTTTTCAAAACCTAAAATGTTTTTTATTTCCGCCCCACGCCAAGAATATATTGATTGGTCATCATCACCAACACAGCAAATATTCGGATTATCGTTATCACGCGTCAGCATTTCCAGGAACTGCATCTGGGCGCGATTCGTATCTTGGAATTCATCAACCATAATGTATTTGAATTGCCGCGAATACCGCGCCAATATTTCCGGATTTTTATCAAACAGATGTAATACATGCAATATAATGTCACCAAAATCAACCGCGCCCATACGCGCCAATTCGGCATTATATGCATCCAGTATTTTTTGTGTTGATGCACCAATCATTGCATCATCGGTGGTGGCCAGGCCGCGATCCTTTATCGCCGATATGCGTTCCACCCAATCAGACGGATTATAATCTTTGGCATCCAACGATAAATCGGCAAAAACATTTTTCAATGCAGATTTCTGGTCATCTTCGCCATAAATTAAAAAATCACGACGCAGGCCCGCGGCCGCCGCATTTGCCCGCAATATGCGCAGACAAATTGAATGGAATGTCCCACACCACAGGTCGCGCACATTCCACACGGAACCATCACCCGCAAATTCGGCAATACGGGTTTTCATTTCGTTTGCTGCACGGTTTGTAAATGTCAGTGCCAAAACCTGCCACGGCATGGCCAGACCGCGATTTAATATATATGCCACACGCGTGGTCAGCACGCGCGTTTTGCCTGTGCCCGCCCCAGACAGCACCAACAGCGGTCCATCGGTCGTTTCAACCGATAATTTTTGTTCTGGATTAAGATTTTCTAGATTTAATTTCACGCGTTCATTATAATACAGCCAAAGCCAAGATTCAAAAATATATTTTACAAATGGGACGGAATTATGGGACGCGTTATATGCTTTGATATTGAAACAACCGGGTTCGAATATTTGCGGGGGGACCGATGCATTGAAATCGGCGCGGTTGAAATGATTGATGGGCGTATTACCGACAATACTTTCCACGAATATATTAATCCCGAGGGTAAAATTATTCCCCCAGAAACATATATGGTCCACAAAATTTCCAACGCATTTTTGGAAGATAAACCGAAAATGTCCGTTATTGCGCCAAAATTTTTGGAATTCGTTGGTGACGCGCCATTGGTTGCACATAACGGTATTGATTTCGACTTTCCATTTATGAATCACGAATTGGAAATGCTGGGGTTGCCACAAATAACGCGCGACCGCCAATTGGATTCGTTGGTCATTGCACGAAACCGCGTTTTTGGGCCAAAAAATTACACGTTGGATGCGTTGGCATCATGGTATGGCATATCACTGACCGCGCGTGCAAATGCCCACGGTGCGTTGATTGACGCCGAAATTTTGGCCAAGGTTTATCATGAACTGGAAAACACCGCACCGGCACCCGATATAAACGATGTGATTGCCGAACAACACGCGGCGTTTTTGAAGCATCCGAAAATAGGCGCCGATTTTCCACACCGCACATTCCCAGCGCACGCGGATGAATTGGAAAATCACAATGCATTTATTGAAAAAATAACAAAATAAAAAATCCGCCAATTTGGCGGATTTTTTTACGTGCTACTTTTCACACACGAACCACTTTCCGGTGTATATCCATTGTCACACTTGCACCAAGTGTTCACATACTTTGCTTTATCTTTATCTGTATCCCTAAGGTTCGTCTTTGGTGTTGTCTGGTATGTCGAATTATCTGGGCACAGCAACGACTGATAGAACATTTGCGATATATTCTGAATGCATGTGGAACTATCTTTGCAACTGGTTGTATCATTTGCAAATACCGCATACGCACAGGTCAACGCGACATTATGGCATGCCCCACTCATTACCTTGTAAATACTGTCAACACTGGCGCCCGACGACCACGAATTTACCTGGGTCACCTGTTTGTTATAGCACGACGCAATATCAACCATACATGTCGATGCATAATCGGAAATAATTTGCTGTTGGGCGGCCTTGATATTGACCATGGCGCGTTGCACATAGTTTACCACAACATCGTTATACGGTTGATAATTATCACCCGAATATGTGTATGCCTGGCATTTATCCAGAACCGCGCGACACAATCCACCATCGGTGACCTTTTGCCCCGTGCCGATTTTCTGTAATAAATATTTCACAATGCACGAACCGTTGTTGCCATCGGTTTCCGAACAAACAGACGTGGTTATTTGCAGGCCATTTGCATTGGTCAAGAAAGTTTTATCAATTATCGCATTATTATAACGTTGCATAAACTTGGTTATATTGGTAATATTCTGTCCCAATATGACCGATCCATTTTCGTCAATGTATGTCTTGGTTGGATCCAAACATTTCGTGTAATCGTCGCCGCAAACCATATCATCGGTCATACATGTTTCCAGTGCACCAATGCAACCCTTGGCATCATATTGGTTTTTGTTCTGCAACACGGCCAGACGCGCCTTTTGCAGCATACGGTTTGCACTGCGCACATTGGAAACCAATGTTTCGTTCATTTTTTTCAGGCCCTGTTCGTATGCAATGCAATCCTTGTCAATGGCCAGGTCATAATTACCCGTAATTTGTTTTGATGTGGCACCAACCTCGGTACATTGGGACAAAACGGTGCTGCAACGTTTTTTCGCGGCATTGTACAATTCGGTCCCGCGCAGGTTTGACATACTGCTGCTGTTGCCGGTATTCAAGAAATCCAGGTTAAATATATCGCCATCGGACGAAAAATCCAAATCCATATCCAAACCGGTGCTGGAATCAGACGCATAGGATGTCGAACTTTTCGGATCCTTTATCAATTTTTCAATTTCGTCCAGCATACTGCGGTTTTCGGTGCTATCGGTTGTGCTGGACAAGGCCTCTTCAGCCTCGGTCGCGGTCATAATCGCGCGGATTTCATCCGCCGACAGACCGACATAACGAATGCGTTGCGCGACATCGTTTAATTGGGTGTTCGCGTTTTTAACGGCGGTTTCAACCTTGGTATAATTGGACAGGTTTGCACTGCAACTGCACCGCTTTTGATTAGAATCAACAACCGAGCAGAATTGATCCATGCATTCGTTGTATTGTTCCTGGCACGATTTATTCAGTGCCGCGGTTTGTTCCAAACGATCCTTGGCATCTTTGACCTCGTCCGCGGTGGGTGCCTGGGTTGCGGCACGCGCGGTCACGGCACGGGCCTCGTTCCCAATGTTTGAACCGGTCTGTTTATCGGTGCCGGCAATGTGGGCACGACCGCCGACCTCGGCTGTGGTGGGACGCAGGGTCAACCCCGCCCGACGAACCGCCGGATTGTTATTTATACTGGCCGCGTTTACGCGTGCATTTCGCCCAACCGTGTTTACCGCCGCATCCAGCCCAGTGCGTGATGCGTTTGTTGCGTCGCCCGCCGTGGCGCGTGCCGAAACACTGGCGCGCGATGTCACGTTCGTTGTGCGCGGCGATGTTGCGTCATCGGTATCATCGGTTGTGGCAACATTTACCGTACGCGAACCGCTGCGCACCACTGGGGTGGTTGTGGTTTTAACCGCGCTGCGCGTGGCAACGCCCGTGCGCGCAGATGTCGTGGCGGTGGCCGATTTAGCATCATCGTCCGATGCACGCGTGGTGGTTGCACTTGATTTGTCGTTTGTACCAGGAATTACGCGTGATGGCGTGACGGCCCCGTCGGCGCCAAACGCCGCCGGCGCAAAACATGCCAACGCAATAAAACAGGTCAGAAACTTTTTCATTCTTTGCCTAATTATATCACAAGTCCCCGCCACATAAAAGATGAAAGTTCATATAAAAAGTTCAAAGTTCAGAGTTCAAAGTTCAAATAAATAAAGCAGTGCGCCGAATGGCGCACACATTATTTGAACTTTGCACTTTGCTATTTGAACTTTGAAAAAATGCCCCGTGCGGGGCATTTTTTATTTTGCTTCAGGTTCAACGGAAACGGTCTTGCGATCGCCCAAACCTTTCTTGAATTTCACGATGCCCGCGATTTTTGCGAACAGTGTGTGATCTTTGCCCATGCCGACATTCAAGCCCGGGTGCACAGATGTGCCACGTTGGCGAATGATGATGTTGCCTGGGATAACACGGCTGCCACCGGATTTTTTAACACCTAAACGGCGTCCGGCCGAGTCGCGTCCATTAGTGGTCGCCGAACCTGCTTTCTTGTGTGCCATAATTAAACTCCTTAGCCTT
>CAKQGH010000006.1 GCA_934232895.1 uncultured Alphaproteobacteria bacterium
AAATTCAAACGCCGTTCATCGGCGTTTTAATTTTTTCGGAGCGGGACGAAAACACACGAGACGTGGGTTTGTACCGCAGCAAAAAGGCAGACGGGAGTATGCCGGTTTGCGCCAGCAAATTTTGCAAGGTCGGCGAAGCCAATCCCATCAGCTCCACCAGGAAAATTCAAACGCCGTTCATCGGCGTTTTAATTTTTTCGGAGCGGGACGAAAACACACGAGACGTGGGTTTGTACCGCCGCAAAAAGGCAGACGTGAGTATGCCGGTTTGCGCCAGCAAATTTTGCAAGGTCGGCGAAGCCAATCCCATCAGCTCCACCAAGAATCAAATCGCCCTTGTGGCGATTTTTTGTGGTAAATCGGGCCCTGCGGGGACAGATTTACCACTACCCCGGCACTTCGTGCCACCCAGTCGCTTGGCGAAGGGGATAGATTTATGTTGTTGGCCGTTTATACTTGTATTTTTATATCAGACATTGTATAATTCGCGTGCAATGGCGGGTTGCCATTGTGGGGTTTAAGAGCCCGGTATAGAGCGTCCGAGATGACGATACATCTCCAACCAAACCGGTTGGAGGGCGTGAATATATTGAATAAGCGCACTATACTCTATTATAGCTCTTAACCTCCAGCCACCTGAATTTTCTGGTGGTTTTCTTTTAGGGGGCAATATGAGAATTGGACTGGAAATAGAACAAATCCGCCAGGAATTGGGATTGTCGGTTGTATTTATGTGCAATGCAATGGATTTAACCACGGGCGAATATCAAAAACTGTTATGTGGGCGATACCGATTAAATATATTCCAGTTGATTGGCTTTATTGGTGCAACATGTCACCCTTTGCCGTTGAATGAACACCCGTCGCTGCTCTATCCCGCCACGACACAAAGAAAAAATGGGTAAGTGATTTAGTGATATAGTGATGAAATAAATACAGTTTTAGAAAAGAGAACTTAAAAACTTGTCATTCCCGCTCCGGGCCCCACGAAATTGAAAATTTCGTGGGTGGGCAAAGGCGGGAATAGGGTCTTGGAAATTGCTCTCGTTCATTGTTGTACAATATTTGGTAAAAGGCGGCGTATACCAATATTACCGTATTCCGCAATGTTCTGTGTTTGGCTCGTTGCACTCGCACTGCATAGTCCCTATTCCTGCCTACGCAGGAATGACAATTAGCAGGTGCGCCAATGGCGCAACCCATTGCTCTCTGCTCTTTGCGCTCTATAAAAAAACGCGCCGGGGCGCGTTTTTTTATCGTAATCCCATTGCGCGGCAACATGCCGATGCGCCACTGCGCCAATCGGAATATTGTTCGGTTGGGTTGCGCAAACTGCGCCATGGTTGCCAACCGCTGCATTTTTTTGCGGCGCCGGTTCCAGTGCATTTGACATAGCGGCGCAAACTGCATGTTTGGTCGGAAACCTTGCCCATATCGGTTGTGCATTTTACAACCACATTTTGATTGCGGGCGTCGTTTTTGCCCAGTTCCTTGGACGACAAAACCTGGTACGCGGATGCGGTGCATACCGATGTCAGCACAATCATAAATGCCATCATAAAGCGTTTCATAATGCCCCCTGTCCTGCTGGTGTTCTTGTTATATATATTATTATATATATTATAAGAATTCGTGGCAATAATTACAATGGGAAAATTTTATCAATCGTTGTGCGTGGTCCACGGGTCTTCGTTCATAATCAGATAATAAATTGATGGGTTGTCGGTTCCGGGGTTGCGCAATATTGGCCGCACAACATATATGTCAACATCGCATGCGTTGTTGTTTGCATCAGATTGCGTTTCGGTCAAATCTTGATAGAATTTTGCCGCCATATCCATGGCCTGCAAATATGCGGCATCGTCGTCGGCGGGACTGATTGTGTCGCCCAACCACATCAGCCACATTCCATGATTGACAATATTTTCTTGTCCCGCCAGGTCATCCGCCGACAGCAACAACAGCGGCGCAAATTCAACGCCACTGGTGAATTCGCCGGTGCTGGTTTCGGTCCAATCGTACATGCCGCCAATAAATTTGATTGCACCATATATTACGCCGCCGGTGGCCTCCATCTTGGCCAACATGCCGGCACTGCGCATGGTGGAATTGAACAACCAATCGCGAATGCGCCCCGATACGGCACTGCTGCGTGCAATGCGTCCCCCGCGGTTCAGCATTTTATTGCCGGTGTTTGCCGCACGCAATGCGCGCCAACCGCGGGCGACAACATTTCCGCGTTGGGCGGTTTTCAGTCCACGCAGCGCGTGGCGATATTTGTTTATTTCGGCATAACTTTTTGTTGCCTGGTTATATTGTTTTACCTGGTCCGATGTTTGTTCCATTTCGCGCATAGATTTGGCCAAATCGGCAACCTGGTCCGATTTGCGTGCATATTCGGTGGCATTTGCGGCGCGATCTATTTTCTTTAATTCATCCGCCGCGCGGGCATATTGTTGCGACACGCGGATATAGTCGCGAACGGCGTCGGTTTTTGCCAATGTACGGATGGTATTGCCCAAATTTTTCAGTGTGCGCGATGCGCGCGCGGCCTTGGTCGTGCCCAGCAAAACCGTGCCGCCGCCGGCGGTCACAACGGTTATGGCCACATCCAGCCCTATTTCCAAATACGACACCCAACGCAAATCGGCATCGCCGGCAACATAGTAATCGTTTGAATCATCGTCCAATCCAACGGTTTTATGCATGGCCACATTTATCATATCACTGTCGTTGGCGAATGCGCTTTTACTGGTACAGCGGGCGTTTTGTGGGTACAATTCATCAATGTTGTTTTTTATATATTCCAATGAAATTGTATGGTTCGTGCCGGCGGCGGCAAATCGGTCCAATGCGCCGTGCTGTACAACCATAATGGCGTACCATGCCGGGTCTGTATTGGTCCATACGGCATTGTCACCATCGCCACCAATGCGCGGGCTGTCCCCCGCCGGGGGCATTGCGGCACGCGTGGCCAACATTAAACGTTGGTGTAAAATTTTTGGTTGGGTTTCGTAATTGATAACTATTTCGCGGCCGCCCGGGAAAGTATATTTTATTGGCAAAAATTTCACCGTTTCGGTTATGTCAATGCCCGCAATTTCGGGGCACGCCAAAACAGTACGCAAAACATTTGCATCGGCAAATGTTTTATGCACCCATTGTTGGATAACAATTTCATCATCGGTTTCAGAAACTGTGTTTGCCGTTGCAGCCAACGCATTTGCAAATGCCGCCGTCGCACATTCTGTGGCTTCAACCGTCGCACGTGCGGCACTGGCCCACAGACATATACATAATGCACAAAATGCGATTTGAATTCGCATGTTTTTATTTCAATCCAAATCCTGTATCCGTGTTTTGGGTCCCACAGAAATCAATTATACGCTGACGCTCGGTCTGGATATTTTTAATGGCAGTCGCATACGGATCGGCGGCTGATGCCGCACCCGGCGCATTTGGCGAAACCACGGCGGTGCCACTTGGTGTGCCGCCGGCAACGCCGCCATCAGATGTATAGCATGTATTACCAGATTTTGTATATCCCGCCTTGCACACCCAATTCCAACAGAAATTTTCCGTGTCTGGTTGGTATTCAATGTATTCTTCCAGACCGCGCAATGGGGCCTCGCCGCAGAAACGATATTGACATTCCGGTTCCCAAAAATCGTCTTGCCACAGACCGTCCCACCACGATAATTCTTTGTCGGCCCAAGTTTCGGAACCCTTTTTTATGTCGCCCTGTAAACAGCGGCGCACACCGTATGCAATGGGTTGGCCATTGGAATCGTTCACGGCGCAAAACATATAGTCGCCAATTTCCGCCTGACGCTGACCCTTGTTAAATGCGGTGTGACAGCATGTAAATGCACCAGTAATCGGGTCATCCAAACAATCTGTTTCAGAAAACAATTGTGAACCAGTGATTGCGCCGCCCAGGACCGCACCAACACCCGCAGCAACGGCGGTTCCGATGCCTGGCACAAAACTGCCAACGCCGGCGCCGGCCGTGCCCCCACCAACAACGCCACTGACAACATCCCAAGCAGAATGTTTCGTATTGCCAGATGTGGCCGAGACAACGGCGGCTGTGCCCCCCACAATTGCCACCCCGCCAGCAACCTTGGCCTTGGTGGACATACCCTTCCAATTGTTTTTGACTGCGGTACCAAATCCGGTTTTCGTGGTATTGGGCGTGTTGACAACCGCAGGTGCCGCGCCGGCGTTGCTGGGGGTTGATGCATTCGCCGCGGGCACTGATGTAGATGTTGTCGCGGTTGGTGCAGATGCTGCGGGGGCAGATGTAGATGTTGTCGTCGCAGTCGGGGTGGTCACCGGCGCGGCATTAGGATTTATACCATTCGCCGGCATACCCGTCGTATTGATAAATTGTCCGGTTACTGCATCACGCCACCTGTGGTCTGACAGACTTTGTACGGGAACAACATTCGGATCATTCCAATTTAATGCCCAGGCGTCGCCCAGTAATGCGCACAATGAACATAAACTGATAAAATATACATGATTAAATCTCATCAATATACCCCCTGGGTCTGACAACTGGTAAATGGTACGCCCGCCGATTGACATTTTTTCAATGCAGCCAAATCGGCGTCCAATATCGTCAATTTTTGAAAATATTTTGTACAGTATGCGGCGCGGCGTGATGCCTGGCGTTGCAAATATTGTTCTTCGCTTTCAATATTTAATTGTTTATATGCCGAGGTGTCTTTGTATGGTGCGTATCCAGCGGCCGCGTTTTCCACGCGTTCGGTAAATGATGCGTCGGCAATTGTCGTTGGGAATGCGGCGCGTTCAACATGCTCGGTCCCGGCACCATTTTGTGCCTGTAATGTTTCCAATGTTTCGGCGCGCTGTTTCATTTCGGTGCCCCACTCCACACCGTTCCATGTTGGCGATTGTGGTTCGTATGGATTATCTATTTTGAATTCAGAATTGGCCGATGTGTTGGCGGCGGTTGCCGTCGGAAATGCCGTTGCGCGGCCCGATTTTGGCGCCGCAATGGCATAATTCGATTTGTATTCGGCAAATGTTGTGTCAATAAAACCCGCGCATGGCGTCACATAGTTGTGGTTCGGCAAACTGGCCAATTGAACGGTCAATGCCGGGCGGGCGTCATCCAAACTGACCCCGATGCAATTATTATGCGTTTGGCAATACGATGCAACCAACGCCGAAACAACGCGTGCGCAATCGCCCGTGTCAACATCGGTGCCCTGGGCATATACCGGTTGTGGCATACGCTGGTTATATGGGCTGGACGGTGTCCAAAATGGATTAGACGAATAATTTTGCACATTTTGAATTTGCCCGTATTGCGACATAATCTTTGGCGTTGCGGCATTCAGCGCGCCCGCACTAAATAAAGAGCAGAGAGCAGAGAGCAGAGAGCAATGAAAAAATAGTTTATTTTTTATCATCGTGTTTTTTCTTTTTTGTGTTTTGTTCTGGTTTAATATTCTTTTCCGTCGTTTTTGTTGTTGCCGCCAACATGCGTATCAGTTCTTTACAATCACGGGTCATAGAATTGTACGATTTGTTGTCGATATAATCGGTTTCTTTCAGCAAGCGCAGCCAGTACAAAGTCTCGGAACATTCTTTATAGGCGATGTATATTTTTGCCAGAAAGTCTGATTTCGTAATGGCACAGTCCGCTTCGGATATATTGGCGCCAATACTGGTTCCAGAACGCAAAATCTGTTTAGACAGAACAAACTCTTGCTGATTGGTGCACAAAAATTTGTACAGATTTATAATCCGTATCGCAAATTTTGTGCTTTTTCCCAGGGCTATGTTCTCTCTCATTGCTCTCTGCTCTCTGCGCATTGCTCTCTTTTAATAATAACTATATCAAAAATGCCATTGTTATTAAAGCCAAAATTATGCCGGTGATAAAGAACGGTGCAAACGGAATATATTTCTGGTGTTTGGCGGCGGCCCACACGGCGCCGGTCACACATGCCACAATCAACGCCAGTGATACGCCCTGGACCCCGGCCCACACACCGCCGGTTGCAATCAGTTTGATATCGCCCATGCCAATTGGGGTGCTGGCATCTGGATTTTTCCAGCGACGCACCACATCAAATACAAAACCGGTTCCGGCCGCCAATGCATATCCAAACGCCGCACCAATTGCCGCACCGCGCGGTCCAACCGGCCAAACGAACCAATTTGTTATCAACAATCCAATCAGCATCAATGGCCACAGAAACGCATCGGGTATAATACGGCGGCGCAAATCGGCCCGCGAAATTTGCCACGCGCACCACAATGCAATGCCCAGTAAAATAATGAAAAAGATTTGCCAAATCATATTTTTCCCCCTTGCCTTTCGATTCGGAACTGTGATAGAATTATACCATAAAAAGTACAACAGAGGTTGATATAAAATGAGCAAGGGTTGGGATAACACAGCACTGAAAAAATTAAAAGCCCTGATGGGCAAGGGTTTGTCCACATCGGAAATCGGTAAAAAATTGGGCATCAGTAAAAACGCCGTTGTTGGCAAATTGAACCGGTTGGGCTGGAATGCCAAGGCGGGCGCCACCGCGGCAAAGACCGCACCGGAAAAAAAGGCGACAAAATCGGTTGCATCGGCCCCGACCAAAAAGCCGGCGGCCAAGAAAACGACCACAAGCGCAAAGCCGGCCAAGGCAACCACGGCCAAGGCGCCAGCGATCAAACCGACCAAGGTCACGCCCGCAAAGAAAGCGGCCCCGGCCAAATCTGCACCGGCCAAGAAAGCGCCGGCCAAGGCACCGACCCCAGCACCCAAGGCGCCAGCCAAGGAACCCAAATCATTAAGCAATAAAACACTGGCCATGCACCAGCGTATAATCCAACATTCGTTGGAAATGGCAAACCTGAAACCGAATCAGTGCCGTTGGCCAATTGGCGATCCGGATTCTGAAAATTTCCATTTTTGTGGGGAAACTGTGTTTGTGGGTAAACCATATTGCTATGAGCATTGTAAACAGGCATATCAATTTACACCGCCAAAGAAAAAATAACTAAATGTGGGGAACGCATCATGCCAGCCGAGAGAGAGAATAAAACCGTTTTAACCCAGCGTCATTATGACATAGATGGCAATGACCTGCGCGCGTACTATAATGACGCCGGGCATTTGGTGTTTGTGGTTGATGTGACGACGGGTGATGTTAAACCCAATGTTTTGTTGGTTATGAATCCGGTCGGCAATCGCAAATGGGACGATGTGCTGGAAAACGATTGGAATGTTGATTTGGAAACTGTGCGCCCGCGCCGGGATAACAAGTATCAAAAATTGGACATTGAATACGGCGGGCTGAATATATATGACAATTTAATTCGTGCGTATGATTCTGGCGATGATATTTCGGGGGCGCTGGGCGAATTGGTGGCGTTTCGTAATGCGTCGGTTCGCCGTGCCGCCACAGAACGGTTGGACGCCGCAAATCGTACAATTGAACGCGCGAATGAAACAATTGAAAAAACAAATGATTCTGTGGCGGAATTGCAATCGCGTGTGCGCACATTAAACGCCAAATTGACCCAGCATCGTAAATCTGTGGGACGCAAACCGACCAAGGAATCTGCATCGAAAATATTAAAGACCGAGGCCCAGTTGGACGCGACAAACGACAAAATTCGTCGCGCCAAGCGCCGCATAGTAAATGCCAAACGGCGTATGGCGGCGGCCGCCGATGACGCAACCGCGGCCCAGGAATTGTTGGCGCGCATTCCCGAAATTGTTGATGTGCCCGCCGCACCGCGTAAAAATGATTTGTCTGTGGTGGCGGCAAAATCCAATATCAATGAACCAAAGGCAACGCAAATGGCCGACGAAGAAGTAAAACCGTTATTTGATAAAGACCCAGAAATTTTGGACGAAGAAATTGCGTTCAAACCAATTGATTTTGATGCGCCGTCACCGTTTGTGCCGGGACCAATTGATAATGTGCCCGCGGATGACGCTGTGGCGGTTGTTGAACCGTTGACATTTGTACCGCCGGTGTCGCCGCATGCAACGGATGCGACATCTGACGATGTTGCCCGGCAACCACAGACGGTTGTGAATGTGTTTGCACCGGTACCCGATGTGCCGGCGGCGGATTTGGCACCCACACCACAGTCTGATGCGCCAACACCAATTTTGAACACAATTACACCGGCGGTTGCCTCGGTGGTGGACGATGCACCGGTTGCCGCGACGCCGGCCCCAGATGTGGCGCCCGCCCCCGCACCAACGCCGGAATCGCGTCCGGCGCCAATTGCGCCAAATATTCCGTCGGCGACAGATGTGCGCCCCGTGTCGCCAATTACGGGTAATGTGGCACCGGTATCGCCGGGCACCACGCAAAAACCATCGTTTATTTATTATGTTGCATTGGGTGTGCTGATTATATTGTCGATATTTACATTGTGGTTGTATCAACAGCGTTCGACCACAACCACCGTTCCGAATTTAACCGCGGTTGTGCCCAGCGAAAATGTGGCGGAAACGCCAGCGGCGCCGACCACAACCGATGCGGCGACAACACCGTTTGTTGATGAAAATACCGCACCAGTGGCACCGGTTGACACGCCCCAGCCCGCGGTTGTTGAACCCGAACCAGAACCAGTCGCGGTTGAACCGGAACCCATTGTTGTCGCGCCAGTGACAGAGCCCGAACCAGAACCGGTTGCGGTTGAACCAGAACCCGAACCAGTGGTGGCCACGCCCGCACCCGTTGTTGATGAACCCGCCCCGGCACCCGTACCAGCCGTGACGGTAAATCCGATTCCAGCGGCCGCGCCAGCCACGGCGTCAACGGTGACCGAAACACCAAAAGTTATTGAATCCGAAGAAGAAATATTGGCCAAGAAACCATCTTATTCGGTATCGGCCCAGGAAGAAATGTTTGTGGCATCGCCGTCATACGATACGGAAACCGTTGTTGAAACCGAAAATGCCGTGGCCTGTGACGACGGCAGTGCCCCCGATGTGCACGGATGTTGCACGGGCGAAGTTTTCTCGGATATGGGCAACGGTACAACGGCGTGTTGTATTGACGGTACCGATACATGTTTCCCACCGTTGGAAATGTAATAAAAAAGCACCCGAATGGGTGTTTTTTTTAGTGATATTTTAGCCCCGCAACGGTAAAAAACATGCGCACCGGACGGCACGCCATCTGTTATCTGTGCCCTGTTTATACAATACTGCGACGGGCAACACTGAAAAACGCAAACCCCAACAGCAATATCATTATTGCCAAGAATATTACCAGGGCCGCACTGTCGTATTCGGCAAACGGCAATTTCATATTCATGCCGTAATACCCAACGACAACCGTTGGCACCACCAGAATAATGTTCCACATGGTCAAACGATTAATATACATGTTGGAATCCATATTAATAACGCTTTCAAATGTCTCCTTGATGGATTTTAACATCTTGCTGTATGATGTCACGACCTCGGTCGCCTGGGACAATTCAATGCGCGCATCCTCGGCCAGGTCGCGTGCGTCGTCGGTCTTTACAAAACCACGAACCTTTTCCAATTTATCCAACACCGCAACATTGCCCTTGATGCCCGCCATATACAGGGTATAACTGTTTTCAACCTCAAGTAATGCCATCAAATCGCGACGGCGAATGCGCTCTTGCAATGCCTGTTTAGACTCCAAAACGCGCTTGTTCAATTCCTTCAAGAATTTCAAGTACGATTCCGCGATGTAATAAATGATGTTCAAAATGAATTCTTCACGTGATGTTTTCTCATCTTTCTTGATTTTATCCAGCAAATCGCACCGTTTACGACAAACGGTTATAACACGCGACGACGAATAAATAATCGACAGTGGCTCGGTATGCCAGATGGTGTCCGTTTCGCGGTTTATAATTGGAAAACGCACGATTATAACCTTGTAATCGTCTTCGACCTCTATACGCGGTTGTTCATCCGGGTCCAGAATGTCCGAAATGGTATCCTCGTCAATTTTGTATTCGGTTTGTAATTTCTCGAAATCTTCGTGGTCGGGGTTGCCGACATTCACCCAAGAGAATGTTTTTAATTTTTCAGTCACAAACATGGCCATTCTCCTTATGCTGATACAGATTTATAAACGGTGGTATTTTATAACACAATTTGCAGAAAATCAATCAAATCTGGGAATTCATACCAATATTTTTTATGCGCGCCGCGTGGTACAATTACACCATGGCAACACAAACAAACTCTTTCACCATCGCACGATACATATTGCTGGGGCTGGGGATTTTAATTGTCTTGGCAATTTTATTTTGGATATTCTGACGCCACCCATACGGACGGTTAAATTTTTGGTCGCCGTAGACAGGAATGGCTGCGCCCACCTGGGCACATTCGCTGACGCGAACCGGCATACTGCCGTCTGCCTTGTGGCCTGCGGTTCAAACCTGCTGCCCCGCAGGTTCGATTCTGGTCACCACAAAAATTTAACCGTCCGTATGGACGGTTTAATTTTTGGTCGGGGTGACAGGAATCGAACCTGCGACCCCTTGCACCCCATGCAAGTACTCTACCAGGCTGAGCTACACCCCGAACGCACACAAATATAATCTATTCGTTTCAAAAAAACAATACTTTTATTTGACGCATTTTGTGCTTGCACGAATCGGAAAAAAGTTACTAGTATGCGCATATCGAATTTAACCTGATGGGGGTGCCGTTCTATGATTATGGGAATTGGAATTGATTTGGTAGAAAGCGGGCGTTTCTTGGATTGGTCCGCGTTCAAAAAACAACGCATATTCACAAAGAAAGAATTGGAATATGCCGATACCGATAATGCAAACGCCGAAAAGCATTTGGCAAATTTCTGGGCCGCACGCGAGGCTTGTCTGAAGGCGTTGGGCACCGGGTTTGGCGACGACATCGCGTTTTCCGATGTTTCGGTTGTACACAATGATGCCGGTCGTCCCGAATTACTGATTGCCGGTGGGGCGCGTGCCGCATTAAAGGAATTGGCCGGACCGGATGCGGTTGTACACCTGTCCATCACCGACCAGGACGATTACTCCGCGGCCATAGTGGTTATTGAAAAGAATTAAAAAACGCCCACTTGGGCGTTTTTTTATTGGGAGAGGCACACGCAAGTGGACGGGGCGGGTTTTATTTAGAGAGCAAATCGCAGAGAGCAGAGAGCAATGAAGTGCGCCATTCGGCGCACTTTTTTCATTCCCGTTGCAATCCAAAATCCCCTTCGCTAAGCGAAGGGGTGGCACGAAGTGCCGGGGTAGTGGTAAATATAGCCCCGCGGGGCAATGGTCCCCGACCTTCGTCGGGGTGACGGTTTGTTCCCTGTGCTCTGCAATACCGTCACGTGCAAGTTCCCCTCCGGTGGAGGGGTGGCCGCAGGCCGGGGTGGTCTTGAAAGCGCGTAATGTTGTACGAAGTTTCAAATAAAAAGACAACCTCCCCGCTACGCGGGACTCCTCCACAGGAGGAGAACTTGCATCGTTCAAGTGAATAATAAGTTTCCCGCTGGCGCTTCGTGCCACCACGACTCGGGCCCCGCGGAATTGATAAATTCCGTGGGGGGTTCCTGGAGGGGAATTAAGGTGGGGTGGTTTTTATTCCAATGCGGCCAAGATGTTTACAAAATTATCGGTGGCGGCGTCGGCGCTGACATCCACGTCAGAAAAATGAATTCCGGGTGCGGTGCGCAGCCATTCGATTGCCGGCATAGTTATATCCAAAAATGTTTTAATGCGGCGTTCCACAACCGCGTTGTCGGCATCGTCGGCGCGGGTGCTGCCTGTGTTGTGGCGTTTTGCCAGGCGGCGGCGAATGATATCAATTGACACATTCAAAAATATTACGCGAATGTTGAACGCGTCGGCATACGATTTGACCAGCCATTTTGCCTGGGACAATGTGCGGGGAAATCCATCCAATAATACATCGGAATCTGTGCCGATATGGTGGCGCATCAAATCAAACAATGGTGCGTCGGGTACCAATTCGCCGCGTGCAATCAACCGCCCTATTTCGGAATCCGCCGGCATGGCGCGCAATATTGCGCCGGTTTCGACATAGTTAAATTTGCAATGTTCCTGCAACAGGTGGGCAAATGTGCCTTTGCCTACGCCGGGCCCGCCCATTAAAACAATCATTTCGTTTTTCATAGTGACCATATTGTATCACAAAAATAAATCCCCGACAAGGATGTCGGGGATTATAGGAATAATTTACAATCGTAAATTATTTTTTGCTGTTTTCAATCGCAGCGCCCAAGATGTCGCCCAAAACCGAGCCGCTGTCGGCCTGGTTGGCGTATTCTTTGACGGCCTGTTTTTCCAGGGTCACCTGCAATGCGCGGATGGACAGTTTAACAGTGTTGTCTTCGACAGAAACAACAGATGCTTCGACTGTGTCACCGATTTTGAATTTGCTGGTGTCCTGTTCCGCTTTTTCGCGTGACAGGTCTGTGCGACGAATAACACCGCGGATTTCATTCGGCAATGCCAAAATCAATTCGTCTGGTGTAATTTCGGAAACAGTACCGGAAACAACCGCGCCTTTCTTGATGGCAGCGTTTTTGCTGTCTGCACCTTCGGTCAATTGCTTGATACCCAGTGTGACGCGTTCTTTTTCCGGATTGATGTCCAAAATTTTCGCTGTCACTTCTTGGCCACGAACGAACTTTTTCAGTTCTTCTTCGTCCAATTTGTTCCAAGACAGGTCGGAAATGTGAACCATACCGTCCAATTCTGGGGTCAATTGAACAAACAGACCGAATTCGGTTGTGTTTTTAATTGGGCCAGTCACGACATCGCCAACATTGTGGGTTTCGGCAAATTGTTTCCATGGATTTGGTTGCAATTGTTTGTATCCCAACGAAATGCGGCGTTTATCCTGGTCAATACCCAAAACAACAACATTTACATCCTGGCCCGCTTGCAAAACTTTGCTGGGGTGAATGTTTTTGTTTGTCCAGGACAGTTCAGACATGTGAACCAAGCCCTCGATATTGTTGCCCAGGTCAATGAATGCACCGTAATCGGTAATGGATGAAACCTTGCCTGATACTGTGTCGCCAACATTGAACGCGCGGGATGCTGTTTCCCATGGGTCAGCTTCCAATTGTTTCGCACCCAACGAGATACGATGGGATTCTGGATCGAATTGGATAACTTTGACCTTGATCTTTTCACCAACATGAACCAATTCGCGTGGGTGATTTACGCGCTTCCAGGACAGGTCTGTCACATGCAACAAACCGTCGATGCCACCCAAATCAACGAACACACCGTAATCGGTAATGTTTTTAACGGTACCTTCGATAACGGCACCCAGTGTGATGTTTTTCATCGCTTCGCGTTGTGCGGCCGCGATGGAGTCAGACTGAATCGCGCGACGAGACACGATTGCGTTCGTGCGCAATGCATCCATTTTCAAAACGCGGAATTTGTCTTTCAGACCAATCAACGATTTTGCATCGCGAACCGGTTTGTGGTCAACCTGGGACGATGGCATAAATGCAAATACGCCGCCCAAATCAACGGTGTAACCACCGCGAACAACATCGATAATTGTACCCTCGGGGTCAATGCCTTCGGCAACTGTCTTTTCCAAATCTTTCCATGCTTTTTCAGCACGAGCCTTGGTATACGACAGAACCGCCGTGCCTTCGCGTGATTCATAACGTTCAACAAAAACGTCAATGATGTCGCCAACGGCCGGAACAGATGCGCCAAATTCTTTTAATGGAATGCGGCCTTCGGATTTCAGGCCAACATCAACCATCGCGAAATCGCCGCGAATGTCTTTGACGGTACCCTTGGTTGCATAACCCTGCAAAGTTTCCTGTGTGCCATAGTCCTTGTCGAACATCTGGACGAAATCTTCACCGGATAATGGATTGAATAAATCTTTGGATAAATCTTTCATAAGAAAATTTCATACAAAGTTTGCCACCCTTCGCAGATGCTTCGGGTGGCACAGCCATCCAAAAAATCTCTGGGGGACTTGTGGGGTTAATCGGATTGGTAATGCGCCCACCCGCAAAACCGAACGGATTATACGGGATTTTTTTTGAAATTGCAAGAAAAAACGCCCCGTCCGGGGCGATGTTATCGTTGATTTATTGTCCAGCCACTGTTTACGAACCATAAACTGTCGCATGGGGCAATTGTGCCGGGCTCTAATACTATATTGCCGCGGCCACGAATGCGCGATGGTGCCATATTTATGCGTTCGGACATGTATTCGCACAGCAAATCCGAAATGCCCGGTGAATATACCGCGAAATCGGTGTCGCCGGCGGCGGTTAAATAGATATTGTTCACCGTTGAATCGTTCAGATATTTTTGAATATTTTCAAATGAAATTTCAACACTGCTGCGGCGGTCCCAATGCAGGTCTATATCGCGTTTGGTGGCGTTATCTTGGGCGTTTATGTTGCACACAGACGCGCCGGCAATGCCCAGTATTGGTAATGCGCGTTTCAATTTATACGATAAGATTTGTGTCGTTTTCATATTTTTTGCCTTGTTATAATGCATAAATATATGCACACAAATGTGTTTTGTCAAGTGTTAAAGGCGGTTTTCTTGCTCGTGGTGCAAAGCCATTGCGCTATCATTGCTCTATGCTCTTTAAAAAAATGCCCCGAACGGGGCATTTTTTATTTCACTGGTGCTGCCTGGAATAATTCTTCGGGCTTTACCGCTTTTTCTTTCTGTTTGACATGCGTCAACATTGCGTCCAATGCCTTGCGTTCGAAAATCATACCGCGCAGCATCGCCAAGGCATTTTGATTCTTGTTATAGAATTCGAATACCTGTTTCGGATCTGGATAACGGGACGCTTCGGCCCAGACCGCCTGTTGCAGGTCGTCACGGGTGACTTCGACCTTGTTCTGGGTGCCCCATTCGGCCAAAATCAGCCCCAGTTTAACGCGGCGTTCGGCGTCTTTACGTTCTTTCTTTTCATCCCATTTGTGATCATCGGCCTTGCAATCATCGCCACAGTGTTCGTGGTTGTGATCATGTTCCGATTTCGCCATATTTAATTCCTGGTCGACCAATGTTTCTGGCAAATCTAATTTGACTTTGTCGGCCAAAATGTCCAGCAATTCGTTGCGCATATCGCGTTGCGCGGCCTCGGCATACTGGTCGTTATAGATTTTGCGGATGTGTTCGCGTAATGCGTCAACCGATTCCTGGCCAACGGTTTTCGCCAATTCGTTGTTCAGTTCTGGCAAAATGTGTTTGCGAACCTCGTGAACTTTGACCGCGAAACGCGCGTCTTTGCCGGCCAAGTTGGCGGCATGATAATCTTTGGGGAATTTGACATTTACATCAAATTCATCGCCCGATTTGTGGCCGATGATTTGATCTTCGAATCCCGGGATAAACGCACCAGAACCCAAAATCAAGTGATGTTTTTCCGCGGCGCCACCTTCGAATGCTTCGTCGCCGATGAATCCCTTGAAATCAATTACGGCTGTGTCGCCATTGGCGGCCTTGTAATTTTCGTCTTGTTTTTCTGCGGTGCTGCGGCTGCGACGCAGGTTTTCAATTGCCTTTTCAACCTCGGCCTCGTCCAATGTGGTTGTTTTCTTGGTGACGGTGAATTTTTCCAAATCAATTGCCGGCAATGTTGGCAGAATATCAAATTCCAATGAATATTCGACATCTTTGCCAAATTCCCACCCGGCCAAGTCAACCTTTGGTGTGCCCGCCAAACGGATTTTTTTGTCGGCGATAAAATCGTTCAAGTCTTTGTTCATCAATTTATCGACCGCTTCGGATGTTGCCGATGCGTTGAATTTCTGGCGCAATACCGACAATGGAATGTGCCCCGGACGGAATCCCGGCATTTTTGCGGTTTTGCCGTATTCGGTCAAAATTTCATCGGCCGCCGCCTGGACATCGGCTGCGGAAATCGTTCCATTTACGGAATAATGTAAATCTTTGATTTTTTCTTTTGTAAACATATTGTTCCCCTAAAATGTAATTGCCGTGTGATTATTGCACGCTTTTTTTATAAACGCAATAATAAAAAATCCCGCATTGTGCGGGATTTTTTATCTGTATTCGGCAAATTAACGTTTGCTGAACTGTGTCGAACGACGCGCCTTGTGGTGACCAAAGTGTTTACGTTCAACAACACGGCTGTCGCGGGTCAAGAATCCGGCGGCTTTCAATGCCGAACGCAATTCTGGTTCAACCTTTTCCAATGCTTTGGAAATACCGTGTTTAACAGCGCCCGCCTGGCCCGACAGACCACCCCCAATAACCATGGCGTGAATGTCGTATGCGGTTTCGCGTTTTGTGACACCAAATGGTTGTGCAATAATCATTTGCAACACCGGACGACGGAAATATTCGTTTGCCGGAATTTCGTTGACAAAGATGTTGCCCTTGCCCGGAACCAAGTATACGCGTGCAACGGAATCTTTACGTTTGCCGGTTGCGTATGTTGCGCCGGTCAATTTAACGCATGCGGTCTTTTCCGCAGCGGTTGCTTTCTTGGCGGCCGGTGCTTTTTTCGCCGGGGCGGCTTTCTTTACTGTTTTTGCCGCGGTTGCGGTCTTTTTAGTTTCTGTCATTATTCGCCCCTTTTGTTTTTACGATTCAATTCGGCAAAATTGATAACAACTGGTTTTTGTGCCGCGTGTTTGTGGTCGGCACCCGCATATACATGCAGTTTGGTCAAACGCTGGTTCGCCAACGCAACCGCAGTGCGACGGCCCATCATACGTTTCACAGCGTTGAAAACCAACTGTTCTGGTTTTTCTTCGCGCATTTGGCCCAGTGTGCGTTCTTTGGTGCTGCCGGTCCACAGAGAATGCCAAAAGAATTTGGTTTTGTCCGCTTTTTTACCAGACAATGCAACCTTGTCCGCGTTGATAATGATAACATGGTCGCCGCAATCCATATTTGGTGTCCATGTCGGCTTGTTTTTACCGCGCAGGATGTTCGCGGTAAATGCCGCCAAACGCCCCAGTGTGCAGTCAGTTGCGTCAATCAGATACCATTTGGCGTCCAATTCGCACTGTTTTAACGATTTTGTCGCTGCCATTTTATGTTTTCCTTATGGTTTTATAAATTTAGCGTGCGTATTATGACGCAACCCCGCAGGAAAGTCAAGAAAAATCCGTATGGTATTATAATACCGTATACAAAGTTCAAATGAATAAAGTAGTGCGCCGGATGGCGTACACATTATTTGCACTTTGAACTTTGGTATTTGAACTTTACATTTCGTTTGGCACACGCAGGCCCATCATATCAATTGTGCGTCCCAATGTGTTGGCGGCAATGCGCACTATGTGCAAACGCGCCGCACGGATTTCGGGTGCAACATCATCGCGCAGAATTGGGCAATTGTGATAGAACGAATTTATCAACTGGCACAAATCGTACGCATAATTTGCAATCATATCGGTTGCGCGGTTGTCAAATGCGCCCTGCACTGTGCGTTCAAAATCCAGAATTTCAATCAACAGGTTGCGCTCATCCGTGGTCAATTCGGCCATTTTCGCGTCGCCCGCATCGCCGGCACGGCGCAAAACAGAATTCAAACGCACGGCGGTGTACAGGATATATGGACCGGTACGGCCCTCGAAACTGGTGATTTGATTTGGGTCAAACACATAGTCGGCGCGAACATCGTGGATTAAATCGTTGAATTTCACCGCCGCCAATGCAATTGCATCAATTGTGTCGTCATCCAGCTTTTTATCGGCGGCGGTCACGCGTTCGCGTACGGCATCGCGTGCGGTGTCCAAAATATCCAGTAATTCCGCCACCCCACCATCGCGGGTCTTGAACGGTTTGCCGTCGGCGCCGGTCAGTGCGCCAAAGCCCGTGTGGAATAATTCGGCGTTTGTGATTTCGGCCAGATGCGCCGCACGAAATACCTGTTGAAAATGCAGGTTCTGGCGGGAATCGGTAAAGTACCCAATAATATCTGGATGGTCGGTATTTGTGCGGTATAAAATAGCCGACAAATCCGCCGCCGCGTATGTTTGGGTGTCGGCACTGGTGCGGAACATCAATGGCGGCATTGGCGCGCGGTCATCATCGCGTTTAATGTTCACAATCATTGCGCCATCGTCCATAGTCAACAAATGTTTTGATTCCAAAATTTTCTGCATTTCTGGGACATACGGTGCAACACCGCGTTCGCCCATTGTTGCATCAAAAGGCAATACATTCAACCGATGCAACACGGTATCCATTTGCGCCAATGATATTTTCATAAACGCGTCATAAATACGTTTGCATTCTGGGTCGCCAGCCTGCAATTTGGCGGTGATTTCCTTGGCATGTGCCATCCAGGCTTCGTCATCTTTGGCGCGTGCGGTCGACGCCGGATAGATTTTGTTTAATTCGGCGGCGGTGTCTGGCATACCATATTCCATAATCCACGCGATAATCAGCCCCATCGGACGGCCCCAATCGCCAATATGGTTATAGCTTTTTGTTGTATGCCCCAATGATTTCGCAATGCGGTTAAATGTATCGCCCACGATTGTCGTGCGCAGGTGCCCAATGTGTAATGCCTTGCCCACATTGTAGCCGCCGTAATCTAAATCGATTTTCATTGTTTTTTCGGCATGTGGATTTTGTGGTTGTTGGGCGGCGTCCCACAAAAATTCATCGCGCAATTTAATGTTGATAAATCCCGGGCCGGCGATTGATACATCGGCAACAAAATCCAATTCGCGCAGACGCGGTAATAATTCGCCCGCCAATTCGCGTGGGTTTTTGCCGGCACTTTTCGCCATAACCATGGCGGCATTTGTGGCAAAATCGCCAAATTCGCGGTTGCGTGGCACATCCAGTTTAACCGCCACGCCCAGTTTGTCGTTTATCGCATCTGATACATATTTATACAAATTCATTTTTCATACCTGTCGTAAAAAAGTGTTGATATTATATTGGCAATACAACGCGAACGCGCAGACCGCCCAAATCGCTGTTTTCCAAGAACATTTGGCCACCGTGGTTTTCAATTGCGGTTTGTGCAATTGATAACCCCAGCCCTGTTCCGCCGGTGTCGCGACCGCGCGCATTATCCAGGCGCACAAACGGACGCATGGCATCGCGTTTTTTATCATCTGGAATGCCGGGACCGTCATCTTCGATAATAACCTCTACCTGGTCGGCGGTGTCGATTTCCGATATTTTAATGGTCTTGTTCGCAAAACGTGCGGCGTTTTCAATAATGTTGCCAAACGCGCGCGCCAACGCCATTGGACGGGCATAGAATTGCGCCGGTGCATCCGGGAATGATGTTTCTATGTTTTTATCCGGAGCCGCGTCGCGTGCGGTGCGTACCAGCATTGCCGGCAATTCGGTTGCCTGTTCAATTTCGGGCATTTCGCCGCGTGCAAATGCCAAATATCCGTTGACCATTTCAGACATACGATCAATGTCGCGGATTAATTCGTCATTCGTGGCACTGCCCGTTTCAACGGCCAGACGCATACGCGTCAATGGTGCCTTTAAATCATGGCTGACCGCGTTCAGCATATCGGTACGGGTGCGGTTATAACGGTCCAGACGCTCTTTCATTGTAATCATAGCGCTGGCGGCCTCGCGTATTTCGTACGAGCCCGATGGTTTGAATCCCGGCGCATCCAGACCACGACCAAAACGCGATGCGGCGCGCGCAATGTGGCGTATGCTGCGCGTGTGCAGAATTATGAACGGCGAAATCAACAGCAGTACAATCAAGAACGATCCGAACAGCCAGATAATAAATACCTCGGTGCTGGTGGAATATACGCGATACAACGATGTTCCAAATGTTGCAATTTGGTTGTCGCGTGTGGGAACATCGATAAATATCAGGCGCTTGCCTTTGTCAATATAAATACTGGCCGGGCGGTTCAGGCGCGCCGACAATTCGCCGGCCAGATGTCCGGCCTCGCGCGATTTATTGTCGTTTTTGCTGGGACGGTTCAGATGCGGATTCACCGAAACATTTATACCGATACTGCGTGCCATGGAATTCAACGCGTCGGAGTTGCCATCGTCCATAAAATTCATCATGGTGGTTATTTCGCCGGCCAAACTGCGCGCCAATGTTGAATGCACGCGATCCCAGTGATTGCCAAAAAAGACATTAGCAACAATAATTTGGGCCACAATCAATGGAATAACAATCATTAAAATGGTCCGCCATAAAAAACTGCGTGGAATCAATCTCATGCTTGGTCCTTGTTGTTGGTTATGTTCGCGTTCGCCGATACCAGTTTATATCCGCGGCCCCGAACGGTTATTATATCCAGGTTTGATAATACACTATTTAATTTTGTGCGCAAGCGTTTTGCAACCATTGGTGATGACGCGGGTGCAATGTTGCCCATGGGGCGCGTCAGACGGCGCAGTAATTTTTTCTCTTCGCCCGACAGCCCCAGCAATTGTGGCGTGTTGCCGTCGCCGGTAATATAAAATTCGTCATCGGCAAACATTAAACCATCGGGTAATTCGGCGTCTGGGGGGGCGATGCGCGTGCGGATAATATTCCCCAAACGCAGGACCAATTCGCGTAATTGAAACGGTTTTTCCAAATAGTCGTTTGCGCCGCCCGCCAGGCCATCAATAGTATTTTCGGCCCCGGTCATCGCGGTCAGCATTATAACCGGTGTTTGGTCGCCCCCGTCGCGCAATTTTTTCAGAAATGTCAATCCATCCATTCCGGTCATCATACGGTCCAGAACAATTGCGTCAACCGTGACGCGCGCCAACACGTCCGCCCCAGATTCCGCAGAATCAGCCGCCAAAACATTAAAATCGTTATTTTGCAACCCACGCGTCAATGTGTGACGCAACATATCATCGTCATCAATAATCAGAACGGTTTTGTTCATCTGTTCCCATCACAATCACTTTTTCATCGGTTCAACGGCGTATTCGCCCGGCTGAATTGTGCGCATGCGGTTGTTTGCCCCGGCCATATCTTCTTCGTCATATACGGCGGCGCGGAATTGCATGCCATTGGTTGTAAATTCGGTTTTGAACAACGCGTATCCTGTGCCACCACCGGTGGTTGGCCCCTGCATCCCCAGGGAATAATATCCGCCCAAAATGCCATAGTCCAAATCAATGTAATCGATGCTGACCAACAATGATATATTGGACAGACCGTCACTGGTCATATTGCATGAAAATTCACGGTTAGACAATGTTGCCTGGGAATTGATTGGCACCATAATATCCATAACGGTTGGCTCGCACTTACGATCAATTCCGTTTACCAAAAATTCGTATGTCATACCAACGGTTGCCTTGGACAGACCGGTTGAAACATTTACCTGGGAAATGGTGGCTTTGGGTATTTTGACCAATGCGTTGGCAATACCACTGCGAACCGGGAAAGAAATGCCCGATTGCAGGCAATCACGCGAAAACGGGTCGGCTTCACATATATACAGGCGCGAATGTGCGTTCATCATAAACATATTGGCCAGACTGTTGAACAAAAATGTGCGCGTGATTTTTTCATTCAGGCGTGTGCATCCGAAATTACGGCAAATAATCATTGGGCGGTCGGCAAAGATTACACCCGGATGGGCTTGTTCCTCGGCCGCGCGGGCATCGATGATGTTCTGGTCATAATCCAAACTGTCGGCGCGTTCCATAAATTCGGTTTCCGGAATAAAGTTCGGATCATCTGGATATGCATAGTACGATTGCACCGGTGTTTCGGTGTAAATAGTCTGGAAATCGTCATACACGATTTCGGTGTCGTATGCGTCCTGGGCGTATGCCACAACCGCAAATACAGATGCAATTGCCGCGGTTAAAATAAACTTCGCCATATCAAAGCCTTTCGTTCTTTCTGTTAAATCTTAGAACATTCGGGGGCGGCGTGTCAAAGCAAAAATATTTTTATTGAAAATTGGTGTGCGTTTGTTCTATAAATTATGCGTAATATAAATATTAGTCAAAGGAAGGTGTTATTATGGTCGATGTTATAATTGCCGGTGAATCTGGCAAATTACATGCGGTTTATCATAAATCTGTTATACCGTCGGCGCCGCTGGCGGTGGTGTTGTCTGGTAATCCGCGCCAGAAATATCACATGAACGACCGTGTGTCGTATGCAATGTTTCGTGCGTTTATGGATGCCGGTTTTTCGGTTGTGCGTTTTAATTATCGCGGCGTAAATGATTCCGAGGGCGCAATTGGCACCACCGCGGACAATATGCTGGACATTGCAACCGTGATTGATTGGATTCAGAATAAAAACGAAGACAGCGATAAAATCTGGTTGGCGGGGCACCAATTGGGCGCCTGGTATGTGTTACAGGCAATGATGCGTCGTCCCGAGGTTTCGGGTTTTGCGCTGGTGTCACCGGATGCATCTATTTCTGATTTCGCGTTTTTGTCCCCGCGTCCGAACCGTGGCTTGTTATTACAGGGGGCGGCGGAATCTGATGATGCGCGCGCGTTTGCGGCGCACCTGACCCAGGTGTTGAAAAAACAGGCACAAATTGACCTGGAAACAATCCGCGTGAAAAATGCCGATGCAAATTATTCCACACCGGCCGACCTGCGCCAGATGTATAATGATTTGAAGGCATACGTTGGTCGTGAAAATTCCGAAGACAAGTTGTTGTAAACCATGCAAGCAAATACTGAACGATTTTTGGACCCAAATATCCCAGACGAAATGGCGGCGTCTATCCGTCCGCATGCGTTGTCGGATTTTATTGGACATGATGCCCTGAAACAAAACCTGTCGGTGTTTATCAATGGCGCAAAATCGCGGGGCGAGGCAATGGACCATGTTCTGTTATACGGTCCCCCGGGATTGGGTAAAACAACACTGGCGCACATTGTGGCGAATGAATTGGGTACGAATTTTCGCGCTACATCGGCCCCAATGTTGACCAAACAAGGCGACCTGGCGGCGATTTTGACCGCATTGGAACCGATGGATGTGTTGTTTATTGATGAAATTCACCGTTTGCCAACCGCCATTGAAGAGGTTTTATATTCCGCAATGGAGGATTTCAAGCTGGACATTATGCTGGGCGAAGGCCCGTCGGCCAAAAGTGTTCGCATTGACCTGCCCCCGTTTACATTGGTTGGGGCGACGACGCGCACGGGGTTGTTGTCGAACCCATTGCGTGACCGTTTTGGAATTGATTTGCGGTTGACTTTTTATTCGCCGGACGATTTGGCAAAAATTATTGTGCGCAGTGCGAATATATTGGGTACACCAATCGATGCCGATGCGGCATTGACACTGGCGCGCAGTGCGCGTGGCACACCCCGTATTGCGAACCGATTGCTGAAACGCGCGCGTGATTTTGCGGGTGCACTGGGGCGTGATGAAATTTCGCCCGACACAATTAAAACCACCCTGTTTCAATTGCATATTGACGGGTGCGGGTTGGACGAAATAGACCGTGAATATATGACGACCATTGTTCGGCACTATGCGGGTGGCCCGGTTGGTATTGAAAACCTGGCGGCGGCATTGTCGGAACCGGCGGACACTATCGAAGATGTGATTGAACCGTATCTGATGCAAATGGGCTTTGTCCAGCGTACGCCGCGCGGCCGCGTTATTACGGATGCGGGGTATAAACACCTGGGGTTGGAGAAATAATCCTATGTCAAACATTCATAAATTTCCGTTCGCCATTGCATACGCGGACACGGATGCGGGCGGGATTGTATATCACGGCCGGTATATCGAAATTGCCGAGCGTGCGCGTATGAATTGGCTGCACGGCATGGCGGCGACCGACGGCGATGTGGGCTTTGTTATTCGTGAATTGAACATTAAATATATTCGGCCATTGAAATTGGGCGATGAAATTATGGTTGAATCCACCGTCACGCATGTGGGTGCGGCGTCACTGTCGCTGGAACAAAAGTTCGTGCGTGATGGGGAAATTTATGCTATACTGAATGGGACGGCGGCATACATTGGTGGCGATATGCACCCAAAACGCATTCCCAACCAGATTTTGCAGAAAATAACCGCAGAATAGTAAAAAAATATAAAGGAAAGGAAAAATGGAAACAACAAGCAGTTTTTCGCTGGCAAACCTGTTTACGGGCGATTTGATGACATTGTTTATATCGGTCGTTCTGGTGATTGGCAGCATTATGTCGTGGGCAATTATTATCGAAAAAATCCGCATGTGGCACTATGCGAAAAAGAACCCGGTTAAAATTAAGCCGACCGACAATCTGGATTTGATTGTTGACCGCTTGACGCGACCGTTCGAGCGGAATCTGTGGTTTTTGTCCATGGTGTCGTATGTTGCGCCGTTTATCGGTCTGTTTGGCACAATTTGGGGCGTTATGGATTCGTTTTCGTCAATTGGTGTGAACCAGTCTGTATCCATTGGCGTTGTTGCACCGGGTTTGGCAACCGCATTGGGTACAACGGCATTGGGGCTGATTGCGGCGGTTCCGGCGGCGATTGCATATCAATATTTTATTAAAAAGGTCGACACCCTGTACGACGATTTGGATGACGCGCGCCGTGAAATGCGGACCGCACGCAAATAAAGGAAATTGCCATGTCGCGCAGAAGACAAAGAAATTCAGACGCCGCAATTTCGTTGACGCCAATGATTGACATTATGACGGTGCTGTTGGCGGTGTTTATGGTGACCACGCCGATGATGACCACGGGCATTGATTTGGATTTGCCGAATGCCGGGCACACTACATTGACCGGGAATGACCACGCGATTCAAGTCAGTGTTGATGCATCGGGGCGGTACTATATTGGCGAAATGCAAATGTCCCGGGACGAAGTGGTCAAACGCGCAATTGCTATGCGCGGCGAAAACCCCCAGTTGACCATTATGATAAATGGTGACCGTCACGCGGATTATGGCGCGGTAATGTCGGTTATGGGCAAATTAAAGGACGCCGGTTTTCAGCGCGTTGGTCTGCGCACCCAGTTGGATAAATAAAAGTTCAAAGTTCAGAGTTCAAAGTTCAAACGGGGGACACCGATGAAAAACAATGTAGCAATGAAGAAAAGTGAAGCGTTTGCACTGAGAGTGATAAAATTATATAATCATCTGACGGAAATTAAAAAGGAGTATGTGTTATCAAAACAAATTTTGCGGTCTGGTACAAGTATTGGTGCAAATTTGGCCGAGGCGGAGTGTGCAATAACTAAAAAAGATTTTTTGGCCAAGGTCTATATAGCGCTGAAAGAATGTGCAGAAACCCAATATTGGTTGCGTCTGTTGAAAAATTCAAAATATTTGACCGCAACAGAATATGCTAGCGTGTACAAGGATTGTAATGAAATTACAAGGATTTTGATGGCAACAACAAAAACAATAAATTTCAGGGATTCCGAGGACAAAACTTTGAACTCTGAACTTTGAACTTTGAACTTTATTATGAAATGCAAGTTTGATATTTTTAAGTCTGAAAATTTATTGATGTCTGTGATGGGGCATCTGGTTGTGCTGGCGATTATGGCGACATCGTTCGTTGTGTTGGCCAACCGGACCAAACTGGTCGCGCCCGACCGAATTCAGATTTATGAAATCGACCTGAACGCGGTGCGTGTTTCGGGCGATGAAACGATTTTATATAATGTAAATGCGGACGCCGCGCCAATACAGCCCGGAAAACAGGCCGAACCCACCCCCACGCCAGAGCCTGCGCCCGCCCCGGCGGATGAACCGCAACCGATAGAGACGCCGTCGCTGGTGGATGAACCCGCACCCGTGCCAGAAAAGAAGCCCGAACCCGAAAAATCCGTCGACACCCCGGCCCCAGACGACACGCCCGCCCCGCGCAAGAAAACGGTTGTTCGCGTCAATCGCCAGGTTGTATCCCTGGACAGAACATTGACCGTGTCGGTGGTTGATGCGCTGCGTGTGGCAATGACACGGTGTTGGGCCATTGATACGAACCATCCCGGTATTGGGGATATCCGCGCGGTGGCGCATTTGACCATGCGGCGCAATGGCACGGTGCGTGATGTGTGGTTTGAATCGGCCGCGCGCGAAAATACCGACCCAGCATTTGCGTATGTTTTGGGTACAATTCGCAATGCGATAAACACCTGCCAGCCGTTCCGTATGTTGCCTGTGAATGAATTTTCCAAGTGGGAAAAAATACAATTGACCTTTTACCCAACCCAGGGCAAAGTCATGTAAAAACGGGGCCCCGCCCCGTTTTTTATGAAAGAGAGCAAAGAGCATCCGTCTCCGCTGGCGCTCCGCCGCGACAAGGAGAGCAGGAGCAATGATTGTGCTCGCATTTGCTCGCAACACCATATACCTGGATCCCGGTGTCAAGCACCGGGATGACACCTATGAAAAGATTCGTAACCAAGACCTAAACTACGTTCATAAAAAAAAATCAGTATTCCGCCTTTGTCATCCCGTGGCTTGTCCGGACCCCGCAAAATCGTCAGATTTTGTGGGTGATGTCCTCGGGAACCAGGTGAATATATGTGCGCGGAACGCGCCTACCTTATTGTCATCCCCGCGCAGGCGGGGATAGGGTCTTGGAAATTACTCTCGTTCATTGTTGTACGATGTTGGTAAAATGGCGGGGACCAATATTGCCGTACACCGCGATATTCTATGTCTGGCTCGTTGCCACTCGCACTGTATGGTCCCTATTTCCTGCCTACGCAGGAACGACAAAAGAGCTATAGTCTCTGTCATTGCGAGCGGAGCGTGGCAATCCATAAAAAACGACTACCCTGCCGGGCGTGTGCCCGGCACCCCTTCTGGCCAGAAGGGGACTTAACTGCACCACCATCGCGGGGCGAATTCCCCTTCGCTGGCGAAGGGGTGGCACAAAGTGTCGGGGTAGTGGTAAATAAGTCCCTGCGGGGCAATGGTGACCCTCCTGCGCCGGCATGACGTTTTTTTGTGCTGTGTCCCTGTATCCCCATCGCGGAGCAAGTTCCCCTCCGGTGGAGGGGTGGCCGCCAGGACGGGGTGGTCTTGAGAGTGCACAATGTGGAATAAATGTAAGACAAAAGACCACCTCCCCGCTGCGCGGTACTCCTCCACAGGAGGAGAACTTGCATCGTTCGAGTGAATAATAAGTTTCCCCCGGCACTACCAGGTCTCCCCTCCTCTTGTCATTCCTGCTCCGGGCCCCGCGGAATTGATAAATTCCGTGGGTGGGCAAAGGCAGGAATAGGGTCCATACAGTGCGAGTGACAACGAGCCAAACACAGAATGTTGCGGAATACGGTAATATTGGTATACGCCACCTTTTACCAAATATTGTGCAACAACAAACAGAAGTAATTTTCAAGACCCTATTCCCGCCTGCGCGGGAATGACAATGGAAAAATATCGTTTTTATTTTATGAACATAGTTCTCTTTTATGTTTCTTATGCCGTCACCCCGCCCTGGGCCCCACGAAATTGAAAATTTCGTGGGTGGTACTAGGTCGGGGTCTATTGCCCCGCAGGGACAAAAAGACGACACCCCGCACGCTACTGCGTGCACCCCTCTGGCCAGATGGGTTTGGTCTTTTCCATCGTGGTGGGGGCAAAATAACTGTATCACTCTATCACTTGCTCGCTTTTTCACTTTTCCGGTTCCCCTGCCCCGTGGTGATTGGAAATGTTGGAGTTGGACGTACATAATTGTCACTGGCGAAATCTTTTTTGTTTGTATATACACATTTTTTCTTGCGTCGATTGTGGATTTTTTTCTACCATAAACATAAAAGAGAGGAAGTCATGACAAAGAAACGCGGTTTTCTGGGATTTTTTGCATATTTATTCGTTGCAATGTTTTTTGCAACTGGGGCATTCGCGGCCAGCGAATTGTACGAGGATTGTCCGGTGCCAGATGAAAATTCTGTTGCCGCAGGCTTTTGGAATAATGTTGCAGAGCCTAATTTCGGTGGCGAACCGTTGGGCTTTTCGGGCAGTGCCGCGGACGCTATTGGCGAGGGCTTTGAACCGTATGTTATAAACCCGCATCGTGTGGAGGTATCGGAAGAAACAGGCATTACAAATGGTGTTGGCAATTGTGTTGCGGTTATATGGTATATGTCCGACCATGGTATGTTTTATCGTTTTGTGCAATACAGCGAGAATGCAGAGTTATATGACCACGCCCCAACATTAGAACCATATTCCAAAATACCGTTCGGGTGGATTACGACCGCACCCGGGTATTATCTGGAAATGCCCATATATGGCGACTATTATGCAGAAGACGCTGAAATCAAAGATCCAATTTTTGCCGCTATTCCGTATCAAAGTTATAATTACCAAAACTATAAGTATTATCCGTTCCGCACAAATACCCTGTGTACCCAGGGATCGTATTGTAATTCCGGTGTGACGGATCTGTGGGATTGGGATGGCTATGCCACAGGCGAAGGCACATCCACCAAGGGAATTGAACAATGCGATGGCGGATGGCCATCTGCACCCGGTGCGACCGAATGTGATGAAAGTGGAAATTATATCCAATTTGATTGTGTTGATAATCAAAATGGCAATGAAAGAAGTGGTGTCAATGTTGATTTTGCAAATGGATATTCGTTTAGTCGGATGCGCGACGACAATGTGCACATGGTATGTGCGGCCGGTGGTTGGAACAATGAAAACGGCGATTTCAGTACCCCCGATGACATACAGTGTATTTTGATTGAACCGACAACCAAAGAAGTCATAGACGCCAAAGGTCAGGGTTTGTGTAGCATAGATCGGTCCGGTGATTATGAAAATCATTATGTTATGGAGTGGAAGGGTTCTGATTTATACATAAAATGCCGATTGGCGACCGAAGAAGAAGATCTGAGCGACGGTTCCAGATTGCACGTGGGCGATGTAAGGTGCGAGTATTTTGATGAAAACAACAGCGAATCCAAGGTTTACAAGTCGTATAATATTTCATACGATTTGAATGGCGGCACGGCGAATAATCCGGCCAATCCAAAGCGCGAGATATCGGCTGTCATCAGCCATGATGCCACTGAATGGACGGTGTACTATGAACCAATCGGTGACCAAGAATGTTATGAACCGTTTTCATACGATTATGATTTGGGCAAGTGCGTTACGGGGCATGGTGGCGAATATGATTTGTGCAATGGTGCAAATGCCGAATGTGATCCATTTATTCCGTTGCTGGGCCCAAACGATGACGATAATAAACAGCTGACATTCCGTTGCTGGCACAATATGGCCGACACAAACAATCCCGAATCGTGCCTTTATGATGATTTGGATGTGGGGTCTGATGCCGCTCGTGGTGAAGAACAATACCCATTTTTGGAAAGGGTATTTGGAACATCGGGCTATATAAATGTTCGTGCGATATGGGACCAATATTCGTGGCTGTGCGAGGCCGGTACATATTACAAGGCGAATACTGGTGTTGATACATGTACGACATGTCCCGCGGGATCGTATTGCCCAGATGACAGACTTTACAGTACTGGCACAGTCGATGATGGTATTATCAAATGTTCCGCCGGCACAACCAGCGAGGCCGGTTCAAAATCTTGCACAGCAATTACTTACAAAGTGACCTTGGACAAGCAAAATGGTACCGGGGGTACGGATGCGTATTGGTATAAATATAATTCCAGCAAGACATGTTATTATTTTGCGGATGCAAATTTGACCAAATGTATTGACGGCAGCAATGGTCAAAATATTACCATTCCAATCCGCACCGGATATACATTTGACGGGTATTATACCGGCACGAACGGTACTGGTACGCAATATGTGAATGCCAGTGGTTTGACAGTAAATAACCTGTATAAAACGACTGGCGACCGCACATTGTACGCCAAATGGAAACCCAATACCATCAAGGTGACATTGGATTCTGATGGTGCGACAAGTTCAGGCACCAAGGCGTATTGGTATCAGTATAACACAAACAACAAATGCTATTATTACTCGGATGCTGCGTTGACCACTTGTATGGGTGGCACAACAACAAACCAAAAAATAGATACATTACCAAGTAAAAATGGGTACGCGTTTGGTGGTTATTACACTGGTAAAAACGGAACTGGAAAACAGTATATCACCGCGTCCGGCTATGCCACGGGCAGTATTGTTGATTCCGTATCATCGGATATAACATTGTATGCGAAATGGGACCTGGTGACATACACAATTGAATACAATGTAAACGGTGGAACAATGCCGTCCAGCGGTGTTGTGACAGAATATACCGTTGAAACCGACAGTTTTGAACTGCCCCGGCCAACACACACCAAGGCAAGATTCTGGGGCTGGAGAAACAAAGCAGCATGGGGTGCGGTTGTTGCCGATAATGTTGTCAAAAAAGGCTCGTATGGGAATTTGGAATTGACCGCGGCATATAACATTGATTGCGAACCTGGGAAATATTTTGATAAAACAACCAAGTCATGCGCCGAATGTCCATCTGGTGGCTTTTACTGCGAAGGCGGCAGTTTTGATTACAACGCCACCGAAAACAAGGGACTTGGCTTTTGCCCAGAACCAGAGGCATCGTTCTTTGAGGAACGCGTCAACGTCGTTGATGATGGCGAGAACATAACAGGCGGTCCGGACTTGGTGACCCAATGGATGCGTAAAAATTGGGGCGTGCCAGAATTTGAAATAGTGGAATACGCCGTCGAAGATTCTCGTTATGGATTAAGCAGTGTTAACCAGTGCCAATATGCATTGCTGTATGATGTCACAATGGCAAAATGGCAAGAAAACGGTTATAATGCAAAACCCCAATTGTTCGAAATATGGCAATATGATTCCGACGCTAATGAATATACCGCGGTTGTGCAATCTGGGTGGTTGTCGACCATTCCTGGGTATTATTTGAGGAACCCAATCAAGGGATCGTGCACAGACGAAGGTTTCCTAAGACCGCACTGGGGTAAACAGCCGTATACCGAATTGGAAATTTGCCCGGCGGGTTCATATTGCCCCGGGAACGATAGCAAAGACGAGGTTTATGAACCTGAATGCGGCAGCCCCGATGACAGCGATATATTGACCGAATTTGGCCGCGTGACCTGCCCCCGTGGCGGCACTGTCGAGGGCGCAATCGGCGAAGACCAATGCGATGGCAGTTTTGATTACAGAATTTGTTTTTATGATGAAAACGCCGACGGCGGCATTGGTGGTATAGCGGGGTTTAACCCAGAAAAATGTACCAATAAAATAATTGAAAGCTGTGACGAATGCACTGACACAGCAACAGATATTAGTGGCGCATGTGTTGTTGACAGCAGCGAAGGTGATTACACATTTGATGATGAGGGGGGTAACGCTTACACAATCTGTTTGATTCATGATGAAAATAATCCCAATGGTGTTCCGGGATATAGGTACAATTGTGATATTGATGCCCAACAGGAGGTCCATGGTCCGCGTTGTCAATATGATTTGATTACGTATACACTGACCTATAATGCAAACGGGGGTGCAATAACCGATTTGGCAAATGTGCCGACAAAATATACCGTCATTGATTCTTTGCCAACCGTGCCCGATGCCACGCGTGATGGGTATGAATTACTGGGCTGGTTAACTGAAAGTGGCGACACATTGCAGCCCGGTGAACAATGGACGCCACTTGATTACATGGGTGATAATGCGGATGCCCAGGTTATCAGTCTGACGGCACAGTGGGAAGAATTGATTACATGTTTGCCAGGGCGCTATTTGCCGGCGGGCGAAACCGAGTGCAAAATATGCCCGGCGGGATATGGTTGCCCAACCGAAAATATGACATACCGCAAGAACGCAACACAGGACCAGGGTAAAGCCCCATGTCAGTACACGACATACAGTGATGGCACAGATGGGTTCTGTAACACATGCGCAGAAGGTTCATTCAGCGAATACGATATGGCAACCGCGTGCACACCCTGCGGGGCGGGCAGAACGAACAGCGGTGGCGGCATATGCAAGGGCTATTGCAGTAACAGCGACAACGTGGCGTCATGGAAAACGCCAACATGGATGACTGGTAATTATGTGGACAATTATTGTGCAATCGCGTCATGTACCGAATTGTATGAATTGCAATCTGATGGGAAAAAGTGTATTGGACGCGTGTTCAAGGCCACATTGGATAACGATGGCGCCACAACCGCCGGTACCGCCGCATTCTGGTATCGGTATAAAACCAGCGGCGTGATGTACGCTGATGCCGATCTGAAAACGCCACTGGGGGGGGTAAAATACAAGATTACCGTCCCGGTCAAAACGAACTATGTATTTGGTGGGTATTATACCCAGAAGAATGGTGCCGGAACCCAGGTTGTTGACGCCGAAGGTGTAATTGCTAACTATACGGCAAACACATTTGGTGCCGATACGACACTGTACGCACAATGGACGCCGGTGACGGTGGATTGTGCGGCGGGGCAATATTTGCCAGCGGCCAAGGTCACATGCGCATCGTGCCCGGCGGGATCCCGTTGCCCAAATGCGGCGACATATTCGTTCTCGGAAACGGCGGACCAAGGCGCAATCAAATGCAACATAGGTACATTTGCAACCGGTGGCGCGAAATCGTGCACCACCTGTGCCGAAGGTTCAATTACCTCCAACAGCGGTTCCTATCGTTGTACTGCATGCACCAAGGGTAAAACCACGGCGGGGAATGTGCGTTCCGCATGCGACGCGACATGCCAGAATTCTGATATAACCGTGTCATGGCTGGCGCCATCGTGGAATAACAATACCGTGACGAATCTGTGTGCGGCGGCGACATGTAAATCTGGTGCCGTGTTGGCAAATAACGGGTGCTATCATTTGGTGCGTGTGACATTGGATGCCCAGGGCGGCCGCGCCGGCATACCCGCGTTCTATTATGCGTACCAGAATTATTATGATGGCAGCTATTACAAGGATGAAAAACTGACCACCGAGGTCGCGCCGGGTGATTATATCCCGTCGCGCACCGGATATGAATTCGGTGGATATTGGACCGAGAAAAATGGCGGCGGGCACGAGGCCATTCAATCGTTTGGTGACATAGACCAAGATTTGTACAAGGATGAAAGTGAAAACTTCACATTGTATGCCAAATGGACGGCCAAGGAAATCACCTGTGCGGCGGGGCAGTATTTGCCGGCGGGTGTCGAGGATTGCAAACCGTGCACCGCGGGTAATTCGTGCGCCGGGGGTACATTTACATTCTCGGCCACGGCGGACCAAGGACAGACACCGTGTGCCGCGGGCCGTTTCAGCGGCGCGGGCGCGAAAGTATGCACCGCGTGTGGCATCGGATCATACACAAACGAAACCGGCGCAACGGCGTGCGTGCCATGTCAAAATGGCAAAACCACATCTGGGACCGGGCGCACATCTTGCGACGCATCGTGCGATATGGAACATGTGGCGGGATGGGCTACGGCCGAATGGTTTACGAATAATACCACCAGCACATGCGTACCAGAGGCGTGCAACGATGGATATTTTGTTTCGCCAGACACATTGGAATGTGCCGAAAACAGTTTTGTGGCAAATTTTGATATTGGTAATGGCGGATGGGAATTGTTGAGCGGCGGTCAACCAGACAAATACATTGCTAACCTGAAATACGGCGAAATGGTGCCGGATTTGTGGATGGACACAATGCCAAAATTGGATGGATACCTGTTCATGGGATTCTTTACCGAACCAGAGGGCCAAGGCGATATGTATTGGAATTCCGTCGGGCGCGGTATGCGCGAATGGGAATTTTCCGACCCCGAGATACAGTTCTATGCGTATTATGAAAAAGCCGAAGACACATTGTACTATGTCTGTACCGAGTATGACGAAAACGGTGAAATTAACCAAGACGCCTGTTCAACATACCAGGTGACAAACTGTGCGTGCGACAACCAAAACCCGTATGACAGTTCGGCCCAGCTTGGAAATTGCAAGATGTACGACCAAACAACGGTTGATTTTGGCGATACGCGTGGGCGCAATCAAAATGTATGCGTCATTTTGGATGATGACGAAGGTACGCACCCGCGCCAGGATTTGAAATGGACCTGTATCCCGGACGAGACAAACAAATATGTGTACTGCTATTATGTGCCGCGTGAATACACGATTATATTCGATACCGAGGCGGGCTCGGCCGAGGAAGCCCAGGTTGGTGACAGTGGTCAACCAATAATGTATGTTAAATGGACATACGGGGATGGTCCGATTACATTGCCGTCGGCGCGCAAACCAGCCGAGGATTTGTATGTCGACCGTTGGAACCTGGCCGATGTGTACGATTTGGCACCTGGCGATGAATTTGATCCGGCGAATGCGGATTATCTGGATTACGCAACTAAATTCGTGTTCAAATTTACGCCGTTTTCATGGACCAGCAAAATGATTGCATGCGATGCTGGGTATTATTTGCCCGCGGGGGGCGAACAATGTGAAGTCTGCCCATCTGGATCGTATTGCCCGGGTGGCACATACGACCGTGGTGCACCAAATGATGCTGGTGCGGAAACATGCCCCGGCGGTCTGCGTGATGTGAACAGCAAGTATTTGATGTCAGCGGGCGATTTATCGGAAATATATTCCCCGGGTGTTGGCAGCTTGGAGGTTGCTGAAAACATCACGCCGGCTGGATCGAAAACAATCACGGATTGCCGAGCCGTTGCAAGGTATTGGGATGACGAGGCGTTCCATCGCCTGATTGAAATCAGAACGTACAATGCCGATACCGAAAAGTATTCAGACCGCGTGGCCGGTGGGTGGTATCAAACATCGAGCACTGGTGTGTATATGTCTGGGTTCAACAGTTGTGCGCTGGTTGTCGGTGCCAGTGAAATCAGCAATGGAAACTGGGCATTGTATACCAATTTGGAGGAGTGTCCCGCGGGTTCGTATTGTCCGGCGGCGTCTGGGGGGCAATGCTCGTCCAGCAAGCCGGCGCCATCAACGGTTGGTATAACCCAATGCCCGATGGGAACCTACAACAGCGGTACAATGGCCAATAATATTTCACAATGTAATGTTTGCACCGATGGAAAAACATCGGCGGCGGGCGCGGCATCGTGCAACATTTCGTGCACCAATTCAATCGGCGCGGGCACATGGAAAACACCAACATTATCCAATGGTGTGGTATCCAACCTGTGCGTGATTGATACCTGTGCGACCGGGTATGTCAAGGTTGGCGATGCATGCGAACGCATTGTGACATTGACACTGGATGCGAATGGTGGTTCGACCCCGGCCGTGACCAAGGTGTATATGATTTCGCGTGGCGAGGATGCATACGAAGGCTTCTTCAAGGATTATGCCCTGACCCAGCATGTCACATGCGACGATTTGAAATCCGAACGCACCGGATACACATTCGTGGCCTGGGGTGAATTGATGTATGTATCTGCTGCTGGTTCATGTGAGTTTGACACTAACGATTTCTTCAAAAATGAAGATGATATGACCATTCAGGCCACATGGCGTGCGAATGAATACACCGTCACATTCAATACAAACAATGGTACGGGTGGTGCGTCGACCGCAACCGTTGTGTACGACGCAACAATGGCAAAATTGACATCGTTGCCAACGCGCACTGGGTACCAGTTTGCCGGATACTATGATGCGGCGACCGGTGGCACAATGTATTATGGTGTCGATGGTACGGCCGCACGCAAGTGGGACAAGGCCGCGAACACAACCCTGTATGCGCAATGGGTGGTCGAAGGCGAATATACCATCGGATACGATTTGGATGGTGGTACGAACGCTGCGTCTAACCCAAGAACATATACGGTTGAAACGGAAACCATTACCTTGGCCGACCCGACCAAGACCGGATACACGTTCGGCGGATGGTATTCTGAGGCCGCGTTCGCAAACAAAGTGACGCAAATTGCCAAGGGCTCGACCGGGAACAAGATGCTGTATGCAAAATGGACCCCGATTAAATACACCATCAGATATAATGCAAATGGTGGTACGGGTACCGTTGCGGATACCGTATGTACATACGATGCGGATTGCACAATTGCCGCAAACGGGTTTACCAATGGCACCAAACGGTTCGTTGCGTGGTCAAAAGACACAACCGCACAGAGTGGCGTCTATACCGCGGGCCAAGTGGTCAAGAATCTGAGTGCGAATGCATCGACGATAACCATGTATGCAATATGGGCCGACTGTGCCGCGTGTGCGGCGGGTGCCGGTGCGAATTGCCAACTGACCGCGCCACTGGGTGTGTGCAAATACACAACATCGTGCCGTGCGGGGTATGACACGCCGGTAAATGCGGGCAAATATAACCCATCGTGCAGTGTGATTCCATACAAAATCACATATAACCTGAACGGTGGCACAAACCCGGCGGGGGCGAAAACACAATACACTGTGGAAACGGCGGATTACACCCTGCCCACCCCCACCAAGAAAGGTTATGATTTCGGTGGCTGGTTCACAAACGATGCATTGACTGGCACCGCGGTGACCAAGATTGCACGCGGGTCAACCGGCGCCAAAACATTCTGGGCCAAATTTACCGCAATGAAGATATATTGCAACCCGGGTTATTATCTGGCGGCCGGTGCAACGGAATGCACTGCGGTATGTCCGGCGGGGTCTATGTGCGCCGGTGACGATGTCACATACACTGGCGCCGAACAAGGCCGTCGCGTATGTCCGGCCGGCACGTTCAGCCAGGCGGGTGCGAACACATGTACCAAGTGTCTGTCTGGCGCGTTCAGTGCGACCGATGGTGCAACCGCATGTACGCCATGTGCCGCGGGCACGACCAACGACGGATGGGGCAACACGAAATGCGACATCCAATGCGCTAATGGCGCGCATGTGGCAAAGTGGATGGAATCCACATGGAATGTAGGTACCGGTGATATGGGCCAGGTTGTTGCCAGTGAATGCGAAATTGAATCATGTGCCACGGGGTGGTTGCTGGGCGACAATGAATGCGTAGAACGCATAATGTGTGTACCAGGTAAATATTACGATGGAACAAAACTGGTGCAATGCCCGGCCGGGTCATATTGCCCGGGTGGTGGCGAAACAACGCCGGGCGTGCCGTCATGCGCGACATCGTGCGCAACGGTTGGCGATGGTTCGTACAATGTGTCGGCGCCTGGCGCGTCCAGCACCGCCGGATGCACACATAAATGCGACGCATACCCAATCGCGGGCGGCATGGCAAAACCGAAATTGGAATATGCGCCATATCCGACCCAGTGCGAATTTACCGGCGTGTCCGACACCGGCAACCCGTGTGACATTGTTGACGGGCGTTGTGTGGAAACATCGTGCAACGGTAATTATGAAATGATAAATGGCCGTTGCGAACCATGCGGACGTGATTTCGCACTCAGTTATAATATGACCGCGGGCAACTGTATCGTGACCAAATGCGAAATTGGTTATCATCCGGCGGGCGATGCTTGTGCGGAAAATACGCGCGAATGCACAATACCGGGCGCCATATCGGCGGTCCAGGAATGGAACGAAAAAACAAAATCGTTCGGCGCATGTACCGTGACCGAATGTGACGATGGGTTCCATATTGCATCGAATAAATGTGTATCTGATACCCAGGCATGCACCGTGACAAACGGCGTCGGCACCCAGGAGTGGAACCATATATCAAACACTTGGGATGCGTGCGTCGCAACCGAATGTGCGGCCGGATATACCAACGACAAATCTGACAGTGCGGAACCAACACGCGAATGTGGACCGTGCCGCAACGGATATGGCGTTGATGGTACCCGCGTGGCCAGCAGTTATATCCGTGGATGTGAAATCGCATCGTGCATGTACCAGGGCGAAATGTATAACCTGGAAAATAACGAATGCGTTCCGATTTGCAGTGTCGCGGGGTATTCTGATGAAACCGGTACCATGAAATGGAACCCGGCGACCAAGAAATGCGACCGCACCTGCGCGGATGGATACCGCATGTGGTAATGCCGCATCGCAAATACAAACGCCCCAAAACCGGGGCGTTTTATTTTTTCGCAATTTCATAGGAATTATTGTCTTGACGGCATTATTGGAATTTTAGTACCGTTGCATTAAACGATTGAATACAATCAAATAATACACACGGGGGGATTATGTTCAAACGCCGCATTTCAGCAAAGTTTGCGCGACTTGTTGCGGGGCTGTTTGCGGCCGTGTTTTTGTTTAGCGCCCCGGCATTTGCTGGCAATTTGGATGAAATTCAGGCAATATATGATCGGTTGACATACGATTCCCAGAATATAGATGACGTTGATTTCTTTGATGACAATCAATGGCAGGTAATAGATACATCACAATATGTCGCCGGAGTTGTAGGAAATAGCGCTGACTCGGCGGAAAAGACAACCTGCCCGGCGTACGCATATTGCAGTAATGAATGCGGCGCGAGCGGACGTGAAGATATGTATTGGCTGTATCACGATGATGGCCGAACGATTTCTGATTTGCAGACCGAATTGAGTAGTGTGATGCGGGCCCCCAGCAATGTTATAGACAATACGTGGAAAAACACTTTTGCCCAGGCGGGGCGTTTCCTGTGCCCATCAAATACGGTCGGCCGCGCGCGTTCGGTCAGTGGTAATGGTTATGACCCGGGCGAGGGTTGTTGGTGTTGGTGGTCAAAACGCGCGGGTGCGACATCAGGTTATGCGCAATTGGCGCCACAGGTGAATGATAATGTTTTTGAACCGGTTGCGTATGACGCGGCGTATGCCACGCGTAATGGTTGGTACGCCCCGTGCGAGGAACCACTGGGCACATTTAATGTCGCGTTTGCAACCGGTAGTGACAATTCCTCTTCGCCGGAACAGTGGACATGGCGCGTGGCGCAACCGACATCAACCACAACTGATTGGCTTAATACCAGCATATTGAATGGGGATATTGATACCTCTTGCAGTCCAGGTACCGGGGAAAACAGCCATCTGTATTTGGCCGATATTATGGTGGGCAATAACAGTTTGTTAAAGGAAACGGGTGCTGGGACCCTTTGTTTTGATTCGGATAATGTGCGCGCTGTGGCCGGTTCTTCGTGCGAAAAGTTATTGACGGTGTTTGCCCCGAATGGCCTGCCCTATGTGTATCGATTAGAGAGTATAACAACCGGTGATTTGGAACGTTTGGAAATGTGCGTTGACCCGGATTGTTCGCTGGGCAGTGTTTATGACAAAATGGACCTGGATTATTCCGATGACGAGGGTCTGGAGGTTCAGTGCGGTATGGTCTATGAATCAACCGATGATGAACACCCGCATTCGCTGTGTTATTATGTTGGATATAATAATGGTGTGCAGTATAGATTATATCCGTACCAGTTGGATTACCTGATTGATATTTTCACAACCATGTTTGATGATTCCAATTCCGCCGATTGGGAAAGTGTTTACAATGGATATGTCGGCAACAATGACATAACATTTGTTTTGGGTGTGACAAATGATGCCGATGCAACCATTTCGGGTACTTGCGGGTCCGGCGGTGGCGGTGGTGGTGGCACCACAACAGAGTATACTTGCAGTGCGGGGAATTACCTGCCGGCGAATTCTACAACGTGTAAAACTTGTATCGAGGGATATTATTGCCCTGGTGGGACATGGTCCAAAGACGCCACCATCGTCCAGGGGCTGAATCCTTGCCCCACGGGATATACCAGTGCCGCCGGCGCTGCCAGTCGCAGTGAATGTGGGTTGATACAATACACCATAACATATAACTTGGATGGTGGCACGAACGCGGCGGCCAACCCGGCAAAATATACGGTGACAACATCGACCATCACTTTGGCCAACCCAACGAAAGACGGATATACATTTGATGGATGGTATTCTGATTCCGCATACACAACCAAGGTCACCAAAATCGCCCAGGGTTCAACCGGTAATAAAACTTTTTATGCCAAATGGACGGCCAATGGCGTCGCATGCGCCGCGGGTAAATATTTACCCGCGAATGGCAGCACTTGCGCCACATGCCCCGTTGGGAAATATTGCCCGGGTGGAACATACATCCCGTCGACCAATGACCAGGGTGCCGACGCATGTCCCACCGAATATGGTGCCGAAAAAGAAAGTGAGGTTTCGACCGTTGATTCCGCCGCGGGTTTGATTGAATATGCTTTTGCCCCAGATGTTACCGGTATCAGTTCGCCCGACGAATGTACCGTGGATGCCGCATATTCTAATGCCTCGGGCGCATGGATTGAACGGCGCAAATTCGACCCCGTTGTTGACCTGTTGTACAATACCGTGGTTGGTACATATTATTTTGAAAGTATGGCTGGATACTATTTAAGTGGCGTAAACACAAAATGCATGAGTACTTTTGGAACGGGACCAAGCGACGGTGTGGTGTATAACAGTATCAAAAAATGTGATGCCGGGTATTATTGCCCAGCCACGGCCAGTGTGTATGAAAACAATGCCACAACATGCGGCGGGACGAACAACCCCACAACACTGGGGCGCACCCAATGTGCCACCGGGTACACCAGCAGCGCCGGCGCAACCGCGTGCACCCCGATTACATACAAGGTGACATTGGATAAACAAAGTGGAACGGGTGGAACATCGGAATACTACTATGCCTATGAAACCAAGGGCGCATGCTATTACTATACTTCGTCGGCGTTATCCACCTGTATCGACAGTTCGGACGGTCAAACCATCACGGTGCCGACGCGTACCGGGTACACATTTGGTGGATACTGGACCGGTAAAAACGGAACGGGGACAATGTATGTTGATTCAACCGGATTGACCAAAAACAATCTGTACACGGCCGTGGCGGGAAATACAACCCTGTACGCCAAATGGACCGGGATTTCATACACCGTAAAATATGACGCAAATGGTGGTACCGGCACCACCGCAGACAGCAGCCACACATACGGCACGGCCAAGGCCCTGACCGCGAACGGGTTTACCAATGGTGTCAAAAAATTCTTGGGATGGTCCAAAACCAAAACCGCAACCACGGCAACATACAGCGATGGGGAAAGCGTCAAAAACCTGACCACTACCGATGGTGATACCGTCACACTGTACGCAATTTGGGGTGAATGCCAGCCTTGCACGCCGGGTGTGGGTGCAAAGTGCGAATTGACCGTAGAAACGGGATACTGTTATTACACCACGGAATGCTTGGATGGGTACATTGATATTGAAAATGACGGGGAATACAACCCACAGTGCACCGCAAATATGCTTACTTGTGAACCGGGCTATTATGTGCCGGCCGGTGCAAGCGAGTGCGCCATTTGTACAAATGAAAATTACTGCCCAGGTGGCGAATACCTGGTGTTGGCCGAGGCTGATAACGGATTGTTCCCGTGTGAACCCGGCGTCGCCTGTGGTTCCGAAGGAAACAAGTCATTTACCAAATATAATATTTCGTATGACCTGGGGACGGGCGCCACGAATAATGCGCAAAACCCCGTGCAATGTGGCGTTTCGTGGTCATACGATGACAGTGCATGGCAACTGACGTGCAGTTCGGTTGATAAAACGGAATGCGCGCGTCCAACAGACGGGCCGGTTTCGGAAAATCCAGATTACTGCACAATTGCCTATGACGATGGTTCACAGGTATATGTCGGTATCGAGGCGGCCGATCGCGACGGGTACAGTTTCTATTGCTGGCATAATATGGACGACCCCGACAATACGTGTACTGATGACAGCGTGCGCATGGATGATTATACTTATTATCTGGAAAAGTTAGCCAATAAATCTGATGATGACCCACAGTCGGTGTATAATATTCGTTTGCAGGCGGTATGGGATGCGTGGGAATATGATATTAAATATAACCTGAACGGTGGTTCGAACCCGTCGGGCGTGCGGACCAAGTACACAATTGAAAGCGATGAATATACCCTGCCCACGCCAACCAAGACCGGATATACATTTGGTGGTTGGTACGAAAACTCTGGCCTGACCGGTAATGCCGTGACCAAAATTGCCAGTGGTTCAACCGGTACAAAGACGTTCTGGGCAAAATGGAACGCGATTGAATATGCCATCACATACAATCTGGACGGTGGCACGAACAACGCATCGAACCCGACCAAGTACACAATCGAAACCGCAACAATTACTTTGGCCAACCCAACCAAGACGGGATATACATTCGGTGGGTGGTATTCAGACGCGGCGCTTAAAAACCAGGTGACCCAGATTGCCAAGGGTTCAACCGGCGATAAAACTTTCTATGCGAAATGGACCTTGTCATCGGTGACCTGTGCGGCGGGCCAGTATTTACCGGCGAACAGCCTGTCGTGCACCAAATGTACCGCTGGGTATGCTTGCCCGGGCGGCACATTCGAATATAAAAACACCGACCAGGGTATCACCCAATGCACGGGCGCAACATACGCCGGCGCTGGCGCGGCACGATGCACATCATGCCCATCGCCATATACATACGACACATCGGCGGGCAAGACCAAGGCCGAACAGTGTACACTGAAAACCGATGGTGGACACTGTGTTATAACCGTCGGTGGTGATGCCGGGGCGAACTGTCCAGATGGTTATTACTGCCCCGGTGACATTGTTGTTCCATACGGTTCAACCGGTGGTACGGTTGCGTGCCCAGACGCGATTCAAAACAAACCGTCAAAATGGCCGGACAATTACCATGATGTCACAAAAGTGGCGTTGGACAGTTCATGGGGTACTGGTGCCGGACACGCCGGTGACACTATTGACGAATGCGTGTTTGCGTATGACCTGGAAAACAGCCGTGGTACGATTTTTGCGGTTCACAGCTATAATTCCAAAACAGGCAAATACGATATTCAAGCGGGGGATGGTGTTTGGATGTGGTATAAATCGCTGAAATCTGGATATTATTTGGGTAAAAAATGGACCAATAATGGCAAAGATGCATGCCAGGTATTTGGAGAGGGCCAACCCAAATTATACCAAGATGCCCTGCCGTGTCCGACGGATGCGTACTGCCCGGGCTATGATGGCACTATTGAATCGTCTGGCTGGCCAAAATGTGGTGACGGCGAGTATGCTGCCGAGACGGGGTATTGCCCGGCGATTGCATCGCATACGGTGGACACATGGTCCGCAATGTACCGCAATCCAACCATAGTCAAAACGTCGTTTTATCTTGATGATTCAGCAGCCGATGGCAGCACATTCTTGGACACAGGTGGCGAGTTCGGTCCGTGTTTTGCAGAATATTTATTAAAAAATGACGCTGGAACAATTTTGACAATGCAACCATACAGCGTACAAACCGGCAAATATGAAGCGTATTTTGATGATGCCGAGACACTCAATTTTTATAAAGATTATTATGCATTTTATGCTTCGTTGAACCCTGGGTATTACTTTTCCAAAAAGTGGTCGCGTACCCAGAATGGCGAAACAATAGATTGGTGCAATGGTGCTAGTGATGGCGCTAGACTGTGGCAAGAGGCGGAGCCGTGCCCAGCGGGCTCGTACTGCCCTGGCCTTCCGGATGCTTTGGCAGATTCTATTTCGGACCTTGGTAACACACCAAACAGTTGGCCGAAATGTGGCGATACCACTGCGTATACGGATATATATAATAAAAATTCTTGCCCAACCACATATCCAAATAGTGCGGCAAAATCGAGTGCAATTGAACAGTGCTGGTTGACCACAACGGCGGGCAAGTATGTTGCCACGGCCAAGGCAGATCAGGTTCAGTGTTTGAAAAACAATTACTGTGCCGGCGGTACAACCGTGAACTATGGTTCAACCGGTGGTATGCAATCGTGTGCCACGGGGTACGAAAGCGCAGCGGGCGCGTCCAGCTGTACGGCAACGGAATATGCCATCACATACAATCTGGATGGTGGCACGAACAACGCGTCGAACCCGACCAAGTACACAATTGAAACCGCAACAATTACTTTAGCCAACCCAACCAAGACCGGATATACATTTGACGGCTGGTATTCAGACGCGGCGCTTAAAAACCAGGTGACCCAGATTGCCAAGGGTTCGACCGGTGCCAAAACTTTCTATGCCAAATGGACGGCGGTATCGTACAGCATCACATACAACCTGAACGGTGGAACGAATGCCGCGGGCGCAAAAACATCATATACGATTGAAACGGCGGATTATACCCTGCCCACGCCGACCAAGACTGGATACACATTTGGTGGGTGGTATGAAAATTCTGGTTTAACCGGCAGTGCCGTGACCAAAATAGCCAAGGGTTCAACGGGCAATAAAACATACTGGGCAAAGTGGACCATCAAATCGGTGACTTGTGCGGCGGGTAAATATCTGCCGGCGAACAGTCTGTCATGTGGCGATTGCGGCGCTGGGTATGCTTGCCCGGGCGGCACGTTTGAATATAAAAACACCGACCAGGGTATCAGCCAGTGTACCGGACGCACAAAGTACAGCGCATCGGGCGCGGCATCGTGCAGCAATGTCAGCAGTGGTTATTACACCACGGGTTGTGATGCCGATGGCAATGGTTGTACCGGCCAAACACAGTGTACCGGCACAACATATTGCAGTGGCGGTGTTAAAAGCGACTGTCCGTCCGGATATACCGCAAACACCGATGCTGGCAAGACCGTCATATCGCAGTGCACAATCAGTGTTCCGGCCGGTAAATACCTGGGCACCGCCAAGGGTACCACAACCACCAGTTGTGCAGCAAACACATACAAAGCCGCCCACACCGTAAATTATGGCAGCACTTCGTCATGTGGCACCTGCCCCGCTGACTATCCGTATTCTGATGCGGGGGCGGCCAGTGCGGACCAGTGCTATAAAAACGGCACGAACACCGGTACGCGTTCAGAGCCGGCTTTGCCAACGGGATGTGCGGCGCAAACAACAACGGCATGCACACCGGGAACTTGTACATACCGCATCTATAAAAGTGGCACAACAACATCATGCACACCGACGAATTGTGTAAACACGCACAAGGCATGTACATCGGCGGCCACGGATTATTACCTGGACAGTGGCGTCGCCAAGGGATGCAGCGTATTGAACAGTGCGTATCCAAAATCGGACGGTGGTAATATAACATCATCGTCGTGCTATGGCACATTCAGCAAGAGCGGCAGCCAAGTAAACGGCACAACGCCAACGAATTGCTCGGCGGTGACGGCGTGGAATGCATGCACGCCCGGAACATGTAATTACACTAAATACGCCAGTGGCACAGTAAAAGCGGATTGCACACCAACGGATTGCACCAAAACCGTAAAGAGTGTGACGGCCAAATCTGGATACTATGTAAATAATAATACGAGTTGCAGCGCGTGCAGTGGCTTGGCGGGCGGGTTCTATCCGAACAGTGTGTCGGACAATACCGGTGGTGCATCGGCGTGTTATACGAACAGTATCAGTGGTAAATATGTAGCATCGACCAACGCAACCAGTGCAACCAACTGTGCCGCCGGTTCGTACAAAGGCGCGCATACAGTGAACTATGGCGATACATCATCGTGCGCATTGTGTGCCACGGGGTACGAAAGCGCGGCCGGCGCATCCAGTTGCAGTGCAATTGTATACACCATTACATACGAATTAAATGGTGGCGCCGCGGCCACCGGCAACCCGGCAACATACACAATTGAAACCGCGACAATCACATTGGCGGCGCCGACCAAGACCGGATACACATTTGGCGGTTGGTATGCCGACGCGGCGTTCAAGACCCCCGTGACCCAGATTGCGCATGGCTCGATGGGCAACAAAACACTGTATGCAAAATGGTCGGGCAACACATACACGGTCACATTAAATGCGAACGGCGGAACGGGTGGCACAACCAGTGTGACCGCGACATACAATGAACAAATGCCAACATTGGCATCGGTCGCCACGATGACAGATTTCGCATTGGTTGGCTATTTCGATGCAACGACGGGCGGCACCAAGTATTATAATGCCGACGGTACGGGCGCCCGCGTGTGGGATAAAACCAGCGACGCGACACTGTACGCGCAGTGGTTGTCTGACTTTATCAGTGTGAAATGCGACGCGGGCAAATACATAGCCACCGGGGCAACGGTATGCACCGCAACATGTGTGGCGGGTAATTATTGCCCGGGCGGCACGTTTACCATTCCGCGCACGGGCGCAACAATTGATACCGGCATCAACGGCTGCACTGGGCGTACCAGATACGCCGCCGCGGGCGCTACATCATGCGGTACTGTTTCGGCGGGATATTACACCACGGGTTGCACCGGCAATGACAAATGCACCGGTCAATCCCAGTGTACCGACGCAACATATTGCAGTGGCGGCATTAAATACGATTGCCCGACCGCATATACGGCAAACATCGACGCCGGGAAAACGGCCAACACCCAGTGTCAAATAAAGACCACGGCGGGCAACTATGTTTCAACCGCACAATCGGACCAAACCACATGTACCGCGGGCGCGTATTGCCCGGGCGATGTCCTGGTGAACTGGGGTGGTACTGGTGGACGCACATTATGCACGGCGGGCACATACAACCCGAACACTGGTTCAAGTCTGGCCACGGCATGTGTTAAATCAGACGCCGGATATTATGTTGGCACCAATGGTGCAACCGCACAAACGGCATGCACGGGCGCAACATATACCGACACGACTGGCGCCACCAAATGCACCACATGCCCAACGGCAACCAAGTACGCAGATGCATTAGCACAGTATTCGTATTACAATACTGGCACAATTGGTGACCACACGACCAAGACCAAATGCCAGGCGGTGTTTAATTCCACAATTGATCATGGAACATTGGTAAATGATGCGTGCTATTTGGGTTCGGACGATGATTACGGTACCAGCACCAGCAGCGGCGCATCGACATGCTGGTTGTTAAAGGATGGTCTGAGCTGTGATGGTGGGTATTATAATAAATCACAGTACGCGGCAACTCGTTCGGCGGTATTATCAAATGCGTGTATTGCGGTTGGTGCGGGATATTGGTCGCCGACGGGTGAATTGACACGGAGCCAGTGCGGCACGGGATTGACCACCATCGGATATGGCGCGGGTGCGGATGAGGCCGGCGATTGCGGACGGATTCTGTCGTATGGCAACAAAACGGTTTATTTGCGCAGTGTACGCAAGACCACACCATCGCTGAATGTATGGATGGACGGTCGCACATATTATGGCAACGCGGCGGCGGGCAATGTTTCGGGTCGCATTCGCGTGCGGCGTGGCGACACCACATATTCGGTATATGACGACAGTATGCAATAAAAAACGCCGCCCCATTTACAGGGCGGCGTAATTTCAGATGCACGGTAAGCCGGATTCTGTCCTGCCCGGGGGCAGTCGTGAAACCGCCCGGGGGTAGTGAGCATAATTAATCTGCACCCGATGTTGCCACCGAATGTCAAGCCTTCTACCCGCCCCCATCCTGGGACCGTCATCGGGGGCCTATTTGAAGTTGCTGCGCACAGAGATTGCCCGTTTCACTCGAATTAAATCGCTTCGTCACTGTTGCTCTAATCGTCGGATTGCTCCGCTCGGTATATTAGCCGATGTGCTGTCCCACGCAGTCCGGACTTTCCTCCGCCACCCGTGGGGATGGCGGCTATGCTCTGTGCATCTGTTGTGGTGGATTGTACCAGCATTTGTCAAAAATTCAACGGAAAAACGCATAAAAAAGAGAGCAAAGCGCATCCGTCTCCGCTGACGCTCCGCTGCGATAAAGAGAGCAGAGAGCAATGTTTTTATTCCATCATACCGGCGCCCGGGCCCCACGAAAATTTCAATTTCGTGGGTGGTACCCGGCCGGTATCCATTGCCCCGCAGGGACAAATAAAAAGACCACCCCGTCCGCTACGCGTCCACCCCGACCCGGGTCCCACAAAATTTCCAATTTTGTGGGTGATTCCCGGAGGGGAACTGAGTCCGCGACGGTATTATGGGGCCCAGCATAAAAAGAATTGTCATTCCTGCGTAGGCAGGAATAGGGTCTTGGAAATTACTTCTGCTCGTTGTTGTACAATATTTGGCAAATGGTGGTGTATGCCAATATTACCTCATTCCGCAATATTCTGTGTTTGGCTCGTTGACACTCGCACTGTATAGTCTCTATTCCCGCCTGCGCAGGAATGACAATTCTTTGTTTCCTGTCATTGCGCGCGGAGCGTGGCAATCCATAGACGGCACCACGCCCTGGCGGGCACCCCTCTGGCCAGAGGGGAACCTAGTCCGCAACAGGTACATACTAAGTTCCCCTCCGGTGGAGGGGTGGCACGAAGTGCCGGGGTGGTCTTGAGAGTGCGTAATGTTGTATAAAAAGACCACCTCCCCCTTCGGGTACTCCTCCACAGGAGGAGAACTTGCTCCGCAACGGTGATAAAACAAATTCCCCTTCGCTGGGAAACCACCCACAAAATTTTCAATTTTGCGGGGTCTGGGTCGGGGTGGCACGAAGTGCCGGGGTAGTGGTAAATATGTCCCTGCGGGGCAATGGGCCCCGACCTGGTACCACCCACGGAATTTATCAATTCCGCGGGGCCCGGGTGTCGGGGTGACGATTTTTTTGTGCTATACCCTGCAATACTGTTGCTGGGCCCGGGTGTCGGTATGACGGTGCTTTCTTATGCCGTGGCCTGCGGGGTGTCGGATGGGTACCATATAGGCACCATTATTGTGTAATTTATTGACCGGGGATTATTTTTCCAAAAAGCGTAAAAAAGTTGCGTTGTATATACACAAAAAGTCTTGCGATGGGTGGTGCATTTTTTCTATGATTACACCACAAAGGTCAGGAAAAGAGAATAAAGAAGTGGGAATTTTGTCCAGAAATCTGCGGTTTTTAGGTGCGATTTTTGTAATGGTGTTTGGCGCGTTGTTCGGCGCCCTGCCCGCGCGTGCTGTTTACATCGAATATGAAGATTGTACGAATGGCAGCGTGTGCACGGAAACCGCTTTGGACCAAAATGTTGCCCTGACATTTCCGTTGCCAAATGGTAATTGGGCCAGTCCTGGTTGGGCAGTGTTCTCCAAAGAGATAAAACCAGCCTCGGTGTGTTTTGACAATGGCGACTATGGTGGTGCGATTGAATTGTATACATCCCAGATCGGTACCGTTTGGGTGTATTTACAATGTAATGAAAGTACGGGTTATTATGATACTGTGTTCAGTCATACCCAGGCAGATGGTAATCAAAATTCCGAGCTTTCGTCCGGATGGGGCTATTTATCAGTTGGACCAGGGTATTATGCCACGAGAGGCAATATATTCCTGATTGATCCATATGTGGGAAAATGGCTGGATTACTACGGCGATGTTGAGACTTGTGACGGCATGTGCGGTGATGGTGTAATTGTCGTGCGTGATGTTCAAAAGTGCCCAGCGGGCTATTATTGCCCTGGGGCGGGGCCATTTGTGCAACTGCTGTATAATGATGAGAATATTTATGGTCGGATAAAATGCCCCGATGGTACATACAGTGAACCCGGCGCGACCAGTGTGAATGATTGTGTCCCATATGAACAAGCGGATGATGGTGCCAAACAGTATTTGGCAACATGTGAATACACATACGACAATATGGATGCCAAAATATCCTGTAGAGAGGGCTTGGTACGGGACTGTTGGTGTAAGCTGGCCGAAGATGACACCAGCCAAGCTGTTTTGAATGATTGTAGTGCAGATGTGCAAGAAGATGGTAACGGCAATCGTTATTGTGTAGTTAATTATGTGGATATAGCGGATAGTACTTATCGTGCATATTGCCGCCCCAGCACGCGTGAGGAAGATGGTCGGTCCGAGGACGATACCCTGAATTCAGAGATTATTTATTGTGAGGCGCGGTTAAGTTCAAAGAGCGGCGCCACAAAATACTATGTAAAATATGATTTGAATGGCGGTATATGGCAAAACAGCGACACAACGGGCGTCACAAACTATATTGACGATGGGTCTGGAAGTTGCAGCGACGAAGACCGTGTATATTTGGGCGAACCATATCGTGCAGACTGCACCTTTGACTATTGGATTGATGCTAACCGCGACGACGATGAACCATTTAATGGCACCACAGATCCAGAAAAGAACCAGTATTTTTGCCCGGGCGATTTCCAGGGTGTGTCGGTTCGTGCAAAATGGTCTTGTGAACCCGGACTGACCAAGGCAGTGCGTGAATGCGCGGCCGGTGAATATTTGCCGGCGGGCCAGGATGATTGTGTGGTGTGTCCTCCAGATGGCAGTGGCGTATATTGCCCCGGTGGTGTTTTTGGCGCAATTGGCGACGGTGGATACACCGAAGACCAGGGACGTTTTGAATGTGCCATCGGTTCGTACGAGGATGATGGAAACCTGGGCGATACGGGTGGTGTAAAACAATGCACGGCATGTGATGGTGGGTATACCACACCAAAGGCTGGTGCGCCGAATCATTATTCCTGTGACACGTGCGACAACAATACCAGCGGCGTTTCGTCATGGGCGACCCCTGTTTGGAACAGTAATAATTATGTAAATAATTTGTGTCAGATATCCAGTTGCCATACGGGGTACAAAAGCGTTACCGGAGATGGCGTTGATGGTCGATGTTCCATTATCACATACAGCATTACATACAACCTGAATGGTGGAAAAAATCCATCGGGCACGCGGACATCGTACAATGTTAAATCGTCGACATATACCCTGCCCACGCCGACAAAATCGGGATACACATTTGGCGGGTGGTACACGAATTCCGGTCTGACGGGAAATGCCGTGACAACAATTGCGGCTGGTTCGATCGGTAATAAAACTTTTTATGCCAAATGGACGGCCAATGGCATCACATGTGCGGCCGGGAAATATTTACCAGCGAACAGCACAACATGCACCACCTGTCCAGCTGGGTCATATTGCCCGGGCGGAACATGGTCCCAATCGTCCAGTGCCCAGGGTTTAAACACATGTCCATCGTTTGGTGATGTTAACAGTAATTTTGACTCGTTGGTTGCTGGCGATAACTCTTGTATGGTAGATGGCGGTTTTGCACCAGATGTCACGGGAATTACCAGTAAAAGTGGATGTGTATATGATGCAACATGCGGGACCAAAGCAAGCTGGGTTGAACGTCGTGGGTTCAGTTCGGCCAGTGCGACATCGTACGATAAATTGATTGGCACATACTATTTCGATGTTCCTGCGGGATACGGGTATTATATGAGTGGACCAACCACGAAATGTTTAAACACATTGGGTTCTGGCCCAAAAACGTCTGGTGTTGGGTACAGCACCCTAACCAAGTGTGAGACGGGGTATTACTGCCCGGGTGGTAATTCGTACGCTAACAGTGCGGTCACATGTGGCGGGACAAACAACCCACAAATCATTGGGCGTACCCAATGCCCCACCGGGTACACCAGTGCCGCCGGTGCGACCAGCGCCAGCGCATGTACCGCCGCAACATATAAAGTGACATTGGACAAGCAAAGTGGTACCGGCGGTACATCGGAGTATTATTATCAATATAACACCAAGGGTACATGCTATTACTACACCACATCGGCGCTTTCCACCTGTACCGACAGCAGTGACGGTCAGAATATTACCAAACCAACCCGCACCGGATATGATTTCAAGGGATATTACACTGGCACAGATGGCACCGGCACACAGTATGTGAATGCCAGCGGTTTGGCCATAAATAACCTGTACAAAACCGCTGGCAATCGCACACTGTATGCGAACTGGTCACCAAAAACATGGTATGTGTATTTTTATGATGATGTAGCGGCTGGTGCGTGTAGCGGGTTTGTTGGTGTGTACTCTTTGGAATACGGAAATACAGCATCTGGTATTAATCAGCCGGATGGCTGTGAGTGGTATGATGACGATGGGTATTCAGTCATGCCAAAGGGTGATGCGCCAAATGGATACAGATTTGCCGGATGGTATACCGGCGAAAACGGTACAGGAATTCAATTGACCGACGAAAACGGCCGAATCCTGGACAACGTATTTACTACCGATTTTGGCGACGACGGTGCGGAAATTGCTGCATACGCTAAATTTGTCCCCAATGTCACGCCGACATTTACCGTCACGGTAAAAACGACCGAGGCAAATACCGCGTTTTCGTTCAAACTGGCCGCAACCGGTACTTTCTATGTTGATTGGGGCGATGGCAGTGCCATGGAAACCATAACCAGAACGAACACCACACAAACCACATATTCACACACCTTTGCCACCGCCGGCACATATACGGTTGGTTTTGCCGGCCGCGCAACCGGGTATGTCACACAACCCACATTGTCGGACAGTGCTTGTACATCGAATGCTGGAACTTCGGCCTGTGGCAATTCAATTCCGGCGTTTACATTACAGGGGATGGGTAAATACATATATGGCATGTCGGGTTCAATTGGGTCTATATTCCCAACATTGGCCAGTGGTGCCCAGCCCGGATTCCGTTTTGCATTCAGCAGTATCCAGGCAACATCAATTCCAGAAAATCTGTTCAGTGGTATTACTGGAACACCCACGGCGTGTATGTTCAATGATACATTTTATGGTGCGAAAATTACATCGATTCCGGAAAATTTATTCCATGGTATCACCGGCACAGCCCCCGGGTTGTTCAGTGGTACATTCTGGGGGACGAAAATTACATCAATTCCGGCGGGGTTGTTTTCGACCATTACCGGAACACTGCAACCATATATGTTCGAGGCAACATTTATTGATACAACCGCAGTGACATCGGTGCCGGCGGGGCTGTTTGGTGGCGTGACCGGCGCGCCCGCCAGATGCGCATTCAAAGATACGTTCAGATCTGCCGAGGGCGTGACGGCGTTGCCCGCCAATTTGTTCCCGAATTTAAGTGGTAAACCCGGGTACTATTCATTGAAAAATATGTTCGCGTTGGCCAGCAACCTGGCGGGCTATGTGCCGCAGACAATGTTTTCAAACCTGGACAGCACCGGTTACAGCGCGGGCCCAATGGACAGTATATTTGTCGATACCAAATTGGAAACAACATGCCCGGCGGGAAAATATCAATACCTGACCGGATTCGAGGACGATTGGGAAAGTGGTATTGTGTGCAGTGACTGTGCCCAGACACCATATACCGATTCCGGTACCGACACCGAGACAATTACCAACGGTTCGCGTTCACGCACAAAAACACGCAGTTGCTATAAAACCAGTGTTGCCGGCAACAAGGGCGGCATTGCGGCGTGCGATGCATCGACATCGTGTGGTGCGTATACGTACGGCGATTGGACATATACTTGCAATACCGGGTATCATTTGTCTGGCACAACATGCGTCGCAAATACGTATACGATAAAATACCAGTCCGGTGTAAATGGTGCCACTGTCTTAGGTACAATGCCAGATACAACCTGTACATACGATCAAGATTGCAAATTGGCGCCCAATGGATTTTCAATACATGAGAAATGGAAATTTATTGGTTGGTCCCGACAGATCTTGGCCGATGCGGAGTACGCAAATGGTGCCACTGTAAGGAATTTGACTAGCCGTAATGGTGGTACGGTATATCTGTATGGCATATGGGAAGATTGTCCCGCGTGTAATGCGACTAATGCGAATTGCACCTTGACCGCGCCACTGGGTGTGTGCACATACACCACATCGTGCAAGACTGGTTACGGCAATATTCAAAACAACGGCGCGTACAATGCATCGTGCAGCGCCAGCACATACACCATTACATTGCGCGACTATGCGGACGCAAATACGCACAGCACCATATACCAGGTCTATGGCAGTAAATATTACAGCGACACATCAACCGAAACCGCCATTACCAAGGCCACGGTGCCAACGCGCAGTGGGTACAAATTCCGCGGGTTCTATACCGTAAAGCAATCTGATTTGACCGGCAACGGCGGCAGTGGCACGCGCCGCATTACATCGGATGGTACCCTGCCTGGAAATACCACATTTACGGCCAGCACAAAACTGTATGCCGCATGGGCCCAGGATTGCACAACCCCGTCAAATGGTACCTGCAGTTTGACAATAAATACCGATGGCACCGCGACGTATACCGCGTCGTGTAACAGTGGGTACACTGTGTCGGGTGCAACCACCGCAACACCGTCATGCACCGCGAACACGTATACCGTCACATACGCCGCAAATGGTGGCACGGGTTCGAACCAGACACAGTCTGTGACATATAAATCGTCGTTCACGACCAAGGCGTCAAGTACATTTACCCGCAGCGGTTATACATTCGCCGGATGGGGTGGTAATTATCCAAAATCGAACACGGCATACACATATACCACCACGGGCAACACAACGCTGAACGCCCAGTGGTGCCAGAACTGCGCATCGGTATCGAACGGCTCGTGCACATTGACCGTGAATGAAGCCACCGGTGCCTGCACATACACCACATCGTGCAATGCCGGATACACCATCAGCAACAACGGTAAATACAACCCGACCTGCACCGCAAATACGTATACTGTTTCGTTCAATGCCAATGGCGGTTCCGGGGGCCAAAGCACATCGGTGACCGCAACATACGGCGCGGCCATGCCGGCAATAAGCACCACCGCCCCAACCCGTACCGGATATACATTCGGTGGGTGGTATGACACCAGTGCGGCAACTGGCGGCACACAGTACTATACCGCGGCGGGCGCATCGGCACGCAGTTGGAACAAAACCGCAAACACAACGTTGTATGCGCGGTGGACGGTTAAATCAATAAAATGTGCGGCTGGTAAATATTTACCGGCCGGCAAAGACGCATGCGCAACTTGCGTTGCGGGTTATGCTTGCGCGGGAGGCACATGGACATACGATGGTGACGAACATGGTCGCACCCAATGCACGGGTGCAACATACGCGGGTGCGGGCGCGACGCAGTGCACATCGTGCCCATCGCCATACACATACGACGTATCGGCCGGTAAGACCAAGATTGAACAATGCACGGTTCAGACCACGGCTGGGTCGTATATCAAAGATGCCAAGGGTGACAAAGTCTCATGCCCGACGGGATATTATTGCCCTAGCGCAGTAGTTGCATACGGTTCGACAAATTCGCCAACCGCGTGTCCGGCAATTGCGTCGCACACACCGACAACATGGCAATCAAATTATTATAACCCAACACCTGTATCCAGTGAGTTTACTAGTGCTGGTGGCGAAAGCATCGATCGTTGTGCGGTCACATATACACTGAAAAATGATCGTGGTACAATATCAACACTGAAGATGTATAATCCAGAAACTGACAAGTATGATTATGGATGGCAAAATGATTATTACATGTTGTATATATCGTTAAATCCTGGCTATTACTTTACCAAAAAGTGGTCGGTTACTTTGAGTGATGGCGAACATACAATGTGCGATGAGTCCGCGGACAATCCAAAAATATACGTTGATGCCGCGCCATGTCCAGCGGGGTCGTATTGCCCTGGTTATGTTGATAGTCTGGATATGAATGGCGGCACCCACCCAGATAGTTGGCCAAAATGCTCTGATGGTGAATATACTGACACCATGGGAATATATGCGTGCCCAACCACATATCCGAACAGTGCGGCAAAATCGAGTGCAATTGAACAGTGCTGGTTGACCACAACGGCGGGCAAATATGTTGCGACCGCACGCGCAGATCAGGTTCAGTGTTTGGCGAACAATTACTGTGCCGGCGGTACAACCGTGAACTATGGTTCAACCGGTGGTATGCAATCGTGTGCCACGGGGTACGAAAGCGCAGCGGGCGCGTCCAGTTGCACGGCAACGACATACAGCATTACATATAACCTGAACGGTGGAACGAATGCTGCGGGCGCAAAAACATCGTATACGATTGAAACGGCGGATTATACCCTGCCCACGCCGACCAAGACGGGATATACATTTGGTGGGTGGTATGAAAATTCTGGTTTAACTGGCAGTGCCGTGACCAAAATAGCCAAGGGTTCAACGGGCAACAAAACATACTGGGCAAAATGGACCATCAAATCTGTGAACTGTGCGGCGGGTAAATATCTGCCGGCGAACAGCCTGACGTGCGGTGACTGTACGGCTGGGTACGCCTGTGCGGGTGGCACATATTCATACAGTTCCAGTACCCAGGGGCGCAGTGCCTGTACCGGTCGCACAAAGTACAGCGCGGCGGGCGCGGCATCGTGCAACACCGTCAGCAGCGGTTATTACACCACGGGCTGCAACAGCAGCAACAATAACTGCACCGGTCAAACACAATGCACGGGTACAACATATTGCAGTGGTGGTGTTAAAAGCGACTGTCCGTCCGGATATACCGCAAACACGACCGCCGGCAAGACCGCCGCATCACAATGCACAATCAGCGTTCCGGCTGGTAAGTACCTGGGCACCGCCAATGGTACAACCACCACGAGTTGCGCGGCGGGTACATACAAGGCCGCCCACACCGTAAACTACGGCAGCACATCATCGTGCGGTGCCTGTACCGGTCGCACAAAGTACAGCGCATCGGGTGCGGCATCATGCAGCACCGTCAGCAGTGGTTATTACACCACGGGCTGCAACACCAGTGGCAATAACTGTACCGGCCAATCCCAGTGTGACGGCGGTGTGTATTGCACCGGTGGTATTCAAAACGACTGTCCAACGGCAGAGACAGGTTGGACCCAGGGTACTGGCAAGGGATGGAGTGCGGTGACAAGCTGCTTTGAAACCAAGGCCGCGACAAGCGTCAGCACATATTGCAGCGCTGGCCAATTAAAGAAAAATGCGACCAGCAGCACCGCATGGGGCACCAGCACCATCAGCACCGCATTACAGGCGAAAGCGGGTTCTTTTGTCAGTGGTCAGACATGTACGCAATGCACCGGTGCATCGTACAGCGCGGGTGGCACGGCGACCAGTTGTACATCGTGTCCGTCGGGTTATGCGGCGAACACCGATAATGGTAAAACTGCCGCAACACAGTGTGAAATTAGCATTGCCGCTGGTAAATACTTGGGTACGGCCAAGGGAGCAACCACAACCAGCTGTGCCGCCGGTACATACAAGGCCGCCCACAATGTCAGCTATGGCAGTACTTCATCATGCAGTGCATGTTCCGGTCGCACAAAGTACAGTGCGGCGGGCGCGGCATCGTGCAGCAATGTCGGCAGTGGTTATTACACAACTGGATGTGACACCAGCGGCAATAAATGTACCGGTCAAAAACAATGCACAAGTGGCACATGGTGCGCGGCCGGCGTAATGAACCAGTGCAGTTCGTTGGCTGGTGTATCGTCTGCGGGTGGTGTGTACAGTTCGGCGGTGGGCTCAACCGCAAACACGGCATGTAAATATACCGCACCAACCCAAATCATAACCGGGTGTCTGAGTGTCATATCAAATACCGTGACATATACCGGTTCGGCGTGGCCCAAAACAACATACGAAGCCGATGCGGCCGCGGGATACATTGTTGCCAACAATAACACGGCAGGCGCGACATGTACGCAATGCACCGGTGCAACATACAGTGCGGGCGGCCGTGCAACATCATGCACGGCGTGCCCGACGGGCTATACGGCGAATACCGATAATGGTAAATCCGCTGCGAGCCAGTGCACAATCAGCGTGACCGGTGGACATTATATTGGCACCGCGGGCCAAAACAGCACCAATTGGGGTACTTGCGCGGCCGGTTCGTACAAGGCGGCCCACACCGTAAACTATGGCAGTACTTCTTCGTGCAGTGCCTGTACCGGACGCACAAAGTACAGTGCATCGGGCGCGGCATCATGCAGCACGGTTTCAACCGGGTACTATACAACGGGTTGCAACACCAGCAATAATAACTGTACCGGTCAAAAACAATGCACAAGTGGCACATGGTGCGCATCGGGTGTAATGAACCAGTGCAGCAGTCTGTCCGGTGTATCGGTTTCTGGTGGTACATATAGTTCGGCGGCGGGTTCAACTGCGAACACGGCATGCAAATATACCGGACCGTCCAAGACACTGAGTGGGTGCAAAACGGTGACGACGAATACGGTGACCTATACTGGTACGGCATGGCCTGCAACGACCTATTCCGTGACGGCGAATGGTGGATATATTATAAGCAATAATAACCAAGCCGCCGCGGCGTGCACACAGTGCAGTGGTGCGGTATACAGCGCGGGCGGTACCGCAACATCATGTGCGGCGTGCCCATCTGCGGAATCTGGATGGACCCAGGGTACCGGCAAGGGATGGAGTGCGGTGACAAGCTGCTTTGAAACCAAGGCCGCAACCAGTGCCAGCACATATTGCAGCGCTGGTCAGTTAAAGAAAAATGCGACGAGCGCGACCGCGTGGGGCAACAGCACAATCAGCACGGCATTACAGGCGAAACCAGGTTCAATCGTCAGCGGTCAAACCTGTACACAATGCAGTGGTGCAAAGTACAGCGCGGGTGGCACAGCAACCAGTTGCGCATCATGTCCGGCGGCAACCAGTGGTTGGACACTTGGTACCGGTACCGGATGGAGTGCGGTGACGAGTTGCTATCAGACCAAGGCGGCAACCAGTGTCAGCACATATTGCGCCGCGGGCCAGTTAAAACAAAACGCAACAAGCGCGACCGCATGGGGCAACAGTACCATCAGCACCGCATTGACCGCGAAACCTGGCGCAATCGTCAGTGGTCAGACATGTACACAGTGCACAGGAACATCGTACAGTGCGGGCGGTACAGCAACATTATGTGAATTATGCCCGGATGGATATACAAACGACATCGGCAATGGCAAGACATCTGCCAGCCAGTGTGCAATCAGTGTCGACGGTGGGCACTATATTGGCACCGCGGGTCAAGACAGCACCAATTGGGGAACATGCGCGGCGGGTACATACAAAGATATACATCTGGTGTACTATGGTAGTACATCATCGTGCAGTGCCTGCACCGGTCGCACAAAGTACAGCGCGTCGGGCGCATCGGCATGCAGCACGGTTTCAAATGGATACTATACAACGGGTTGCAACACCAGCAATAATAACTGTACCGGTCAATCGCAATGCACAAGTGGCACATGGTGCGCATCGGGCGTGATGAATCAGTGCAGCAGTCTGACGGGTGTATCGGTTTCGGGGGGTACATATAGTTCGGCGGCGGGCTCTACCGCGAACACGGCGTGTAAGTATACCGGACCATCCAAGACACTGAGTGGATGCAAAACGGTGACGACGAATACCGTGACCTATACTGGTACGGCATGGCCAGCAACGACCTATTCCGTGACGGCAAATGGTGGATATATTATAAGCAATAATAACCAAGCCGCCGCGGCGTGCACACAGTGTGGCACCGGGAAATATAGCGCAGGTGGTACGGCTACATCGTGTTCTTCTTGTCCGACGGCCGATTCTGGGTGGACCGCGACAGCGCCCGCCGGCAGCACATCGTACAGCGCATGCTATGAATACCAGACGCCGGCCAATTGCGCCAGTGGTTCGGTAAAGCGCACGGCAACCAGCGCGACCGCGTACGGCACCACCATTGCATTATTGAATAAATTGTCATCCAAGGCCGGGTACTATGCATCAGCAACCGCAACATCATGCACAATTTGCCCAACAGGATCGTCCTGTGCGGCGGGGGCAACCGCTCCGATGGTGTGTGCAAATTGGACATACGCGCCGAAGACCGGAATGTCGTCATGCACGGCGTGCCCGGCATTGACAACAGGATGGTCGAAATTTGACAGCAGTTCAGATGGCTGGAAATCGCACACCATGTGCATCCAGGTCAGCCCGACCCCAGACAGTTGCAGCGCGGGTAATTTGAAACAGGTTGCATCGGCCGATGGCGCAACGACATGGGGCACTTCGTCGGTGAACACCGCGTTAAAGGCCACGGCTGGGAACTATGTCGCCGGCACATCTTGCACATCGTGCCGCGGTCTGGGTGGTGGGTTCTATCCAAACAGTGATGCCGATAATGCCGGTGGTGCGTCGGCATGCTATACGAATTCAATCAGCGGCGGATATGTTGCGTCGGCCACGGACCACCAAGCAACCGATTGTGCCGCCGGAACATACAAAGGTGCACATACGGTTCACTTTGGCAGCACATCATCATGTGATTCCTGTATGGGACGCACGAAATACAGTGCGGCGGGTGCGTCGGCGTGCAGCACGGTTTCAACCGGGTACTATACAACCGGCTGTGACACCAGCAGCAATAAATGTACCGGCCAATCCCAATGCGATGGCAGTGTATACTGCACGGGCGGCGTTCAGAAAAATTGCCCGGCGGCGGAATCCAAATGGACGCTGGGCACCGGCAAGGGATGGAGTGCGATAACAAGTTGCTTTGAAACCATCCAGGTTGCAGATGAAGTGCAATATTGCAGTGCCGGTCAATTAAAGAAAAACGCTACAACCGATGGTGCATGGCCAACAGTTGCAACAACCAGTGTTGCCATCCAGGCGAAACCAGGTTCTGTTGTGGTCGGTCAATCTTGCGCACAGTGCAGTGGTGCATCATACAGCGCGGGCGGAACGGCGACACAATGTTCGTCTTGTCCGACGGCGACCAGTGGTTGGACACGGAATACCGGCACCGGATGGAGCAAGGTTGAACAATGCAACCAGACCAAGACGGTTGGCGGGAACTGCGCCGCGGGTCAATTAAAACAAAATGCAACCAGCGCGACCGCATGGGGCGCCAGCACAATCAGCATTGCACTGTCGGCAAAACCGGGCGCATTTGTGAATGGTCAAACATGCAGCCAATGCAACGGTGCGTTGTACAGCGCGGGTGGTACGGTGACATCGTGTTCTTCGTGCCCGACGGCCACCAGTGGTTGGACCATCAGCAGCGGTATTGGATGGACCAAGGTTGAACAGTGCAACCAGACAAAGACTGTTGGCGGGTATTGCAGTGCGGGTGCACTGATTCAGAATGCAACCAGCTCGACCACATGGGGGACCAGTGAAATTCTGACAGAATTACAGGCGAAACCGGGCTCAATTGTCAGTGGTCAGACCTGTACACAGTGCAGTGGCGCAAAGTACAGCGCGGGTGGTACGGCAACCAGTTGCGCATCATGTCCGGCGGCAACCAGTGGATGGACACTTGGTACCGGTACCGGATGGAGTGCGGTGACGAGTTGCTATCAGACCAAGGCGGCAACAAGTGTCAGCGCATATTGCGCCGCGGGCCAGTTAAAACAAAATGCAACCAGCGCGACAGCCTGGGGTACCAGCACCATCAGCACCGCATTGACCGCCAAGGCCGGTGCAATTGTGGATGGTCAGACATGTACACAGTGCAGTGGTGCAACATATTCTGGGGGTGGCGTGGTGACGCAATGCAGTGTATGCCCAACTGGATACGATGCGAATATTGTCAATGGCAAAACAGCGGCATCACAGTGCCAGATAAAATGTTCTGCAAAGACAGTGGTCAGCATTGTCAACGGTTCATGTACTGCATTGACCACGGGCGGATATTACAAGGGTGAACACCTGGTGAACTATGGTTCAACAAGTTCGGCGGAACAATGTCCGGCGGGCTATCGTGATGGTGCGGTTGGCGCGGCGATAACCGATTGTGCAAAATCGGTTGCAGGTGGTAATTATGTGCGGACCGCAAAGGACGAAAACGCCAGCACTTGCGTGGCGGGAACATATCGGACGGCGCACACGGTTACATACGGCAACACATCGTCATGCAGTGCCTGTAACGGTCGCACAAAGTACAGCGCGGCGGGCGCGGCATCGTGCAGCAATGTTTCAACTGGGTACTATACAACCGGATGCAACACCAACAACAATAATTGTACCGGTCAATCCCAGTGCGATGGCAGTGTATATTGCACCGGCGGTATTCTGAATAATTGCCCAACGGCCGAGACTGGTTGGACCCAGGGTACCGGCAAGGGATGGAGCGTGGTGACAAGTTGTTTTGAAACCAAGGCGGCGACCAGCGTCAGCACATATTGCGCATCGGGCGTATTAAAGAAAAATGCGACCAGCGGCACCGCATGGGGCACCAGCACCATCAGCACCGCATTGACCGCCAAGGCCGGCGCAATTGTGGATGGTCAAACATGCACACAATGCAGTGGCGCATCGTACAGCGCCGGCGGCACGGCAACACTGTGTGAATTATGCCCGGCCGGGTACGAGGCAAACATTGGCAACGGTAAAACCGCGGCAACCCAATGTGAAATCAGTGTTGATGGTGGCCATTATATTGGTGCGGCGGGTCAAAACAGTACTAATTGGGGCACATGCGTCGCCGGTACATTCAAGGCAAACCATTTCGTGCGCTATGGCAATACATCATCGTGCGATGCATGTACAAGTCGCACAAAATACAGCGCAGCGGGCGCATCGGCGTGCAGCACCGTCAGCGGTGGTTATTACACCACGGGTTGCACGGGTGAAGACAAATGTACCGGTCAGGCGCAGTGCACAAGTGGCACATGGTGCGCATCGGGCGTGATGAATCAGTGCAGCAGCCTGTCCGGTGTATCGGTTTCGGGTGGTTCGTATAGTTCGGCGACGGGATCAACCGCGAATACTGCATGTAAGTATACCGGTCCATTACAGATAATTGATGGTTGTTCCTATGTCACGCCGAATACTGTGACATATACGGGTACAACATGGCCAGAATCAACATATATGGTTGATGCAATGCCTGGGTGGTATGTGGTTGGCGACAACACAGCCGATGCGACTTGCAAACAGTGCAGTGGTGCAGTATACAGCGCGGGTGGCAAGGCAACATCGTGTGCGTCATGCCCGTCGGCGACCAGTGGTTGGACACGGAACACCGGCACCGGATGGAGCAAGGTTGAACAATGCAATCAAACCAAAACGGTCGGCGGATATTGCAGTGCGGGTGAATTAAAACAAAATGCAACGAGCGCGACCGCGTGGGGCACCAGCACCATCAGCGTTCCATTACAGGCCAAGGCGGGTTCCATTGTCAGCGGCCAAACATGTGCCCAGTGCAGTGGCGCAAAATACAGCGCGGGTGGCACCGTGACCAGTTGTACCGCATGCCCAACGGCGGATACCGGTTGGACATTGGGTACGGGCACCGGATGGACATCGTACAGTGCGTGCTATGAATATCAAACACCGACTAATTGTGCCAGTGGTTCGGTCAAACGCGTGGCATCGGATGCGTCGGCGTACAGTGCAACCATTACATTGCGCAACACATTGTCATCCAAGGCCGGATACTATGCATCCACAACCGCAACATCGTGCACAATTTGTCCAAAGGGTTCGTCTTGCGCGGCGGGCGCGGTAAATCCAACGGCATGTGCGAATTGGACCTTTGCCGATAAAACGGGAATGTCGTCATGCACATCGTGCCCAAGCGTCACAAGTGGATGGAGCAAATCCAACACGACCGGCACCGGGTGGACATCGTACAGCCAGTGTCAGCAAACAACGGGCACGCCGGAACACTGTGTGTCGGGCGGACTGAAACAAACCGCAACCAGCAGCACCACATGGGGCGCCAGCACCGTGAATGTGGCCCTGTCGGCGGATGCGGGATATTATGTAAATGGCACCGCGTGTTCAATTTGCACTGGGGCAACATACTCGGGTGGTGGCACATTGACCAAGTGTGACGAATGCCCAACCATTTACACGCACAATACAACAGATGGCAAAATCCATATTGATCAATGCCAGGCAAAAACAACCGCGGGTAAATACATCAAAACGGAAAATGATGATATGGAAACGGTTTGCGCGGCTGGTGGATATTGTGCGGGTGGCACAATCGTGAACTGGGGTGGTACTGGTGGACGCACATTATGCACGGCGGGCACATACAACCCGAACACTGGGTCAAGCCTGGCCACGGCATGTGTTAAATCAGACGCCGGATATTATGTTGGCACCAATGGTGCAACCGCACAAACGGCATGCACGGGCGCAACATATACCGACACGACTGGCGCCACCAAATGCACCACATGCCCAACGGCAACCAAGTACGCAGATGCATTAGCACAGTATTCGTATTACAATACTGGCACAATTGGTGACCACACGACCAAGACCAAATGCCAGGCGGTGTTTAATTCCACAATTGATCATGGAACATTGGTAAATGATGCGTGCTATTTGGGTTCGGACGATGATTACGGTACCAGCACCAGCAGCGGCGCATCGACATGCTGGTTGTTAAAGGATGGTCTGAGCTGTGATGGTGGGTATTATAATAAATCACAGTACGCGGCAACTCGTGCGACGGTATTGTCGAACGCGTGTATTGCGGTTGGTGCGGGATATTGGTCGTCGACCGGTGAATTGACACGGAGCCAGTGCGGCAGTGGATTGACCACCATCGGATATGGCGCGGGTGCGGATGAGGCCGGCGATTGCGGACGGATATTGCACGCGGGCGAACACACGATATACCTGCGCAGCACCAAGAAAACAACGCCGTCGTTGAATGTGGATATAAATGGCACCGTGTTCTATGGCAATATGACCCAGGGCACCAGCCGCGGCAAATTCCGTGTGAATAATGGCGGTACCGTATATTCTGTGCATAACGATGCCACAGAATCAATCGAACGCCAAATCGTCCAGGGCCAGGTATCAATGTCGGGGCCGTTCACCAGTACGAACAAGCGCCTGCGTACGGACTATATACCGGTTGAGCCAAACACGCAATACACCGTGACATATACTTCGACGGCGACACCGAACTTGATTTATGCGACATACGATGCGAACAAATCGATGTTATCGCGCGCCAACAGCAAACGGACCGGATTCACATTCACGACCGAGGCCAATGCAAAATATGTCGCGTTTACATGGTACGGGAATGATTCCGCCACGGTGACACCATCTGATGTTCAGAATTTCAGGTTAGAACAGTGGTAGTATGAATGTAAAAAGCGCGCCATTTGGCGCACTTTGTTTTTTGCAAAATAAAAACAGGTTATTTTTCCCCGGCGTGACGCGCGGTCGACAATGCGGTGCGTAATGATTGGGTCGCAATCTGTCGAATTTTTGGTGCAAATGTGCGCAGATTCATGGCGTCGGCAACATTGTCGGCGAAAATTTGTGCAATAAAATCCAACTGTGTCGGTGCGATAACGAATACTTCGCTGGTGATATTTGATGTGTTCAGTTGTTGAATTGGTTCACGCATAATAATAAATCCCCCCTGCTGTGTGGCGAATATCAGGAAAAAATTACCATTGCCACTTGTTTGTTTATGTATTTGCATTATATCATAAAGTATCTTGACCGCAAGGTGCAAAATTGCTATAAATCTGGGGAAAAAGACAAGGAAAAGTTA
>CAKQGH010000007.1 GCA_934232895.1 uncultured Alphaproteobacteria bacterium
CTCAGCTGGTAGAGCATCTCATTCGTAATGAGGGGGTCGTAGGTTCAAGTCCTATCACCGGCACCAGAATTAAAAAAGCGCGGTTTTATCCGCGCTTTTGTTTTTTATCAATAAAATTTATTTCTGCAATTGCATTGCATACTGATTCAGTGCCGCAACTTGGGCCTGTTTTTTCTGCAATTTTGCCAATTGTTTTGCGTGTGCCTCGGTGTTCATACCACAGTTTATACGGTTTTCATTTAATTTATCGGCCCATTTAATCAAATATTCAGCCTGTTTTTTCGTAATTTTTAATTGTGGATCTGGGGTGTGGCGTTTCAGAATAACACGGTCTATCATTTTTTCGCCATAAAACACATCACCATTATCCTTGATAATCATAGATTGTTTTTCAAATAATTTATTATTCACAATTTCAGAACTTATAATAACACTGATATATTTTTTGAATTCGGGGCCTGTTGTTTTTACACGAATGTTTTCCTGGCTTTTACGCATAATATATTTCAGTGTTTGCACACCATCATCACGCAATTTTTTTACCAATGTACGCTTTTCAGAAATAGTCAATTTTTTATCGTTTTCCATATATTTTTCCTTTATTTTAAGTTGACTATAATACAATTTGTCACAAAATCAAGTTATTATTATTTCATTGTATACTTGCATTTTTTATAAATCCGGTGTATAAATTGCGGGAAATGAAACAAACAGCAATCATTATTATAAAATAACCTGGCACGGCGCTTTGGCGGTGGCTGGGGCGCACGGCGCCCGTTTTTTATATAATGGCAAAACAAAGGTATAAACCAATGGCATATCCAAAGACCGAACCGCGCGCAGATTTTCCCGCACTGGAACAGGAAATATTGGAATTTTGGCGCAGTGACGATACTTTCCATAAATCATTGAACCAGACAAAACTGGGGCATCCGTTTTCTTTCTATGACGGGCCACCGTTTGCAAATGGTTTGCCGCACTGGGGGCACCTGGGTGTGTCGGCGGTCAAGGATATGATTTCGCGTTATCAAACAATGCGTGGTCGTCATGTTGTGCGCGAACTGGGGTGGGATTGCCACGGTTTGCCCGCCGAAGCATCGGTTGAAAAAAAGCAGCATCGCCAGGCCAAAGATATCGTCGCAACCGACGGTATCGCCGCGTTCTGTGATATGTGCCGCAGTGACGTTATGACATATTCAACCGAATGGTTAAAGTTTATTGAACGCATTGGTCGTTGGGTTGATGGTGGCGACGGATATGGCTATCGCACCATGGATAAAAATTATATGGAATCGGTTATGTGGGCAATCAAAGAACTGCATAACAAGGGATTGCTGTACAAAGATTATCGTGTAAATCCATTTGATTGGAAATTGGGCACGGTTTTGTCTAATTCCGAGGCATCAAGTGAATACCAAGATGTCACCGATGACGCAATTACCGTATGGTTTGAATTGGAAAATGGCGACCGTGCAATGGCATGGACAACAACGCCATGGACATTGCCCGCAAACAGCGCGCTGGCCGTGAACCCTGATATGAAATATCTGCGTATGCGTGACACCGATGGTGCGGTTTATGTTATTGCCGAATCGCGGTTAAAATCGTATGAAAAGCAATTTGTAAACGCAACACAAATAGGTGAAATATTCGGCCGCGATTTGGTTGGACTGAGATATGCGCCACTGTTTGATTACTATGCGGGAACATCTGATTTACTGTATCAAATAATCCCGGCTGACTATGTTTCCGACGGTGATGGAACCGGCATAGTGCATATTGCCCCCGCGTATGGCGAGGATGATTTCTGGGCGGCAAAAAATGTTGATGCGAAATTCCCGGTTATTTTGAATGTTGATGATTATGGTAATTATACATCTGATGTTCGTGATTGGGCGGGTGAAAATATTTTTGATGCAAATCCGAAAATTATAAATCACCTGCGCGAAAATGGCCATTTGGTTAAAAAAGAACAACATCGTCATTCATACCCGTATGGTCCGCGCAGCAAGGAAAAACTGATTTATCGTGCGACGGATTCGTGGTATATCGATGTGCCAAAAATCCGCAACCGCCTGGTTGAAATTACCAAGTCCCAAACAAAATGGACATCAGCCGGCGACCGGTTTTTAACCTGGATAGAGGGCGCACGCCCATGGTCAATTTCCCGTAATCGTTTCTGGGGAACACCACTGCCGATTTGGACACGCGATGGCGAGTATAAGATATTTGGCTCTATCGCCGAAATCGAAGAATTCTTTGGCGTGAAAATAAACGACCTGCACCGGCCAACATTGGACGCGTTGGAAAAAGACGGTTGGAAACGTATTCCAGATGTTTTGGATTGCTGGGTTGAATCAGGCTCTATGCCATTTGCGTCATTGCATTACCCGTTTGAAAACGCCGATAAATTCGCGGCAACTTTCCCGGCGGATTATATTATCGAGGGCCAGGATCAAACCCGTGGTTGGTTTTATTCACTGATGGTTATGACAACCGCATTGTTTGGTAAACCGGCGTTTCGTACGGTATCGGCGAACGGTATGGTCGTTGACGAACACAAGAAAAAGTTTTCAAAATCGCTGGGCAATTTTGTGAACCCCGCCGACCAGATTGAAAACTATGGCGCGGACGCGGTGCGTTTGTTTATATTGGGCTCTAATTTCTTGAAGGCGGAACCGGTTCCGGTTGATGCCGTCGGCAAAGTATTTACCGAGGCTACAAAAACAATCCTGACCCCGCTGTGGAATGCATACCATTTCTTTACACTGTATGCGAATGCCGGCAAAATTATTGCGACGGACAATTACAGCACGGACAATGTATTGGATAAATACATTGTTGCCGAATTAAATGAACTGATTCGCGTGGTGGCCGCGGCATTGGATGAATACAAACCCGACGCTGCGATAAAAGAATTCGTACGATTCTTGGATGTATTAAATAATTGGTACATTCGTCGGTCGCGCGCGCGTTTCTGGGACGAAGATGTGGATGCGTTTAATACATTGCATCACGTTCTGACAACCGTTTGCAAATGTCTGGCGCCGTTTGCACCGTTTATCAGCGAATATGTTTATAAAAACCTGACCGGGGCGGAATCGGTACATTTGGAATCGTTCCCGGTGGCAACCGACACAGACGACGAAATTGTTCGTGATATGCGCGGTGTGCAATCGGTTGTATCGGTTGGTAAACAGTTGCGTGAACAATACAAATTGCGCAATCGTTTGCCATTGGGCAAAATCACAATTGCGGGTGGTGACCTGCACGCGTACGCGGACATTATTGCCGATGAATTAAACGTAAAACATATCGATTTTACACCAAATATTTCGGCGGTTGCGAACAGTTTTATTTACCTGATTACGCCAAAAATTGGCGCGCGTCTGGGCGGCGCATTGCGTGAAATTATACCGGCCGTAAAGCAAGGTAAATATGAAATCGCTGGCGATAAATTGGTTGTTGGTGCACATACACTGAACGCCGACGAATTTGAAAATCGTTTGACCGTATTGCCGGGCATCACCGGTGCAGCACTGCCAGATAATACCGCGGTTGTTGTTTTGGATACCGAAATCAACGCCGAACTGGTGGCCGAGGGATTAGCAAACGACGCCTTGCGCTTTATCCAGGATTCACGCAAGGCGGCGGGTCTGGACGTGTCAGACCGTATCAAATTGACATACAGTGCCGCGCCCGCCCTGGCCGCCGCGATTGATGCACATCGTGACCGCATTATGTCGGATGCATTGATTGTCGATATGTCGCGTGGCGATGGTGAATATGAAACAGAAATAGAGGGTTATAACCTGTCTATTGCAATACACAAGGCATAAATGACACCGACCCAATATTTTGAAATTGTGCCGTCGCGGCTGAATATGGATATTCGTTCGGAATTATATTTCATAAACGAATTCACGTTCGCCGTGGCGGTTATATTGTCGGCCCAGGCAACCGATAAAAAGGTGAACGAGGTCACACCACAATTATTCAAAATTGCGCCAACACCCGCCAAAATGATTGCACTGGGGGCGGACGGGTTAAAGCAACACATCCGCGTGATTTCATTTTTTAATAACAAGGCGAAAAGTATCATCGGCCTGGCGACACAGTTGATGGAATATGCCGGAAATGATGATGTGAATTATAAATTCCCGGCAAAATTTCATAATCGCGATGAATTGATGAAATTACCGGGCATCGGGCAAAAGACCGCAAATGTCGTAATGAATGTTTTATGGGACGCACCGAATATCGGCGTCGATACGCATGTTTTCCGCAATGCACATCGATATGGTTGGGTCGGTGCGGATGCGAATACACCCGAACGCGTTGAACGTGAATTATTAAAAATAATTCCAAAAAAATATCACGCGATTTGCAATCATGTGATGGTTTTACACGGACGATATATATGTCGCGCACTGCGTCCAAAATGCGCAGAGTGTCCCGTTGCACACATTTGTAATGCATCAGACAAAACAGTATAAAAAGACCGGCATTTGCCGGCCTTTTTGTATATTTTTATTTGTCGCGAATACGCGCATTACATTTCGATTCTACATTTTTTATAACCGTATTTTGCAATGCCATTAAATCAGAATCGGACATATTATCGGTTGGTACAATTGTGATTGTAAATGCAATTGATTTATTGCCGTCCGGCATTGCAAATGCATCAAACACAATTGCGTCTGTAATACGATTATCCGCACTGCGCGCCGCCGAAACCAATTTTTCCGCCGGTGTGTCATTGTCTACGATGAACGCAAAATCGCGCGTTATTGGTTGGAAATCTGATATATGCGGCTCGCGCGGTTTACGGGCGGGCGGCAAATTATCAACATTATCAATCAACGCAATCATAACATTAGTTTTGATTTTCATTTCGCGTGCAACAATTGGTGACAATTCACCAAATTCGGCAATCTTTTTCTTGCCCTGGTAAATTGCGCCATAGCGGAATGGATGTGCCCAACGCGGCGCGTTATCGGTTGAAACAGTGAAACGTTGACCGTGCATCAATGAAATTAAATCAGCCTTGACATCATAAATATCAAATGGCCGTGCACGACCGGCCCAATGACGCGGTGTGGTTGTGCCGGTGCGAACGATGCAAATTTGTGTATGCTGGGCGCCGGGCGTGTCGCCATCAAACACGGTGCCTAATTCAAACATAGACAAATCGGAATATCCGCGCTTTTCATTATTTGCAACAAATTGCAACAAATTACCCAACAACGAATTGCGCACCGTATCCATTTCAACAACGATTGGGTTTGCAACCGAAATAATTGGTGCATCAGAAATTATTTTTTCAATTTTTGAATTTCCAAAACCAAACGATTTACATTCGTACAGGCCACGCGCCGCCAATTCAGATTTTGTTGTGAAATAGTAATCATTGTGCGCCGCCGCGTCGTCCGGTCTGTGCGCGGCAACATTGGCCAGTTTATCATAACCATATACGCGCAATAATTCCGCCACCAGATTTTCCGGCAATACAACATCAACACGCGCCGGCCGTGGTGAAACACCCCATTTGTTGCCGCGTGCCGATACACCAAATCCTAATTTTTCAAATATTGCGCGTTGTTCGTCTTGCGACATATCAATGCCAGTTTTTTTCAAGAACAATTCCGGCGAATATTCAATTGTGATGCGTCCCGATGGAACTTGCCCGGCAATTCCAGTACCGGCAATTTTGCCACCGCATGTGTCCATAATTATTTTCGCCGCGCGTGCCAATGCAATGCCCGTAATTGTTGGGTCAATACCGCGTTCATAACGATATGATGCGTCGGTCGATACGCCAATGCGCTTGGCCGATTTACGAACAGATACCGGGTCAAAATACGCACTTTCCAGAATAATATTTTTTGTTTTATCGGTTGTTGCGCCACGTGCGCCACCAATCACGCCAGCTAGTGCCAAAATACCCATATCATCGGTAATAACCATATCGGTATCGGTCAATTCATGTTCTGCACCAAACAGGTCGGTAAATTTTTCACCGGACGCCGCCATACGAATAACTATGTCGCCATGAATTTCGTCGGCATCAAAGCAATGCATTGGTTGCGCCATGTCATAACAAATATAATTTGTTGCATCAATTGGTGCGTTTTTCGGATTGATTCCAATCGCGCGCAAACGCGCCGCAATTGTTTTATTGCTGGGTGCAACCGTTATATTATTTATTTCACAGAATTGATACACCGGACATTTATCTGTTTTTATAATGGCATTGCGCGATGCCTTGGCCGGTGAAAGCGTTTCATCGGTTTGTGCAATATATTCACCCGCACCCGCCGCGGCCAGGTCGCGCGCAATTCCGCGCACCGCCAAATAGTCCGGTCGGTTCGGTGTGATGCCCGCATCAAACACAATTGGCGCGTCCACGACCGGTGTGCCGATTTTTGTATCGTCTGGCAATTCGATAATGCCACTGTTGTCATCGTTTACGCCCAATTCCGCGCCACTGCACATCATACCGTTTGACATAACACCACGCAGTTTCCCAGCTGAAATTTCGTGTCCCTGGATAACGCACCCCGGCAACGCCAGTGCAGATACCAATCCCGTGCGTGCGTTTGGTGCGCCGCACACAACCTGGCGCGGGGTACCGGTGCCATCGTCAACCTGTAATATATGCAGGTGGTCACTGCCCGCCAATGGTTCGCATTGAATAATTTTTGCGGCAATTGGGGCAACAGGGATGATTAAATCTTCGACCTCGAGTCCTGTGCGCGTCAATATATCAGAAATTTCTGTGGCCGACGCATCTGTTTTCAAATAATCTTTTAACCAATCAAATGTCCATTTCATAATATAACCCCCACATTAAATATCCGCATTTTCCAACCAACGAATGTCGCCATCATAAAATTGACGAATATCGTTCAGACCGTATTTCAACATTGCCAACCGGTCCCAACCAAAACCAAATGCAAATCCCTGGTATTCGTCTGGATTCACACCACAGTTGCGCAGAACATTCGGATGCACCATACCGGCACCCATAATTTCCAACCACTTTTTACCCTGCCACAGTAAATCAATTTCAATACTTGGTTCGGTAAATGGGAAATACGATGGGCGAATACGTAATTTGACATCGTCCATTTCAAAGAATTTTTGTAAAAACGCCTTTACATCACCAATTAAATCACACATTGTGATGTTTTTATCAATATATAAACCCTCTATCTGGTGGAACATGGGGGCGTGTGTAGCGTCCATTTCCTTGCGATATGTGGAACCAATACCGAAAATTTTAATTGGCACACCAAATTTTTCCATAGATCGAATTTGAATTGCCGATGTCTGGGTGCGCAACACATTGCCATTTAATAAAAAGAAACTGTCCTGCATATCGCGCGCCGGATGATATTCGGGTGTGTTCAGTGCGGTAAAGTTATGCCAGTCATCTTCGACCTCGGGCCCGGTTTGCATTGTGTACCCGAACGATTCCAGAATATTTGAAATATCGGCCAATGCGCGCGTTTGTGGGTGCAGCCCCCCGCGTGATTCTGGTGCCGGATTCAGTGTTGCGTCCAATTTTTGTGATGCCAATTTTTTCATTAAATCGGCCGTTTCTATTTCCGATTGGCGCAATTTGAACGCCGCGCGCAATTCGGTATTTTCACTGTTCAGTGCCGCACGCGCATCGTTATCCAAATCTTTCATTTGTTTCAACCGCGCGGTCATTGTGCCGTTTTTTCCAAATGTCGCGGTATACAATTCCTGTAATTTTTCCAAACTTGTTATATTTTTAATCTGTTCCAGCATATTTTTACCTTTTCAAAAAATAAAAGCCGTCGGTTTGACGGCTTTTATTATTACAAAACAATCAGCCACCGCCAAGGGTTATTTGGATTCGGCGCCAATAAATCGTTTTGCAGTTTCCACCAATTTGGTGAAGTTTTCATCCCCAGCATACGCCATTTCTGCCAAGACCTTGCGATCCAGGACAACGCCGGCCTTTTTCAGACCGTTCATAAATTGGCTGTATGTCAAGCCGTTGCTGCGAACAGCGGCATTGATACGGACAATCCACAACCCGCGGAATTCGCGTTTTTTCACGCGACGATCACGGTATGCATACTGACCCGCTTTTTCCGTTTTTTCACGGGCGGCACGGTATGTTGTGCTGTGGCGACCCAGGTACCCTTTGGCACGGGCCAATATTTTATTATGCTTCTGTTTAACGGTTGTTCCGCGTTTTACTCTTGCCATTTCTTATACCCCCATTATTTCAAACCGTATGGAGCCAAGATTTTCGCCTGACCAACCATGTTTTCGTTCAGATACTGTGGTTTTGAACCCGCGTTGTTTGCACGTGTGGATTTGTGACGCAACAGTTTCTTGTGGGCATTACGGGCAACACGGATTTTACCGGTTGCAGTCATAGAAGCGCGCTTTTTCAAGTACGACTTTGTTTTCAGTTTTGGCATTTTTTCACCTTTTTTTAGTATCCTGATGGCAATGCCTGCCATTTCGGATTTGTTCTACTGCGCGAATATTGTGGCATAATTAAATGAAAAATCAAGTTTTTATTGAATGTTGGAATTTTAGCGTATAAACTGGTGTGCATGAACCAAAACAAATTATCATCTGTTTATTCGTTGGTAAAATCGGCAATAGCGGCGGCGGCGTTGCCAATCATATTTATATACATTATGATTGCAAAGCCTGATTACACCATTATGAATGCCATGGGACATATTGTTGTGCCGGTTGCAACCGCCGTTGGCGATTTAATTACATGGCCGGTGCGCGCCACGGGAAATCTGATTTCTAATATTCACGAATTGGCCACATTGCGCAGTGAAAATGAAGAATTGCGTGTGCGTCTGGATGCGGCATTACAGAATAAAAATATGTGTGATGTGGCAATTGCCGAAAATCAAAAATTATCGCATGAATTAGATGTTGTGCGCGCAACGCCGCGTGGTACGGTTTTGGCCGATATAATTCATGATAATGCGGCATTTCACCATAACACATTTATTATAAATCGTGGTGTACGCGATGGTATGGCGCGTGGCATGGCGGTTATATCAACCGATGGGTCGTTGGTTGGAATTATCAGTGACACCGCGCCAACATTTTCGCGTGTGCGCGCGTTGACCGATTCCGAATCAAACATTGCCGTGCGTGTGGCGGGGTCTGAAATATATGGTTTTATGTCTGGGACCGGTGGCGCAAATCCGACAATTGGATTTTTCAGTGACCCTGAATTTGAACCGACCCCCGGCGTGCAATTGATTACCAGCAACATCAGTGGTGTTTTACCGGCGGGGATATTTGTTGGGAAACTGATAAATGACAGTGATGTTCGCGTATTGCCGGCCTCGGAAATATCGCGCGTAATTGTTTTGCAATTCGATAAATCGAACGAATATAAATGAAAGAAAATATAATAAAATTTTTACGCACCGCATTTCCATTTATAATGGTTATTGCGTTGTGGCGATTGGCCCTGCCCGTGTGGAATCCGGCGGGGGTGTTGGCGTTGATACCAATATTTTTCTGTTCATTTGTGCAACCCGTGCCATATTTTATGGGCATGGGAATATTGTTCAGTTTTTTAATCGATTATAATTCAAACACATTATTTTTCTGGACGGCGCTGTATTGTTTTGTTTATGCGATAAATGGTTTTCAAAATTACATAGATTTAACGCGTGCGGCAAATCGTGCGATTGTTCCGTTTATGATATATTTTGGCGCGGGTATTTTGTTTTTAGTACTGACCCATTTTGGTTGGGCGGTGTTGGCGCGTGGGTTGTGGACATTTATTTGGGCCGCAATATTATACACGCCAATAGTTATGTTGATTCAGGGGGCACGCGATGATAGATAAAGAGGTTGCCCGCACATTTGACCGTCGCGCCGCGTTGTTTTTAACCGCGGGCAGTGTTTTAACATCTGTATTGATATTGCGTATGTTGCAGATGCAGGTTTTTAACTATCGCGAATACACCAAAAAAAGCGAAAACAATTCATTTCGTATTCGTATGAATATGCCCCAACGCGGTCGGATTTTATCGGCGTCTGGTGCGCCTATTTCGCGTGATGCGCCAATATATCGGATATATATCGTTCCCGAAGAGGCCGAAGACCTGGACGCGTTGATTGATACCGTATCGGCGGAATTAAAATTGAATGCAAAACGCGTTGCAAAAATTCGCGCGCGTATAAAAAAGCAACCGCGGTTTCAACCAACATTGGTCAGTGAAAATACAAATTGGGAAAAATTGGCTAAATTACAGGCGCGAAACCTGCCCGGGTTGCGCGTGGCCAATGGATATGCGCGCGTATATGAAATGGGCCCCGCCGGCGCCCAGGTGTTTGGGTATGTTGGCGCCCCGGACAGACCCGTTGCCAGTGCGCCGTTTTTTACAACTGGAATTACCGGATTGGAAAAACGTTTTAATGATGAATTATCCGGCACGCCCGGTCAGACGGTAATGATAACCAATGCCACCGGTCGCGTCACGGGCGAAGATAAATCGCAATACATTGCCCCAATCGCGGGCGATGATATTAAAACAACCATAAATGATGGTGCGCAACGCGCGTTGTACGACGCATTGACGGCGCATCGTGCGGGGTGCGGTGTTGCGATGGATGTTGAAACCGGTAATATTTTGGCAATGGTTTCAACACCCAGTTTTGACCCAAATGAATTCGGTGCCGACGATGGTGATGAATATATTGCGTCGTTGCGAAATGATACGGCCAAACCATTTATGAACAAGGTGGTCGAGGGCCTGTACCCACCCGGGTCAACATTCAAAATAGTTGTTGCGCTGGCTGGGCTGGAATCGGGCGCAATTACACCAAATGAAAAAATATTCTGTCCGGGGCATTGGGACTATGGCGATCGGCGCTATCATTGCTGGGAATCCCACGGTCACGGTTGGGTTGATTTGGCCGGTGCATTGAAACATTCGTGTGACATATATTTTTACCAGGTTGCACTGCGCATTGGTATTGATGCAATTCGCGCCATGGCGGTAAAATTGGGATTCACCGAAAAATATATGGATGGTATTTTATCGCGCGAAATGGCGGGCGTTATTCCCGACCGATATTGGAAAGAAAAACAAATCGGGTATCATTGGGTTCACGGTGACACCATTATTTCCGGTATTGGCCAGGGATTTATTCTGGCTAATTGCCTGCAATTGGCGGTAATGATGGCGCGTACGGTTTCTAATCGTGTGGTTATGCCGCGTTTAATGGTGACGGATGCCAAACCGAAATTTGATGCATTGGGGTTGCAGACAAAAAACATAAAATATGTTCTGGATGGCCTGGAACAGGTGACGCGTCCCGGTGGAACCGCCGCCGGCAGTGCGATAAATGTTGGTGGTGCAAAAATGGGCGGCAAAACCGGAACATCCCAGGTGCGCAGTATTTCCAAGGCCGAACGCAAAAGTGGTGTTTTGACCAATGAACAATTAAAATGGCACATGCGCAACCACGGGTTGTTTGTTGGATATGCACCAACCACAAATCCTAAATATGTCGTATGTGTTATTACCGAACACAGTGGTGGCAGTGGCCAGGCCGCACGCACCGCAGCAACAGTGATGCGCAATTTATTGGGTGGGAAAAATAAAAAATGACACGACAAACACGCGTTTCTAATGCCAATATGATGACACTGTCGGAAAAATTATCACGATTTTCCGTTGCATTGTTCATACCAATGTGTTTGGTTCTGGCAACATCCATAGTTGTGTTGTTTTCGGCCGGTGGCGGTGCGTGGCGACCATTTGCGTTGTCACAATTGGTAAAGATTTTATTGGGCTTTGGCGTGTTTTTCTTTGCCGCGTTTACGAACATAAAAACATGGATTAAATCGGCGTACGTTATTTATGCGATTGCGCTGGTAATGATAATTTTGGTCACATTTGTCGGGCATACCGGTATGGGTGCCCAGCGGTGGTTAAACCTGGGATTTATTCATATTCAACCATCAGAATTTATTAAAATTGCGCTGGTGCTGGCATTGGCGCGGTATTTTGCATGGATGAATTCTGTGGAATTGTCCCAGATAAAAAATTACCTGGTACCAATTGCAATGTTGTTGGTGCCGTTTGGTCTGATTGTTGCACAACCAGATTTAGGCACGGCATTGTCAATGGGAATGATTACTGTTGGTGTGTTCTATATAGTTGGCGCACAAAAGAAATGGTTTATCATCGCAATTATTTTGGGCGTAATTGCAATGCCGGCGGTTTGGTATGGTGGTCTGCATGAATACCAGCGCGACCGAATTATCACATTTGTAAATCCTGACCATGACGCAACGGGCGCCGGTTGGCAAATAAACCAGGCAAAAATTGCATTTGGTTCCGGGGGTATGACGGGCAAGGGATATTTGCGTGGCTCGCAATCACAACAATCATTTTTGCCAGAAAAACAAACCGATTTTATATTCACAATGCTGGGCGAAGAATTGGGATTTATCGGCGCGTTTGCGTTGATTGCGGTGTATACTTGGATAATTTTGGTGCTGTTTTGGTGCGCAAAAACATGTCGGAATCGATTTGGGCAACTTATCTGTTTTGGTTTTATGTTGAACTTTTTCATTTATTATTTTATAAATATTTCCATGGTGCTGGGGCTGATGCCGACCGTCGGTGTGCCATTGCCGTTGATGTCTTTTGGCGGCAGCAGTCTGTTATCGCTGATGTTTGGATTTGGTCTGGCCCAGAACGCACATATTCACAAAGATCAACAATTATCTGCCAAGGGGAGTTAGAAGACTATGAATTTACTGATTGTGGAATCACCATCCAAGGCGAAAACAATTGAAAAATATCTGGGCGCGGGCTGGCGCGTGATTGCGTCGGTTGGGCATGTTCGCGACCTGGTGCCGGAAAATGGCAGTGTTGATACCACGCATAATTTCGATATGAAATGGCAAATTATGCCTGGCAAGGAAAAACAAATTAAACTGATTACGGACGAATTAAAAAAGGCCGATGCAGTGTATTTGGCGTCCGACCCTGATCGCGAGGGCGAGGCCATTGCATGGCATATTCTGGATATATTAAAGGCGAAAAAGGTTCTATCTGGCAAGAAAGTTTATCGTGTCGCGTTCCATGAAATTACGAAAAAGGCCGTGCAAAACGCAATTGAACATCCGCGCGAAATTGACCAGAATTTGGTTGATGCATATATGGTTCGTCGCGCGTTGGATTACCTGATTGGGTTTGGTATTTCGCCATTGCTGTGGCGGCGCAATCTGGGTAAATCGGCCGGTCGTGTGCAATCGGTTGCGGTGAAATTGGTCGTTGATCGCGAACGCGAAATAGAAGCATTTAAACCCGTTGAATACTGGTCACTGGGTGCGGCATGTAATGCAAACAATGCGACATTTAATGCAAATTTAATTTCGGCGGCGGGTAAAAAAATTGAAAAGATGACCATTGGGAATAAATCCCAAATGGATGAAATCTTGTCACAAATCGGCACACCAGAAATCCCATGCACGGTCATTGCAATTGACAAGAAAAAAACATCGCGTCGTGCCGCCGCACCATTTACCACCAGCACCCTGCAACAGGAAGCGGCGCGTAAATTATACTTTGCGTCAAAACGCACCATGGCAACCGCCCAGAAATTGTATGAACAGGGTTTAATCACATATATGCGTACGGACGCGACAAATCTGTCGGCGGATGCGGTAAATGAAATTCGCGCGTACATCGGTCGCACATACGGCGATGCGTTTGTACCCCAAAAACCGAATATTTATGTCACTAAATCCAAAAATGCCCAGGAAGCGCACGAGGCAATTCGCCCAACACACTTTGATGGTGCGGCACCGAAACTGACCGGGGACGAGGTCAAGTTATACGACCTGATTTGGAAACGAACAATCGCATGTCAAATGACCAATGCCGAATTTGACAGTGTTGCCGCAGATATTGAAAACAATGCACACAGCGCGATTTTCCACGCCGTTGGCACCACGCGCACATTTGATGGATTTATGCGTGTTTATACCGAATCACGCGATGATGATGCGGATGCAAACGAATCAAAATTGCCACCATTGTCGGTGGGTGACGCGGTGACAATAACTGAATTGACCCCTGAACAGCATTTCACACAACCACCCGCCCGTTATACCGAGGCGTCACTGGTTAAAAAATTGGAAGAATTGGGAATCGGTCGTCCATCAACGTATGCAACAATTATGTCAACGATTGTTGACCGTGGTTATGTTGAACAAGATAAACAACGTCGTTTTCATCCGACATCGGGCGGATGGGTTATTGCGGCGTATCTGGCCAAATATTTTGATGAATTGGTCGATGTGAATTTCACCGCAAAGACCGAAGATACCCTGGACGATGTATCAAATGGTAAACAGGATAAAATCGCCGCACTGCGCGCGTTCTGGACACCGACCGAGGGTATGATTGATGGTGCGCGTGGAGTAAAAACAACCGAAATTATTGACCAGATAAACAGTGTTATGCACAATCACTTGTTCCCGGATGGTAATGACAAATGTCCAAAGTGTGGTGGAAAACTGGGGATAAAATTATCAAAATTTGGTGCGTTTATTGGGTGCGAAAATTATCCAACATGTAATTACACCCAACGTTTATCGGATGTCGCCGCACCAACATCGGACGCGGCGGACGCCGCGACAAAGCCCGCAAATACATCGGTTGACCTGGGCGATGGCATTTCGTTCCGCGTGGGACGATTTGGCCCGTATGTGACCGATGGCGCAAAAAACGCCGCGGCAAAACAATATACGGCGGAAACAATCACACTGGACGTGGCGCGTGAATTATTGGCGGGTGGTCCCAAAAAGGCCGAGCCAATCGAACTTGGTAAAAATCCGGCAACAGACCAGATGATTTACTTTTACCCGACCGGCCGCTATGGCGCATATATTTCGTCAAATCGCGTAAATGTATCGGTCAAGGAACAACCCGACCTGGCCACTGCGATTGAATTGATAAACAACAAGAAGCCGTCTACCCGGTTTCGCAAGAAAACAAAGTAATGGCAAATTACGATAAAAACTTTACCGATGAACTGCGCACGCGATTGTCAATCGTGGATGTGGTGTCACGGCGCGTGCCATTGACGAAAAAGGGTCAAAATTACTGGGGATGCTGTCCGTTTCATAATGAAAAAACGCCCAGTTTTTCCGTGAACGAGGACAAGGGTTTTTATCACTGTTTTGGTTGTGGTGAACACGGCGATATTATTTCGTTCACAATGAAATCTGAAAATGTCGGGTTTGTTGACGCAATCAAAGAATTGGCCGATATGGCGGGTATGAAATTGCCCGAATTCAAACCGCGTGATCCGGCGGCCGTCAAACGCGAAGAATCATATTTTGATATCACCGAACGGGCGGCTGCGGAATACCAAAAACAATTATTCACGCCCGCGGGCGCGGTTGCACTGGAATACATACGTGGACGCGGATTTACCGACGACATGATAAAAAAATATCGTTTGGGGTATGCGCCAAAAAATAATTTAATCGCAAATAAATTTGTGAATACCAAGCAAGATATTTTAATCGGCACGGGCCTGTGTCGGCGCGGCGAATATGGAATGTATGATTTCTTTCGCGATAAATTGATGTTTCCGATTTTTTCTGCCCGTGGCCAGGTTGTGGCGTTTTCGGGGCGCAGTCTTGATGGATCCGAGCCCAAATACATCAACACGGCGGATACGGAAATATTTCATAAACGTAAAACGATTTTTGGATTTAACTTTGCCCGCGACAGCATACATCGCAACAATCGCACCATTATTGTCGAGGGGCAAATTGACGCCATACAAATGCAGTGTCACGGTTTCCCCGAAACGGTCGCGCCATTGGGCACGGCCCTGACCGAAGATCACATTGCAATCCTGTGCAAGGCGAACAGAAATATCGTATTTTGCTTTGATGGTGATGCCGCTGGGCAAAAGGCCGCGGCGCGTGCGGCGAATCTGGTCCTGCCGTTTATTCATGATAATTCGGATGTCAGATTTGCGTTTGTGACCGGCGGCAAGGACCCCGATGAAATCCTGAAAAAATCGGGCGATGCCGCAATGCGCGCGATTATTGATAATGCAACGGGCCTGACCGATTTTATATGGGATATTGCGAATAAAAATTATATTGTATCAACACCGGGTGGTCGTGCCCAGGCGGAAAAATTCTTGAAATCCCAGACCGAGAAAATTACAGACCCCGCCCTGCGCGCGGAATACGAAAACGAATATAATTCGCGTAAATTTAACCAGTGGCACAAATGGTCACGCAAATCAAATGCGCCTGAAATTGCGGTGCCGGAAATTGACGCAATTACGCGCAACACATTGGTGTTTATTACAAACAAGTATCCGGAAATTGCCGAACGCTATGCCGAATTTTTGGGAACATTGAACATATCACTGGACGGTGATGCGCCGGAATTAAATCTGGATGCGGCGGCTGCGGAAAAGTATATTGTTTCATTAAAATTGCAAAATTATTTGAAACGACTGCGCGCCGAACAGCAAGAATTGACCGCGACAATGCTGGGCGAAAATGCATCCAATGATGTTGCGGAAAAATTATCCGTCGTGAATTCTGAAATTATTAAATGCCAGGATAAATTAGAAATGCTGATTACAATGTAATCAGCATTTAATTTTTCGCATTACAACCATAATACCCGCCGGTGTCATGCCCGGGATTCGCGACAGTGCGGCAATGTTTTCCGGACGCGCCGCGGTCAATTTTTCAACCAATTCGTTGGTCAGCCCAGGCATATTTGCGTAATCTATATCGCGCGGAATCTTTAATTCCATATCACGGCGCAGGGACGCAATCTCGCGCGCGTTGCGTGCGATGTATCCGGCATAGAATTTATCGTTTTCATCTATTTCCGCCGCATGCAGTGCCATTTTTGCGTTGCGCACGGCGGACGTAATCAGGCCGCACACCGTCGCCATATCGCCCAGGCGTGCGATTGCATTATCCGCGCGCAGGTTCAATCGATATTCTGCGCGTGATGAAAACATACGATACGGTTCGTCTACCCCCAGTGTCGTAATGTCATCAATCAATACACCAATCATTGCGTTCGTGCGATTTAAATTTAACCACGGCGCATTCAATGCCCGTGCGGCGGCGTTCGCACCGGCAACGATACCTTGGGCGGCGGCCTCTTCATAACCGGATGTGCCATTTATCTGGCCTGCAAAAAATACGCCCGGCATGTCGCGTGATTCGAGTGTTGTATTCAGTGCGCGCGCATCAATCGCATCGTATTCAATTGCGTATCCATATCGCGCAACGCGTGCGTTTTCCAGCCCCGGAATCGTGCGAATCCACGCGTCCTGGATATCTGCACCAAAACTGGTTGAAATGCCGTTCGGGTAAATTAAATCGCTGTTTAATCCCTCGGGCTCTAAAAAAACATGGTGGGACGTATGGTCTGGGAAACGCATGACCTTGTCTTCCAAACTCGGGCAATAACGCGGGCCGGTGCCACGAATATCGCCATTATACATTGGCGCATTTGCGATATTGTCGCGAATTATTTGATGTGTCTTTTCGGTTGTATGCGTGATATAGCAAACGGCGCTGTAATCGTTATTCGCATTTGGCGCGGAAAACCAATCGTGCGGGTTGTCACCCGGTTGCAATTCACATACGGAAAAATCAATACTGTCGCGATAAATACGCGCGGGCGTTCCCGTTTTCAGGCGTAACAGATTAAAACCGTTTTCACGCAATACGTCTGATATCACGGTATCGTTATCCTGGTATGTGCCATCGTCTTGCAGTCGTCCAGACGCAATCTTTTCATTTCCGCGCGTGACGAGTCCCCCCAAAAATGTCCCGGTGGTCAGCACGATTGCGCGCGCCGAATATGCGCCATTTACAATTTTATTTTGTAAATCCAGTGATACAACCTTTTCAAATTGGATAGAAAGGTTCGGCAATTCGCCCAAATTTTTCACCACCGCATAGTGGTACATTTCGCGGTCGATTTGTGCGCGCAATGCGCGCGTTGCCGCGCCATGTGACGCGTTCAGTGTTCTGAAATGAATTCCCGCCGCGTCCGCTGCGCGTGGCATAACGCCACCCATCGCATCAATTTCGGCAACCATTTGTGATTTACCGGGACCGCCAATACTGGGGTTGCACGACATCGCGCCCAGGTCTGTTTCGCGTTGTGTCATCAGCAATGTGCGCGCACCACGACGCGCGGCGGCCGCGGCCGCTTCGACGCCCGCGTGTCCACCACCAATAATGATTACATCAAATTCGGTCATTTATTAAAAACGCCCCATACCACCGTTGATATTTAATGTCTGGCCATTGATATATGATGCCTCGTCCGACGCCAAGAACACACATGCGTTCGCAATGTCGTCTGGTGTGCCGAAACGGCCGGCCGGGATTTGTGCCAGATATGTTTTCTTTAATTCATCGGGCAAAACGTCCGTCATTGGGGTTTGGATAAATCCGGGTGCGATACAGTTCGCGGTGATGCCGCGCGATGCAACCTCGGCCGCGATGGATTTGGTCATTGCAATCATTCCGCCCTTGGACGCGGCATAGTTCGCCTGGCCCGGGCCACCAATAACGCCGATGATTGACGCCATGTTGATAATGCGGCCAAATCGATTCTTCATCATTGGCATAATCGCCGCACGGCACATTTTGAAGCATGCACGCAGGTTTGTGTTGATAACATCATCAAATTGTTCGTCGGACATACGCATCAGCAATGTATCCTTGGTAATGCCGGCATTGTTGATTAAAATGTCGATTTTACCGGCGGCCTCTATCGTGTTCATAACCAATTCAACCGCACCGCCATCGGATGCCAGGTCGCATGGCAATTTAATAAACCCATCGCCACCGAATTCTGATTCCAGTTTCGCGATATTACGCCCCGACACAACAACCGTTGCGCCCGCGTCACGCATTTTGTGTGCAATCGCGCCACCAATTCCACCGGTCGCACCGGTAATCAACGCTACGCGTCCTGTTAAATCAAACATAATTATATCTCCAATTTTATTGCGTTTATTTCTGGACAGATTCTGGATGCCAGGCCGGTTAAAACATTACCCGGGCCGATTTCAACTTGCTCGGTTATGCCCAGGCGATGCATGGTCATAACTGTTTCACGCCAACGCACACCGTGTGTCATTTGATACACCAGTTCGGCCTTGATTTCGTTCACATCCGTCATTGGTTCGGCGGTTTTATTTGCGATAAATGTTGCCGATGGCTGACGAATTTCAATATGTTCCAATGCCGCGCGCATTGCGTCGGCGGCCGGTGCCTGAATTCGGCAATGCACGGGCACCGACAACGCCAGTGGCATTGCGCGACGCGCACCCGCATCCTTGGCCGCGGCCAGTGTCGCCTCGACCACATGTTTTTCCCCAGACACAACAACCTGGTTCGGGCAATTGTCGTTTGCAACATCGCAATCGGTTTTTGCGCAAATATCGCGAACAACATCAATATCCAATCCCAAAATCACCGCGGTCAGACCATGTCCCACCGGTACCGCACTTTGCATTGCGTCGCCGCGTGCGCGCAGCAACCGCGCCGTGTCCGCCAACGACAACGCGCCTGCCGCACACAGGGCGGTATATTCACCCAAACTGTGCCCGGCGACATATTCGGGTAATTTTTCGCCCGATGCGCGCAGCATCGCGATTGATGTTGCCATAATTGCCGGCTGAACATTTGCGGTCAGTGTCAATTCATCCATTGGTCCATTAAAAATAATATCGGATAATTTCTGGTTTAATGCGTCGTCCACTTCGTCAAATACGGCGCGTGCGGCGGCGTTATTTTCATACAGTTCGCGCCCCATACCAACGGCCTGGGCACCCTGGCCGGGAAAGACAAATATGCGTGCCATAATAATTCCTTTGTTATATACAGTGTGAATTATACTTTGCGAATACTGAATTCGCAACCGCAATAATTTTGGCGATAAAAATCAGACGCACGCCCAATTTGTTGACGTAATTTTTCATCCCACACAATTGGCACATAGCATTCGCCCAGCATCGCGCGCCCGGCGGCATCCACCTGGGATTGATCCTTGTGCCGGGAAACGCCGAATACAGACGCCACCGCGTTATAACCGTTTTCGCGTGCAAACGCCGCCGCATATTTAAAACGAAATTCAAAGCATCGGCTGCACCGTGCGCCACGTTCAGGCGCGTTTTCCAGTCCCGCCACATGTTCGCGCCAAGCCGCGTGGTCGTAATCACCAACGGCGTATTTCACGCCCAGTGCGTCGCAATATTTTATCTGTTCATTTAATCGTTTTGTGTATTCTGATTCTGGGAATATATTCGGATTGAAAAACAGCACGATAAAATCAGAAACACCCGGCACCGCGCCATCGGCCAGCTGTTTTATTGCGCCCGCACTGCACGGCGCGCAACACGACATTAAAACCAGTTTTATGTTTTCCATTTTATTTTTCGTATGCGTCGCCAATCACGGCATTTGCGTCCAGTTCAACGATTTCATCGCCATTGTCGTTTATGCCCAGTTCCACGCCATTGCACATCATGCCAAATGATTCGGTCCCGGCAACTGTGCGCTGGGAAATTGGTTTTTTCATACCGGGCAATATTGCACCAACGGGGGCCAGGACGCCAATCATACCCGCACGCACATTTGGCGCGCCACATACGATTTGCAATTCGTGATTTGTCCCATCGTCCACCGTCAGTATGTGCAGGTTTTCCCGCACTGGGTGATTTTTCACCGCAACAATTTTTGCAACAACCGGCACGATTTTATTTTCGTCGCGTGGGGCATATTGTTCGGCGAGTTTTGCCACGGTATCATCATCGATACGCGCAAACAGATTTTCCGGCACAATAAATTCTGCGCCGTCCGCAATGCGGCGTTCAAATGTTGTTGGCCATGTCAGGTCATGCGACGTGGCAAATATATTCTGCATCTTTTCAGCCGCGGTCGGGATAAATGGTGCCGATACGCGCGCATACAGGTCAATCAGCTGAAAACATTCGTTCAGCACCGCGGCCGCGCCGGACATATCGCCATTTTTGACCAGTGCCCATGGTTCGCACCGCGTCATGTATTCATTGCCAATCGCATACAACGCGCGCAGGGCAACAACGGCCGCGCGGAATTCGCATGCGTCCAGTGCGGTGGTCAATTCAGATAATTTTTCATTTATCTGGTTTTCTAAATCGGCGTCACGCGCGCCAGACGTCGGCACGACCGCGCCAAAATTTTTCGCGGTCAATTTGCAAACACGCGATACAAAATTGCCCAGCATACCATTCAGGTCCTTGTTCACAACATCGGCAAAGCGCGCAAATGTGAAATCGGTGTCGTCTGTTTCCGGGGCCGATGCAATCAGCGCATAACGCCACGCGTCCGCCGGTGCGATTTCCAGCGCGCCGTCCAAGAACACACCGCGTTTTTCAGATTTGGAAAACTTGCCCCCTTCGAAATTCAGGAAATTCATGGATTTCAGCATATCCACAGTTTTCCATCCGTCGTTCATCGCCAGTTGCTGTTCTGGGAAAAATACCGCGTGGAATTTAACATTATCCTTGCCCATAAATTGTGCATAGTGTGCGTTTGGATTTTTCCACCAATCGGCCCAGTTTTCGCGCGCGGCCTGGGAAATCGAAACATAACCCCATGGCGCGTCAAACCATACATAAAATACCTTGTTTTCATAGCCCGGTTTATTGACCGGGATACCCCACGGCAAATCGCGCGTTATTGATGTGTCGCGCAATTCGTCCGCCGCCCAGCCCAATGCAATCGCGCTGGCGGTCTTGGACCATTTTGGCGCGTGTGATTTTAACCAGTCACGCCATGCGCCCTGGACGCGTGACGCCATAAAGAACAGATTTTTTGTTGGGCGCATTTCAACATCCGAGGCCCCAGAAATCGCACTGCGCGGGTTTATCAGTTCGTCCACCTCGTATGCGGCGCCACATTTGTCACATTGGTCACCACGTGCGTTTTCATAACCGCATTTTGGGCATGTACCCAATACCTGGCGATCGGCCAGGAACATGTTGTCAGTAATTGAAAATGGTTGCAGTGTTTCACGCTCTTCTATTAATCCCTGGGCGTCCAGGCGCGCAAACAATTCGTGAATCAGTTTTTCTTGGCGTTCGGTGTGCGTGCGCCCATACAGGTCAAATGACAGATTGAAATCGCGCGCGGCCTGCAAATGCTTTTCATACCACATGTTTGCGTAATCTGGGATTGACATACCGGCCGCCGCCGCACCAACAATAACCGGTGTTCCGTGTTCATCGGCCCCACAAACATACAGAACATCGCGCCCGCGTGCGCGGCAAAAACGCGCATAGATATCCGATGGCAACAGGCATCCCACCAAATGCCCCAGGTGCAATTCGCCGTTCACATACGGCAGTGCGGATGTAATTAAATATTTGTTGTTTTTGTCTGTCATATTTGTGCCTTTATCAAATAAAAATGCGACGCCCAACGGGGCGTCGCACAGAATCCCGTCAGAAATTTTAATTCAAGATTAGTTCTGCATTCGCATTATTTAATTTCCTAATAAATTTACGTCTGTTGTCCGGCTTCGTTACTGTGCCGCGACACTAAATTTTCAGCCCTTGCTGACGCTGCGGTGAAAATTTGTGGTGGGTGGTATTGGACTCGAACCAACGACCTTTACGATGTCAACGTAACGCTCTAACCAACTGAGCTAACCACCCAATGCCCCGGGCATTATAACAGACTTTTTCCCGATTGCAACAGTAAAAAAGTTCAAATAGCAAAGTGCAAAGTTCATCCGTCGCCGCTGCGCTCCGCCGTGATAAAAATAATGTGTGCGCCATCCGGCGCACTGCTTTATTAATTTGAACTTTGAACTCTGAACTTTGAACTTTATAAAAATGCCGGCATTTGCCGGCATTTTTTAATACATCGTTTGCAAAATATGTTTGTTTTTATCCAAACTGGACAACATTTTGCCCGAACCACATGCAACGCATGCCAATGGGTTGTCGACCAAGAACGCCGGCAATCCCGTTGCTGCGCGTATTGCCGCATCCAGCCCACGCAACAATGAACCGCCGCCCGTCATTGCAATACCCAAATCGGCGATGTCGGCCGACAATTCTGGTGGTGTCAATTCCAGTGCCTGGCGCACGGTATCAACAATTTTGGTGACCGTTTGTGCCAATGCCGATGCGATTTGTGATTCGGTAATAACCGTTTCGCGCGGTGTCCCCGACAGCAAATCGCGACCCTTTATTTTCATGGTCAATTCGTTTGCCTTGTCCTTGGGCATAATGGCGGTGCCGATGCGCTTTTTTATTTCCTCGGCCGCGTTTTCACCAATCAACAGATTTTTATTTTTACGAACAAAATCAATAATGTCTAAATCCATTTGGTCGCCCGCGGTACGTACAGCATTTGAATACACAATGCCGCCCAGTGACATAACCGCAACCTCGGTCGTGCCGCCGCCAATATCCAGAACCATAGACCCCAAAGGTTTTTCCACCGGCAGGCCCGCACCAATAGCGGCCGCGGTTGATTCTTCGACAATGTAAACCTTGCGCGCGCCGGCGGCATCGGCCGCCTCTTGAATAGCGCGGCGTTCCACCTGGGTTGCACATGACGGCACGCATATAATAATCAGCGGCGCCGCCAACGGGTTTTTGCGGTGAATTTTACGGATAAAGAATTTTATCATTTCCTCGGCCACTTCGAAATCGGCAATAACGCCGTCGCGCAATGGGCGAACCGCGGTAATTGTGCCGGGCGTACGACCCAACATTTGTTTAGCCTCGGCCCCGACGGCCAAAATTTCCTTGCGTCCCATCAGGCGGTTTTCGGCAACCGCAACAACCGATGGTTCATTCAAAACGATTCCACGACCCTTGACATAAATCAATGTATTTGCGGTACCCAAATCAATTGCCATGTCTGCCGAGAAGAATTTCATCAGCCAATTATACATTTTTCAGCCTTTGGTTGTATTTTTTCGCACTATAAAACCAGAAATGACAAAAATCAAGAGTGCCCGATGCAAAAAATATGCTTTTTTATTTGATTATTACCAGATTGTGATATGATACCCGGCATGAGAAATACTATCAAGAATCATGACGATTTTATAATGACGGATGAAAATCCCAAGGCATTGAGCCCATTTTTTGTTGTGCGTGCCAAGCCGGCCAAGTTCCCAAATGACCCGCGCGTTGGATTTACCGCAACGAAAAAAACATTCCGCCATGCCGTTGACCGCAACCTGGCCAAGCGGAAAATGCGCGATTGGGTGCGTGCGCAGGAATCGCGTTTATTGCCGAATATGGACTATGTATTTATTGCACGCCACGCAATTGGTGACGCATCGCGTGATGATGGTCGTGCCGCCATGGCGCGCGCGTTGCATTATATTGCGCGCACGGCGGGTGGCGATGCCGAATAATCAAAAATCAATTTTTTCAAATCTGTGTCGTCGCGCGGCGATTTTAATGGTGCGCGCATATCAATGCGCCATTTCGCCGTTTATTGGTGGTCGCGCGGCATGCCGCTTTACCCCCAGTTGCAGCCAATATGCCGCCACTGCAATTGAAAAATATGGTGCGTTGCGTGGGGGCATTATGGCACTGCGCCGAATAATGCGTTGTCGACCGGGGGGTGGGTATGGATATGACCCTGTCCCTTGACAAGTGGTGTGATTGTGGTAAAATTCCGACAACATACGGTAATTATAAAAGGATATAAATTATGTCTTTTCGTGCAACTGTTGAATCTATGTCTAAAATCATGGATGACATGGGAATCACAGAATTGGAACTGGAACGCCAGTTTTTGTTTGGCGTTTATCGTAAACATATTCATTTGTCTAAACAGACGGCCGTTGCGGTGTCTGGTGTTGCGACAACCGATGTAAAATGTGCCCCGGCGGCCGCGCGTACAGAAAACGGCAACGCGTTAAAATCGCCAATGGTTGGTGTGGCATATTTGGCCCCGGAACCGGGCGCAAAACCGTTTACCAGTGTTGGTGCCACAGTGCATGCGGGTGATACAGTCGCATTGATAGAGGCAATGAAAACATTTAACCCGATTAAATCTGACCGTGATGGGGTCGTCAAAGAAATATTGGTGTCTGATGGTGCCGCGGTTGAATTTGACCAACCTATAATCGTTATTGAATAATCATGTCCCAGATAAAGAAAGTTTTAATCGCAAATCGTGGCGAAATTGCATTGCGCATTATTCGTGCATGTCGCGATATGGGTATTCGTACCGTTGCGGTTTATTCAACTGTTGATAAAAACGCAATGCATGTTCAATTGGCCGATGAATCTGTATGCATTGGTCCCGGCCCGTCCAAGGATTCTTATCTGAATGAATCTGCAATTTTAACGGCGGCGTTGTTGACCAATTCTGATGCAATTCACCCCGGGTATGGGTTCCTGTCTGAACGCGCGGATTTCGCACAAAAGGTTATTCAACATGGTATGATTTGGATTGGGCCATCGCCCGAAATGATTACCAAAATGGGGGACAAGGTCAACGCCAAACACACCGCTATTGAATGTGGTTTGCCGGTAGTGCCGGGATCTGATGGCGCGGTTGACACGGTCGAAGATGCATTAAAATGGGCCGAGAAAATCGGATACCCCGTTATGTTAAAGGCGTCTGCCGGTGGTGGTGGTCGTGGTATGCGTGCGGTAATGGGCCCCGACGATATGCCGGCGGCATTTCAAATTACCAAGAACGAGGCACGCAGTGGTTTCGGCGACGATACATTGTACATGGAAAAATTGTTGCTGCACCCACGCCATATTGAATTTCAGGTTTTGGGTGACACGCATGGCAATGTTGTAATTTTTGGTGAACGCGATTGTTCGCTGCAACGCAAAAATCAAAAGGTGATGGAGGAATGCCCCGCCGCTGCCCTGACCCAGAAACAGCGCGACGATATGATAGAGGTATGCAAATCTGCCGCGAAAAAAATGGGTTATACAAACGCCGGTACATTTGAATTTATGTTCCAGGATGGTAAATTCTATTTCTTGGAAATGAATACCAGATTACAGGTGGAACACCCGGTCACAGAAATGGTATACGGTGTTGATTTGGTGCGTGAACAAATCCGTATTGCGGCGGGCGAAAAACTGGGTTATACCCAGGCCAGCATCGTTCCACACGGTCACGCAATTGAATTCCGCATCAATGCCGAGGACCCAGAAAACTTTATTCCAAACCCGGGCACAATTACATTATATGCGCCATCTGGTGGGTTGGGCGTTCGCGTGGACAGTGCGGTTTACACCGGGTACACCATACCGCCAACATACGATTCTATGATTGCAAAATTGATTGTTCATGCCCAATCGCGCAGTGCGTGCATTATGCGTGCGGCGCGTGCGCTGGACGAATTCGTTATCGAAGGTGTAAAAACCACAATTCCATTGCAACAGAAATTGTTGAAAAACCGTGATGTTCAAAAATTAAATTTTGATAATCATTGGTTGGAAAACTATCTGGCAGAAAAGAAATAATAAACGGGGCATTGCCCCGTTTATTATTAAAGTTCAAAGTTCAGAGTTCAAAGTTCAAATGAATAAAGTAGCGCGCCAGGTGGCGCGCTTCATTGCTCTCTGCTCTTTGCTCTCTAATAAAAAATGGGGCAGAATGCCCCATTTTTTATTGCCTTTTTTTACGAAATTCATCCAGTGATACAACGCGGCCTGGGTCGGGTACAGTTTCGGCGCGGTCGTCCAGTGGTAATTCCATATCATTGTCGGCGTCGGTAATGCTTTTCGGATGAAACGGCAAAATGAAATCAACCGATGGATCCTTGAATTCAACCAGTGCGGAAAATGGTACGCGAATAAAAAATGGCCGCCCGTCAAATGTCAATTGAACACCAAATTCTTTGTCCGACACATGCAGGTTATTATATGAATATTGCAACACAATTGTCATAATATCTGGATAACGAATGCGCAAAAAATCGGGCAACACCACGCCCGGCGCGCGCGTTTTGAATGTTATGAAAAAATGCGTCCCGTCGCCCAGGCCATTTATTTGCGCGTGAATCAGTGCGTCTTTGACAACGGATTTTAATGCGTTATCCAATAAAGTTTGATAATCAATTTTTGCCATATCTTAATTCTCCGTCGCCAGTATATTATTTATTTCGCCATTTGTGCAAGTGACAAATACGGCGTCGGGCACATCGGTAAAAACGCCCTGTTCCAGACCTGTTGCCCAAACCTGGGCATCGGCGGCGCCCAGTTCGGCAAACAATCGCGCGCGCGCGGCGGCGTCCAGGTGGGCGGCGGCCTCGTCCAATAAAATCAGCGGGCGGCGGCCAGTTTTTACATGTATCAATTTTGCATGTGCCAAAATGATGTTTAACAGAACTGTTTTCTGTTGACCCGTGCTGGTCAAATGCGCCGGCAGACGCAGCGCCGAATTAAACACCCCAAAATCAGATTTGTGTGGGCCGTCCAATACCATTTTATCGCCAATCAATTCGCGATTGTTTTTCAAATATTCCAAATACTCGCGTTCGGCGGCGGCGGCCGGCGCCCCGTCAATCAGCATTTTTTCAACCGTGCCCGTGACCGAAACCGCGCATCCATCCAGAAAATAATTTAATTCGCCGGCGTATCGTATGCGCGCATCGGCAATCGCAATTGCGGTGGCCGCAATTTGGCCGTCAATCGCGTTCAACCAATGCGCGTCGCGGCCGCTTTTAATTGCAAATGCGCGTTCCGATAATAATTTTGAAATGCGTGCCACGCGACCATTGTGTGCGGCATCAAAACTGGCGACCAGGCGGTCAAAAAATGCGCGACGATCGGCGGCACTGTCGACAAATAATCTGTCTTCGCGTGGGGTCAACCACACCATGCGCAATTGCGCGCCCACCTCTGATAATGTTGCATTGTCACCATCAATTCGTGCGCGGCGATTTGTATCGCCTGGATTAAAATATACCGATATTTCGGTGTCGTCGGACAATACCGCAAAAACCGAAAATCCCCCCGTGCCGTCAAATCGCGCAATGTCGTTATACCCCGCCCCGCGCAGTCCCCGTTCACCAGACAACATTGATACGGCCTCGAGTACGGCGGTTTTTCCCGCACCATTTGGCCCGGTGATAATAACATTGCGATGCCCGTGCGTTGCAATTCGCCCGGATTTATGATTACGAAAATCGGTCAATGTTATTGTTTCAATCATGTCACAATACTAGGACAACTGGGGAAAAAGTTCAAATGCAAATTGTATATAGAGAGCAAAGAGCAATGGAGTGCGCCATCGGCGCACTTGTTTTGTTCCTGTTGCGGACTAAGTTCCCCTCTGGCGGAACCACCCACAAAATCTGACGATTTTGCAGGGCCCGGGTCGGGGTGGCACGCAGTGCCGGGGTGTCGTCATTGCTCTCTTTATCGCGGCGGAGCGCAGTGGAGACGGATGCTCTTTGCTCTCTAAAATAAAAACGCCGCAAGGGCGTTTTAATTTTTGGAGGCATGTCGCCGGAAAGTTCGCATCGCCGCACGCGGCGACCGTTGCCGACGCAACTTGACTCACCACTCGTATGGTTTTTGCGGCGCATTTTTATAAATGCTTGCAAAAACTGACTCGTACGCGAACCGGCCGGTTCGATGACTCCTGATTTCCAAAAATGAAAACGCCACAAGGGCGTTTTAATTTTTGGAGGCCTGGGTCGGAATCGAACCGGCATACAAGGATTTGCAGTCCTCTGCATAACCACTCTGCCACCAGGCCAAGTTCTGTGAACGCATATTAGGCAAAAAAAAATTGTAATTCAACAGAAAAATTATATTATAATATATGTTATTCAGAGCAAGAGAGAATGTATGAGGAAAATATCACTGTTATTACTGTGTTTGGTGCCGTCGTTGGCGTTTGCTGCGCCTGATGATGATTGCGCCACGCGCACAACTGTGCCGGCCGAACGCCTGAATTTACCCCAGGTGGTTGATTTGGGATTGTGCCGTAATCCGACAACGGCGGCATCGTATATGGCGTTGCAATCGGCACGATTCGCAAAAAATGCCGGATATGCAAATTATTTGCCAAATGTGTCGGCATCTGCATCGGCATCATTACCATATCGAAACAAGGAATGGGGTGATTGGTCGTATGGTGCGTCGTTATCGGCATCGTATTTGTTGTTTGATTTTGGCAAACGTCTGGCTGATGTGAATCAATTGACGGCATCGTGGCGTGCGGCCGGTTTTGAATATGATGAAAATGTTCAAAATTACATATATGGCATAATTGGTGCATACTATAATTTATTGAATGCCGACGCCGATGTGAAAAGTGCTGAAAGTCTGCGCACCGTGGCACAAACGGCGCGTGATACGGCATCGAAAAAATTCAAGGCGGGGTCTGTCGCCAAGGCCGATGTATTAAAGGCCGAAACCACATTGGCCAGTCGTAATTTGGACCTGGAACGCGCAAAAAACAATCGCGAGATTGCCAAGGGAACACTGCTGAGCAAACTGTCGTTCCCGGCAAACCAGAACATTGAAATTGCCGATATGCCATCGGAATTTGGTCGTGCGTCGGAAATTGAAAGTGTTGATGAATTGATACGCGTTGCCGAAAAACAGCGCCCTGACCTGTTGCGGGCGGCGGCAAACAAAGATGCCGCGTGGCATCGTCGTAATGCGTCGTTCTTGAAAAATTTGCCCAGCATTTCGGCATCGGGCTCGGTTTCGTGGAACGACACACCGTCTGAAAATTTCAATGCCGGCAGCGATAAAATCAGTGGCAGCATTGGCATCCGCGCGTCTATGCCAATATTTGCGGGGTTTGCAAATATGTATGGAATTCGCCAGGCCCAGGCAAATTATGATGCCGCAATTGAACAAGAACGCGCCACCAGCGATTCGGCCACACTGGATATATTTACGGCGTATCAAAACTATAAAACCGCCCAGACCGTGTTAAAACAGACCGAAACACTGTTGACATCGGCAACCGAGAGCGAGCGCGTCACGGCGGGCATGTACAAGGTTGGACGTGCAACAATGTTGGATTGGCAAACGGCGCAATCGGAATTGGTTGATGCACAAAAACAAAACAATGCCGCAAAATATGATTTGTTTACAAAACGTGCGGCGGTTGCATTGGCTGTTGGTGAAATCAAGGTAGGAATGGAAAAGGGAGAGAACACAAATGAAGCAGAAACAGAAGAATAATGCAGTCACACCCGTGCGCCCATCGTTTGTGCGGCGCGTATTTCGGTGGATTTGGCGTAAAAAATGGTGGATTATAATCTTGGTCGCCGTTGTGTGGGGTGCGTTTGCACTGTTTGGTGGTGGTTCAGCAAAAGAAGAACCATTGGCAACATTGCCAATCAATCGTGGCGATATGCGCCAGGTTGTGACCGCAACCGGTGAAATTCAACCACTGAATACCGTGAATGTTGGTTCCCAGGTATCTGGCACCATTGAAAAATTATATGTTGATTATAATTCCAAGGTTAAAAAAGGCGATGTCTTGTTGGAAATAGAACCATCTGTATTACAGGCACAGGTTGATGAAGCCAAGGCGTCACTGGTCAGTGCGGAATCGCAACGCAATTATGCAAAAAGTGAATATACCCGCAACAAAACACTGTATAACGCCGGTTTTATTTCGCGCGCCGAAATGGAACAGTCGCAAACCACATACGAACAGGCCGAACAATCGGTCAACCGTATGAAATCGCAATATGATCGTGCGGTCACAAATTTAGGTTATGCAACAATTACATCGCCGGTTGATGGGACGGTCATCTCGCGCGAGGTTGATGTTGGTCAAACCGTTGCTGCATCGTTCCAGACACCTGATTTGTTCAAAATTGCCGAAGACCTGTCCCAGATGCAGATTGAAACATCTGTATCCGAGGCCGACATCGGTGTTATCAAAGAAGGCCAACCTGTCACATTCACCGTTGATGCGTACCCAGACCAAACATTTGACGGCATTGTTCGCCAGATTCGTTTGTCGCCAACCACAACATCTAATGTCGTTGTGTACACGGTTGTGATTGATGTTGATAACTCTGATTTGCGTTTGATGCCGGGAATGACCGCATTTGTGACAATCGTTGTTTCAAATAAAACAGATGTGTTCAAGGTGCAAAATGCTGCGCTGGTTTTGCGTAAATTTGATGGCATTGTTGATAATGCGGGTGACGCAACACCAAACGACCACCTGGCGATTCAACGCGATGGAAAGATAATTTTGGTCCCGTATACCAAAGGCCTGGTGACGGCAACCGAAACAGAAATTATTTCCGATGAAATTCAGAATGGTGACCGTATTGTTATTGGGCGCACTGGACAAAAATCCACCAACACCACCAACCGTATGGGTGGTGGCCCGGGCGGACCCGGCGGTGGACCAATGTAGGGATAAAAAACGCACCGCATGGTGCGTTTTTTTATTCGTTTGTTGCAAAAATGCGTGTATAATATACGGTCGAGGGGACAGAATGAAAAAGACATCAGAAATCATTATATCGATGCAGGATATTTGTAAAAGTTTTCCTGTGGAACTGGGGGGCGAACAACAGGTTTTGTTTGACATAAATTTTGATGTGCACGCCCATGAATTTGTTGCAATTATGGGACCGTCGGGGTCTGGTAAATCCACTTGTATGAATATTATTGGTGCGCTGGATACACCGACATCTGGGGTATACGAATTATATGGTCGCGACATCACCAATATGACAGCCGATGAATTGGCGGTTGTTCGAAACGAATATATTGGTTTCGTTTTCCAGCAATTTAATTTGTTATCTAAACGCAGCGTTCTGGATAATGTAATGTTGCCGTTGATGTATCGTGGCCTGCCCATGGCGGAACGCGTGCGTCGTGCGCGTGAAATGTTGCACCGCGTTGGATTGGAAAAATTTGAATCGTATTTACCAACACAATTGTCGGGCGGTATGAAACAACGTGTGGCAATTGCGCGTGCATTGGCGGGGAACCCGAAACTGATTCTGGCGGATGAGCCGACCGGCGCATTGGACAGTAAAATGGGTAACGAGATTTTGAAATTCTTTACCGAATTAAATCGCGATTTGGGAATAACAATCGTTATGATTACGCACGAATTTGATATTGCAAAATATGCCGATCGTTTGATTCACATTCGCGACGGGCGCATAAATTACGATGGCAAAATGCCCAAAACCGATGACAAGTTGTAATGGGGGTGTGATATGACTTTTAATGATATTTTCAAAGAATCGTGGTTATCCATCAGTGGAAATAAAGTTCGCTCGTTCTTGACCGTATTGGGTATTGTTATTGGCGTTATGGCGGTGGTGATTATGGTCGCTGTTGGTGAAACCGTGCAAAAACAGATTACAGACCAGTTTTCGTCGCTGGGCACCGGCACAATTATCATTCGTGCGGGCGCGGCGCAAACGGGTGGTGTGCGTACCGGTAATCGTCAAACACTGACCATTGATGATGCCGAATATATTGGAAAATTACCCGATGTTGCCGCGGTCAGCCCGGTGCAAAATTCTGGTGCCCAGGTTGTATATGGAAACAAAAACTGGTCTACATCAATGATGGGTGTGTACCCGGGTTATACCACCGTTCAAAACATAGAAATTGAAAAAGGTGCATTCTTTGATGCATCGGCGGTACGAAATGCGTCTACATACGCCGTAATTGGCCCCACAACGGCCGAAGAGTTGAACCTGCCTGACAATCCCATTGGAACGGTAATTCGCGTTCAGAATACGCCTTTTGTCGTTATTGGCGTGACCAAGGCCAAGGGCGATTCCGCCATGGGCAGTCAAGACGATATGGTTATCATTCCAATCACGACACTGAAAAAGCGTCTGTCGGGCAGTCGTTTCCCCAACGCTGTCCAGATGATTTCGTTGAAACTGTATTCCGATGCGGACAATACGTTGGTGATTGAACAAATCACACAATTATTGCGCAGCCGCCATAAATTAAAGGATTCTGATGCCGACGATTTCCAGATTATGGATATGAAACAGGTCATGGAAACCATGAATACGGTGACGGGATACATGAAAATGCTGTTGATTGCAATTGCGGCGGTGTCGCTGTTGGTTGGTGCAATTGGCATTATGAATATGATGTTGGTGTCGGTCGCCGAACGCACGCGCGAAATCGGTATACGCAAGGCCATTGGTGCCCGCGAACGCCAGATTATAATTCAATTCCTGTCCGAATCGATTCTGATTTCGTTTATGGGGTCAATGGCGGGGTTGCTGTTGGGGGTTGGCCTGTCCCAGGGCGTTGGGCGCCTGTGGATGGGATATAATGTTCCATTTTCAATTTGGCCACCGATTTTGGCGGTGTCGGTTGCGGTGATTGTTGGTCTGGCATCTGGTGTTGTGCCGGCATTAAAGGCCGCAAAATTAAACCCGATTGACAGCCTGAGACACGAATAAAAATGCCCCATTCGGGGCATTTTTTAGAGCATAGATAATAGAGCATAGATAATAGATAGTGCACCATTCAGCGTGCTTGTTTTATTCTCGTTGCGGCCTAAATTCCCCTTCGCTGGCGAAGGGGTGTCCACGCAGTGGACGGGGTAGTGGTGGTTCTCGCTGGGCACAAATGGTCACTTGTGTTTTCAACAAAACAATTGTATAATATTCGTCGCAGTGATGTGTTGTCACTGTGGGGTGTAAGAACCTTGAACTTATGCATCCGCAGGGATGTAAAAAACTCCAACCGATGTGGTTGGAGGGCTCGTGAATATATTGAATAAACGGCACTATTTCATAAGTTATAGTTCTTAACCTCCAACCACCTGAATTTTTCTGGTGGTTTTCTTTTTGGGGTGCAATATGAGAATTGGACTGGAAATAGAACAAATCCGCCAGGAATTGGGATTATCGGTTGTTTTTATGTGCAACGCAATGGATTTAACCACGGGCGAATATCAAAAACTGTTATGCGGGCGATACCGATTAAATATATTCCAATTGATTGGCTTTATCGGCGCAACTTGTCACCCCTTGCCATTGAACAAACACCCGTCGCTGCTCTATCCCGCCACGACACAAAGAAAAAATGGGTAAGTGATTTAGTGATATAGTGATAGAGTTTTAGAATGAAAAACTTGTCATTGCGAACGAAGTGAAGCAATCCAATATAAAGTTCCTGCGGGGCAATGGATACCGGCCTTCGCCGGTATGACGGAATAAAAACATTGTTCTCTTTATCGCGGCGGAGCGCCGGCGAAGACGGATGAACTTTGAACTCTGAACTTTGAACTTTTTATTGCGCCAACGGCGCAACCCATTGCTCTCTGCTCTCTGCGCTTTGCTCTCTATTAATACCCTCCCCGGCCGCTGCGCGGCCACCCCTCCGGTGGAGGGGAATAAAAAAACGCGCCGGGGCGCGTTTTTTATTTCTTGCTGGCTGGTGCCACGATGATTGATTTTGTGCGTTCATCTGGTTTGGAACGCGATTCCAATGTGCCGGCATCGCCAACCAATTCCATAATGCGTGCAAACAATTCTGGCACGGCATCCTTGCCACGCGCCAAAACCTTTTTCGAACCACGGGTCATAACGGCAATTTTTACCTTGTTCCCCTGGCCCAGGAATTCAAAAACCTTTTTCATTTTGATGTTCAGGTCGTTTTCTTCGATAAATGGTTTGACCCAAACTTCTTTCATCTCGACCGTTTTTTGATTCTTTTTCGCCTCGGACGCGCGTTTTTTCTGTTCGTATTTGAATTTGCCATAGTCCATAATTTTCACAATTGGCACGGCACCATTCGCGTTGATTTCGACCAAATCCAGCCCATCATCCATCGCCATTTGCAACGCGGCAGATGTCTGCATAACGCCCAAATTCTGGCCGGTGGCGCTGATTACTTGAACTGTTTTTGCGAAAATCCGATTGTTCATACGCGGGCCCATATCCCGACGATTATCACGGTTAAATGCAGGTTTAATTGTATACTCCTTTGATATTTATGCGGAAATTATTAACTATTTATCGGCACTTTTCAACAAATTTTGAATTTGTTGTAATGCGGTCCATGCGTCGCGCTTGGCCGTGGGCTTTAACAACAGGTAATTTGGGTGGAATATTGGCATACATTTTATGCCGGTCGCGCTGTCCACAACAACGCCGTGTGCCCGGGCCAGATTGGAACCCGCGATTTCGGTTGCCGGTAATGTCCCCAGTGTTAAAATCAAACGCGGTGATAAAAATTCCAATGCGCGGTCAACAAACGGGCGTGCCAAATCCAGTTCATCGCGCGTTGGCGTGCGCCCGCCGGGTGTGCGCCAAAACAGCATTGGCAATATTGATACACTGTCGCGCGACATCCCGATGGCGGCCAGCATTTTATCCAATAATTCGCCGGCCGGGCCACTTAAAATCTGACCCGATGCATCGTCATCGGCGCTGGGAATATCGGTCACAATAACCAATCCATTTGGGTTGGGGGCAATGTGCGGCAAAACAACATTTGTTGCCGCCGCGCGCAATGGGTGGCCAAATTCAGAAATCATACGGCACAGCGACCCCGCGTCCGCCGGTCGTGCGGCCATTGCCCGCGCGGTATCAACCGACACGGCAATGGTTGGTGCAATTGGTGGCACAACCGATGTTGGCGTACGAATGTTTGCAATGTCTTGAATGCGTGTGGGTGTGCGCGACGCATTTGCCGTGTTTTCCACACGTGCCGCGGCCCGGGCCGCGGCCGATTGTATCAACGCAAATGGCACATCGGTTATTTCCCAGCAAACCCCAAATAACGCTAAATCCCGCAGTTCTTCACATTGCATTTTTTGTTTTCCCTTGATTTTTCGAACATTTCATTATACACTATACCACGAGCAACAGAAACTCAAGGGAGTATTTTCATGAAAATTAAAAACTTTGCTATGTTGGCCGGTGTCGCTGGTCTGTTGGCCGCTTGCGGTGGTTCCAGCATTGTCGAACCTGCTGACTTGAATGATCAACGCGTATTCTTTGCGTTCAATTCTTCGGATATTTCTGACGAAGCGCGCGACAACCTGTTGGGCCAGTCTTTGTATATGAAGAATCACGCCGACACAAAAATCCAGATTGCTGGTAATTGCGACGAACGCGGTTCTACTGAATACAACTTGGCATTGGGTGCACGCCGTGCAAATGCCGCGAAATCGGTCTTGGTTGCCGATGGCATAGATTCTAAACGTATTTCCACCATTTCGTATGGCAAGGAACGTCCATTGGTCAAAGGTACCGGCGAAAGCGTTTGGAAAATGAATCGTAACGCAACAACAACTGTTAAATAATAGTGTTGTAAAAATGTAAAAAAACACCGGCAAATGCCGGTGTTTTTTACACAAAGAGCAGAGAGCAGAGAGCAATGTGGTGCGCCGTTGGCGCACTGCTTTATTCATTTGAACTTTGAACTCTGAACTTTGAACTTTTTATTGCTCTCTGCTCTCTGCTCTTTGCTCTCTATTAATAAATGCGCCGTTGGCGCATTTATTATTTTGTCAGTTTTTCAACCAATTCGTTCATCTGTGTTCGGGTGGCAAATGATAAAATAATCTGCCCTGCCCCACCGCGGCGTTCGTGCAATTTTACCGGTACGTCCAGTGCCGCGCCTATGCGCGATTCGATTTCATGGCGCGCAGCATCATCAATTGTTTTGTTTGTGTATGCGCGGCCACCACTGCGCCGTGTGCCCTGCTTTACGCGTTGGGCGGTTTCGGCCACCGACAGACCGCGCGCAATGATTTCACGGGCGATTTCTTCGGGATTTTCAGAAACCGCAATTGTGCGTGCGTGCGACGCCGATAATTCACCAGACCGCACCATATTCTTGACGCTTTCGGGCAAATCACTGTTCAGACGCATGGTGTTGCGAATATAACTTTCCGATTTACCAATCAAACGCGATACATCGGCCATGCTGTACCCGCATTTTTCCATAATGTTTTTATATGCGGCGCCCTCTTCTATGGGGTTCAGGTTTTCGCGTTGCACATTTTCAATCAGCGCGATTTCCATCGCATTATCGTCATTCAGATTCTTTACCAATGCCGGAATTTCGGACAATCCGGCCAAATGACTGGCGCGGAAACGGCGTTCGCCCGCAACAATTTCGTATTTATATTCACGGCCAATAACCGGTCGCAATATAATTGGCTGTAATACGCCCTTTTCCCGAATCGATGCGGTTAAATCGGCCAATTCACTTTCGGTGAATGTTTTGCGCGGCTGGTCCGGGTTGGCGCCAATTTGCACCAGCGGAATTTGACGCACAACAACACGATTTTCACTGTTTAATACCGATATATCCGGTATATTTACCATTTCATTTTGCAAATCGGCCAAGCCGCGTCCCAATCCAAATTTAGCCATTTTGTTTTCCTTCTAATTTTTCAATCATTTCGGTTGCCACGCGCAGGTATGCCTGGGCGCCGGTTGAATTAAAATCGTAAAACAGTGCCGGTTTGCCGAAACTGGGGGCCTCGGACACACGGACATTGCGCGGCACAACCGTTTTGAACACGCGGTCGCCAAATGTGCGGCGCACATCATCATCAACCGCGCGTGTCACGCCATATCGACGGTCGTACATGGTCAATAAAAATCCCAGCACGGCCAATTTAGGGTTGAATTTTTGCCGCACCGCGGTGATTGTCATCATCAATTGCTGGACACCCTCTAATGAATAAAATTCACATTGCATCGGCACCACAACATAATCGGCCGCCGACAGCGCGTTTACCGTTAAATATCCCAGCGCTGGCGGGCAATCCAGCAATATATAATCATAGTGTGCCGATATGGTTGCCAATGCATCGCGCAGGCGAAATTCGCGGTTATCGGCATCCAACAAATCAATTTCGGCACCCGCCAACGCCATACTGGCCGGCATAATGTGCATATTTGGTACCGCAGTTGTCAATATATTATCGGCGGCGGCGGCGGTGCCCATAATAACACCGTACACACTTTGTGAATGTGATGCGCGATTAAATCCCAAACCCGTGCCAGCATTGCCCTGGGGGTCCAAATCAATCAACAAAACCCGGCGTTTTATCGCCGCCAACGACGCACCAATATTTATTGCTGTGGTCGTTTTTCCAACACCACCCTTTTGATTTGCAAATGCTATTACCGTTGCCATAATTCCATCCATTTCATTACAAAACAACCTTATAAAATTCATTTTATTCGGTCAAGTCAATTATATTTCATAAAATAAAAACACACAAAAATCAAACAAATAAATGTTATTTCATGTGAAATAATACACATTTGACAATGCGCGGTTTTCATATATAATCGCCGTGTGAAACTTACAACGACATTTTGTTTTCCGGCAATTATAATATCGGCTGCATTTGGGTGTGGCATTGCCACCGCGTTGTCAAAAAAAGACGCAAAAACACCGGTAAATACCGGTAAATATATGTATGCTTTGACACCCGTCACATACGGTACGGATACCATTACTTTTTACGATGATGCAGTGATTCGGGAACATCGAACCGTTGTCCAGGGATTATATTGCCCGGCAACGCACAAGGTTACAACATTTTACCTGGTAAACAAAAGTCAAAGCGCACGGTTGCAAAAGTTTTGTGATGAAACCAATGCAATGGCGCCATTGACATTGCGACATGAACGCGAACACGCACGTAAAATGGCGCTGGTCGGTATGGGGTATATGTTTTCGGATTTGACGCGCGGTGAAATCGCCGCCACGAACGAGATTGTTGCGCCCGCGGCCGAAATTATTGCCGCCGTTGATTGGCGACACACGCACGGTGCGCCGATTGGTGCCGCCAAGAAATTTGTACGAAATGCCGAACGCGAAATATACGCGTTGGCCGATTCGTTGAATTTGCCGTGGCCTATCGATTTTAACCAACCACAAATTGCCGAAATTGTTATGAAACACGCCATAGCGCGTTTTACATCAGAATTTAATCGTGGTCAATATGTGACGACCGTTCGTGATGCAACGCGGAATCGGTATGGGCGCAAATATCGGCCAAACAATATGTGTGATTTGACCCAGATTTTTAATTTTATGCCGCAATACGGTTTGTGGGCGCCAATGTGGGAATTTGAATCGCAACGCGGGCCGGTCAATTTATGGAACGCGGTCAGCGAAAAAACACGTCTGGATACCACATTAAAATTGCAATCATTTGTGTGGCGCGCCCTGGCGTCTGCCGGCAAAAAGCCACTGTTTTTAGAAAATCAGAAAACGCACTAGTTTCAAAAAAATATTCGTTATTTCATGTGAAATTACCGGCAATTTTCGATGATTATTATAAAACCATCGCCGGTTTGTGATTTTACCAATTTGTAATCAAATTTGTATTTTTGTTTTGCGGTGGCAATTTCAGATTCAATTTCCCGGCCTTTTAACAAAAAAAGCCGGTATTTTGTTTTGGCAACATAGTCCAAAATTTTAACCAATGGGGCAAACGCACGTGCAGTAAACACAAAATTGCCGGCATTTACCGGTATTTTTTTTACAAAATCTTCGACACGACCGTGATAAACGGTTAAATTTGGCAAATCCAAACGCGTTTTTAATTCGTTCAGAAATGCAACCTTTTTCCCAATCGATTCGATACATGTCACGCGCCATCCCAAAATAGCCAGTACAACGCCCGGAAAACCGGCGCCACTGCCCAAATCGATAATGTCGGTGTCGTGCGGTAAAACATCCGCCAATTGTGCGCTGTCGGCAAAATGGCGCGTTTCAATGTCGGCCAGTGTGCTGGGCGCGACCAAATTCATTCTGGTCGACCAATCACGCAACAGGGCGGCATATTGTTCAAATTTGACTTTATTATCCATACGCGGTATTCTAGCACAATCATGAGAAAAATAGAAAGTTTATTTGTTGGCACGGCAATTATGACGACCGTTTTGGGCGTTGGAATTTCAATATGGAATTACCAGGCCAGGGCGCCATACGACAATGGGTATAAATTCGCACCGACAAAATACGGTGCGTTTTTGGCCGCCCAGCATGCCGTTTATGTAAATGATTTCGATAACGCTGCAAAATTTATGTCAAATTTGGCCGATGTTGATTCGGCGACTGTTTCCAGTGTGCGATATATATCCCAATTTCTGGATGGACACATGCCGGCCGATGCCGATTTATTGCGCGATGAAAAATCGGCGCCGGCGCGCATAATATATGATGCATATTTGATATCTGGTGGCGATTGGGGTTCCGTATACAAGCGGCATAAAACCGATGAGAATGCTTTGATTGCACCATTGCGTATATGGTCGGCGGTTGCGTCTAAACACACCAAGGATGCGTTAAAGTTTATTGATAAATTGCCAACGAACGATTCATGGAAATCGTTTGTGCGTGGGCAAATTTATGCAGAAACCGGCGATATAGCCCAGGCCGCCAAATCGTTTGCCGCGGTGCGTCCTGATTTTATGAATATAAACGATTATATGTATATTATGTCGTTTTATACGCATAACAATTTGAACGATGCGGCGGAAAAATTGCACACCGAATTCACATCGCGCCCGGGCGGTATGTATATGTTGGAATTTAACGATGTCCCAGATTGGACGCAATTTGCCGGCTATAAAAATGCGTTGGCGTTCAGTTTGGTTCAAAATGTGTCCCATACCCAGGTTATGATGTATTCAGATTTGGCGATGTTGTTATTGCGTTTTGCCCAGGTGACGGGGCCCGCATTTGACGAAAACAACGATGCGATGAATTATTATTTGGGTCAGTTTTTCTTTAATAATACCGGTGATTACGAACGCTTTTTTGCAAAGATTCCGCAATCCAGTCCGTTTTATTTATTTGCGCAAATGCGCATGGCCGACGCAGATGGGAATATGCATGCGGTGCACCGCGTGGTGCGGGCAAACCCCCTGTTTGTTCCGGCGGTAAATAAATTGGTTGGGCATTATATTTCAACAGGAAATCGTCGTGCGGCATTGCGTACAATCAACACAACATTAAAAAACAAAAATTTGACCGAACAGGGCAGGGCGTTTTTCTTGAAAAATCGTGCGTATATAAACTATGTATTTGGTGATTTGTCAGATGCGCAATCAGACATAAAATCGGCGGCCGATGTTTTGCCAATGGATGCAGAAATTTTATCGTTGCAGGCCAAAATATGGGCGGCCGAAAATCGCGAAATTGATAATGCATACGATTATGCCATGGCATTGGTGCGTAAAAATCCGACCGATATTATGGCATGGGATACTTTGGGTGTTGTTGTTGCTGTGCGCGAGGGCGCGCCTGCCGCAATTGAATTACTGGCGCGGGTTGGTGAAATATCAGTGACATGTTCATCGCTGTTTTTGCACCTGGGGGATTTATATGCCGAAACGGGCGATGTTGCCCGTGCACGCGATGCGTATATGCGTGCAATTGAATTGGCCGACGATGGTTTGATTGTCGTGCCCGATGTGAATAGAAAACTAAGGAAACTGAAATGAAAGTTGGTGTAATTGGTGCAGGTGCATGGGGAACGGCACTGGCCATTGTGTCGGCGCGTGGTGGGGCCGATGTTATTTTGTGGTCATACGATGGTGAACATAAAAATTTTGATGATGTTGATGTACCGCAAAACCTGTGTGTGACCAAAGAAATGTCTGATATGGCGTCGGTTGATGCATGGTTGATTGTGACGCCGGCGGCGTTTTTCCGTGAAACAATTCGTCGTGCGCGCGGGTTCTATAACAACCAACCGGTTATCGTTTGCACCAAGGGGGCCGAGGCCGCAACCGGTCAATTTATGTCTGAAATCATCAGCACGGAATTACCAGAATGTCAAAATTACGGCGTGTTGTCTGGCCCGCAATTCGCGGCCGAGGTCGCACGTGGCATTCCAACTGGCTCTACATTGGCAACGCGCAGCGATGTTGTTGCGGCGGCCGGCAAACAGATTTTGAACCAATTACATATAAACCCCAGCGACGATGTTATTGGCGCCGAAATATGCGGGGTTGGTAAAAACGCCGTTGCATTGATTTGTGGGTATAATTCTGTGGCGGCACGTGGCGAAAATGAACGCGCAATGTTGTTCACATTGGCCTGGAACGAGGTTATGAACATAGGTCTGGCGTCGGGCGCAAAGATGCCAACATTTTTGGATTTGTGCGGCATAGGCGATTTGTTCCTGTCTGCAACATCGGAAACCAGCCGTAATTTTTCGGGCGGTATGGCGATTGCGCGCGGCGAACCAATTGTCGGCACGGTCGAGGGAATATTCGCGCTGTCTGGCCTGATACGTCGTGCAGGCGCGTTGGACGTTCCAACGCCAATATTGACCAAAATGCAGGAAAAAATGGGACTGTAATAAAAAACGCGCCACCGGCGCGTTTTTTATAGAGAGAGCAAAGAGCATCCGTCTCCGCTGGCGCTCCGCCGCGATAAAGAGAGCAGAGAGCAATGAAGCGCACCGAACGGTGCGCTTGTTTTATCGCTCGTTGCGGGGCAAGTTCCCCTCCGGTGGAGGGGTGGCCGCAGGCCGGGGTGGTCTTTTTATGGATTGCTTCGCTGCGCTCGCAATGACAAGTTTTTAAGTTTTCTGTTCTTAAACTAAATCACTATATCACTTTGTCACTTACTCACTTTCCATTGCTCTCTGCTCTCTGCTCTTTGTTCTCTATTCTCATATCGCACCCCAAAAAGAAAACCACCAGAAAATTCAGGTGGTTGGAGGTTCATAGCTATAATAGAGTTATAGTGCCGTTTATTCAATATATTCACGACCCTCCAACCAGTTAGGTTGGAGATGTATCGTCATCTCGGACGCTCTATTTCGGGCTATGAATCCCACAATGGCAACCCGCCATTGCAGGCGAATTATACAGTGAATTTGCCTGAAAAACAAGAAAACAATATTTGCGCGTCGCCCGGGCGAATTTTATTTGCGTTTTGGCGATTTATTTTGTATCGTCCGGGTATCAGTAAAGGCATAAAAATGGACGAAAAAAAATTATCTTTCGAAGAAGCATACAAGCAATTATCCGATTTGGTTAAAAAGATGGAATCTGGCGAATTGCCATTGGCGGATTCGGTTGCCGCATACGAACAGGGCATTAAACTGAAAGCGTACTGCGAACAATTGTTAAAAGAAGCCGAATTGAAAATCGAAACACTGAAGGTAAGTACTGCGGAATAATGGATTAAATCGTGGCGGATAAATCAAAATTGACCCCCGTTATGCAGCAATACATGGATATGAAATCTGAAAATCCAGATGCGTTGCTGATGTTTCGTTTGGGGGATTTTTATGAATCTTTTTTCGAAGATGCAAAAACAATCAGCCAAAATTTAGGTCTGGTTTTGACGGCGCGTGGTACCGATGGCGCGGGCGCGGATATTCCGATGTGTGGCATTCCTTGGCATGCCGCCGATAACTATTTCGGTCGTTTGGTTCGTGCGGGGTTTAATGTCGCATTGGTTGAACAAATGGAAACCCCGGCCCAGGCCAAGGCGCGCGGTCATAAATACATTGAACGAAAAATTATTCGCGTGTTGACGCCCGGGACACTGACCGATGAAAATCTATTGACGCCAAAAAATTCTAATTTCTTGGTTGCGGTTGTGCCAGGTACTGATGCGTTTGATATTGCCGGGTGTGATATTTCAACGGGTGAATTTTTTGTTGGTCGCACGGCCGATGTATTGGACGATTTGGTTCGTATAAACCCCGCGGAAATTATCTATCCGGAATCCAGTGCCGAGGATAAAACAATTGCACAATTGCGCGATATTTTCAAAACAACGCCGGTGTATGAAAAATTGTACCACCGCACCGATATAAATCAAATTGTGTCGCGTGTGTTTGGTGGCGCATCGGGTGGCGATGGTGCAATTGCCGCACCCGCGATTGAAATATTAGCGGGATATTTATTTAACACCCAGCGGGACGCCACAACAACATTTCGCGCGCCGTATGTTTATAAATCGGGCCGGCAATTGTTGATTGATTCGGCCACCTGGCGCAGTTTGGAAATAGATGCACCAATCGCCGATGGTGGTGCGTGTTTAATTGATGTGTTGGATAAAACAAAAACGGCGGCGGGTGCGCGAAAATTGCGTGGGTATATGCGCGCGCTGTCGGGCGATTTGGCCGAAATTCAAAATCGCCAGGAACACATTGGACATTTGATGTTGAACCCGAATGTTGCGGGGCGCGTTGCGGTCGCGTTGTCGGGGGTGCCCGATGTCGGGCGCAGTTTAACGCGATTGTTGTCGGGGCGGGGTACACCGCGCGATATGCGCCATGTTGCAGATTTCTTGATTGAATTGCCTAATTTCAAATTTATGGCAACGGATTTGGACGCGTCAATGGCGGCGCGTTTTTCGGCCATAGATACGCATGATGAATTGGCACTTAAATTACAAAATGCGCTGGCTCCGGAATTGCCGACATTTTTCCGCGATGGTGGTACGATTCGCGACGGGTTTGATGCGGCATTGGATAATATGCGCAACCTGGCCCACGGGGCCAAGGAAACAATCGCGCGCCTGCAATCAGAATATGCCGCGCGCACCGGTGTGCACACACTGAAAATCAAATACAACAATATTTTGGGATATTTTATCGAGGTTCCATCCGCCCGCGCGGACACATTGATGGCGCCGGAATCTGGGTTCATACATCGGCAAACATTGGCGGGCAATATGCGTTTTACCACCGCCCAATTGATTGATTTGGATAACGATGTGCGCAGTGCCGCCGAAAAGGCCGCGGGCATAGAATCTGAAATTATTGCCCAGATAATAAATGAAATTCGTTCTATTTCGGATGACTTGTTGGCGGTGGCGGATTTGTTGGCGGAATTGGATGTGTGGTATGCGCTGGCCACGGTTGCAGATATGTATTCGTGGGTGCGTCCAAAAATGACCGATGACAATGCGTTCGATGTTGTTGGCGGTCGGCACCCGGTAATTGAATGGGTGTTGCGCACGCGTGGGGACAATTTTGTTAAAAATGATTGCAATTTGAACGCGCGGCCAATCGCATTGCTGACCGGACCAAATATGGCCGGTAAATCGACATATCTGCGCCAGAATGCGTTGATTGTTGTGTTGGCGCATTTGGGGTCTTTTGTTCCGGCAACTGCCGCGACAATCGGAATATGCGACCAATTGTTCAGCCGCGTTGGTGCGTCGGATAATCTGGCCGCGGGCCAATCCACATTTATGGTAGAAATGAGCGAGACAGCCAACATCCTGCGCCGGTGCACAAAAAAATCGTTTATTATTTTTGATGAAATTGGTCGTGGTACCGCAACATGGGATGGTATGGCCATTGCCCAGGCGGTGTTGGAATATTTGGATGACTTGGCGCCGCGTACACTGTTTGCAACGCATTATCATGAATTGACCGCGTTGGTGGGTGATGCGCCGGACAAATTGCGCAATGTGATGTGTTTAACCATTGATGTGCGCGAACATAACAATGATATTGTGTTTATGCATAAAATTGTGGCGGGTGTTGCGAATCGGTCATACGGTATTCATGTGGCGCGTATGGCGGGTATGCCGCAATCGGTTGTTGCACGTGCGGAAACGGTATTGGCGGGTCTGGAATCGGGCGCGGTCGCATCTGTCGCGGTGCCGGACACAACGGCGTGTGAATGCGCCGCGCCGGTCAAGAAATCGCATCGCGTGGCCCAGCCGTGCGCCGCATCGCAATTAAATTTATTCGGAGAGGGATAAAACACACAAAGGAACCAAAATGGACGAAATTAAAAATAATGGTCGTATATTGTTTACATACAGAACACCGTTTTATGACCCTATATATTCCGAATTCTGGAACAGAGTGGAATTGTATAATTTCCTGAGCAATCTGAATTTTATGAAATCGCATTTCCCAACAAATATGACCGTTGGTATGCCGGAATTTCAATTGGGAATTCGCACGGCATACAGCATTGATGGCAATGTTTGTAAATCTGAAATTGAATGGGGACCGCGATTTTTGGTTGCGCATAATGTGTCAATGGCATCGCACAATGAATTGATTTCGGCGGAAATCCCGATGGATGCATGCAAGAATTCCGAACCATTGGTGCAGCGCACATTGCGCCGTGTTCCATTGGCGGTTGGTGAATATGATGCCGTTTTGAACATGCACAAACTGGATCAAATAGACCAAATTTGGCCACCTGCACGCAGCCATGAAAAAACGGTCTTTTCACAATTTATGGCGCATGCATTGCGGTGCCAGAATAAACTGCGGGGACGCTAGGGCGCGATGTCGTCGGGGTGGATTATCTTGGACAAAGAATCGGGCCTGTTCAGTCGCACGGCCAGCACGCGCGTGGCGCGTATGTTTGGTGCGCGCACGGCGGGACACATTGGCACATTGGACCCGATGGCAACCGGTGTATTACCCATTGCAATTGGCGACGCAACCAAAATGATTCCATTTGTCGAGGACGCGCAACCCCATATCAAAGAATACATTTTTTCAATGGTGTTTGGTTTTGAAACCGACACATTGGATATAATGGGCCGTGTCACGCGGCGCGACGATTTTGTGCCGGCGCCATCCGATGTTATTGCCGCTTTGCCACAATTTATTGGCCACATTCGTCAAACACCACCCGCATACAGTGCGGTGCATGTATCTGGCCATCGTGCATACGAATTGGCGCGTCGTGGCGCCGATGTTGTGCCCGCGCCACGCGATGTCGATATTTTTGAATTGGAAATTTTGAATCACACCGGCGCATCGTGGCAATTTCGCACGCGGTGCAGTCGCGGAACATACATTCGCGCATTGGCGCGCGACATTGCATCGTCCGTGGGCGCGATTGCCACGGTTGATATGATACGTCGCACACAATCTGGCGCGTTTACATTAAACAATGCGGTAAAACTTGATTTTCTGGAAAAACTGGTCAATAATAACGACGATTTCAGAAAATATCTGGAACCAATTGATTTCGGACTGGGGGACATTCCGGTTTGGAATCTGGACGATAAATCGGCCGCGTTGTATAAAAACGGTGGGTTTATCCAAACGGGTGGGGCGGACGGCCTGGTGCGCGTATATTCTGGTGATGTGTTCATTGGAATTGGCGTGATTGTGGACGGTGTGCTGCGCCCAAAACGAACAATTTAACGACAAAGGAAAATATAATGTCCGTTACAAAAGAAAAAAAGAGCGAATTAATCGCCGCATTCAAAACAACTGAACATGATAACGGCGGCTCGGCTGCATCCCAGGTTGCTGTTTTGACAGAACGCATCCGCAATCTGACAGAACACATGAAGGCTAACCACAAGGACCAGCATTCTAAACGCGGTTTGTTGTTGATGGTAAATCGTCGCAAAAAATTGTTGGCGTACATCAAAAAGAACAACGTTGCCGAATACGAAGAACTGATTAAAAAATTGGGTCTGCGTAAGTAATAAAACCGGGTGCATCCCGGTTTTTTATTTGCATCGGCGTAAATATCATTTATAATCAATGGGTGCGAGGGGAAAATTATTCATTTTTGTGCTTTGGCCAGAGTGCAAAAACGAATGATTTTTCTTCGCATTAAACAAAAACATAAAATGGAGAAAAAATAATGTTGTTTGGTTTATTTGATAAAGGTGACAAGACGCATTTGAATAATCCCGTCGTGGTCGAGGTACCATACGGTGACGAGGTGTTGCGTCTGGAAACAGGCCGTATGGCCAAGCAGGCCAATGGCGCCGTTTTGGCAACGATGGGTGGCACAATGGTTTTGGCAACTGTCTGTGCGGAAAAGACCGCGGTCGAAGGCCAGGATTTCTTTCCACTGACCGTTGATTACCAGGAAAAATTCGCGTCCGCCGGTCGTATTCCGGGTTCGCGTGATCGCCGCGAGGGCAAGGCATCAACCGCTGAAACACTGATTGCGCGTTTGATTGACCGTCCAATTCGTCCGTTGTTCCCAGAAACATTCAAGAACAAGGTCCAGATTATCGCGCAAACATTTTCGTATGATAAAAAGAACCAGCCGGATATCTTGGCGATGATTGCGTCGTCTGCGGCGTTGGCATTGTCGGGCGTTCCGTTTGCGGGCCCAATTGGTGCGGCGCGTGTCGGATATATGGATGGTAAATATATCTTGAATCCGTCCAAAAAGGTTGTCGAAGATTCTGAAATGGATTTGGTCGTTGCGGCAACCAAAGACGGCGTTCTGATGGTTGAATCTGAAATTGGCGAATTGGATGAAAAAACAACATTGGGCGCGGTGAAATTTGGTTTCGATGCGCAACAGGTTGTTATCCAGGCAATCAACGAATTGACCGAAAAATGTGGCAAAGAGCGTTGGGCAACACCGGAAAAATCCGCGGAATACATTGCAATGGAATCTGATTTCGAACGCTTTGCGGGCGATATTGAAAGCGCGTTGCAAATCAAAGAAAAACTGGTTCGTTTGGATACATTGGCGAATATCCATGCCGCGGCCAAGGCACGTATCCCGGAATTGTTCCCAGATACCACGACCGCAACATCCACACTGGAATCATTTGCCGATGAAATCGTTGAAAACATCACTGCACGTATTATGCGCGGCAACATTTTGGCGGGCAAACCACGTATCGATGGTCGTGACACAAAAACAGTGCGTCCGATTGAAATTGAATTGGGCGTATTGCCACGCGCACATGGTTCGGCCCTGTTCACGCGCGGTGAAACCCAGGCGTTGGTGTCGTTGACACTGGGTGGCGGCAAAGACGCGTTGCCACTGGAATCATTGGATGGTGCCGAAGAACGCGACTTTATCCTGAACTATAATTTCCCAGGCTATTCTGTGGGCGAGGCCAAGGGTCTGAAATCCCCGGGGCGTCGTGAATTGGGCCACGGTAATTTGGCATGGCGTGCGTTGCACCCAATGGTGCCAAGTCGTGAAAAATTCGACTATGTAATCCGCGTTGTGTCCGATATTTTGGAATCCAACGGTTCATCGTCAATGGCGACAACATGTGGCGCAACATTGGCAATGATGGACGGCGGTG
>CAKQGH010000008.1 GCA_934232895.1 uncultured Alphaproteobacteria bacterium
GGTCGGGGGTTTGAGTCCCTCAACATCCACCAAGATAAAATAAAAACCACCCACGCGGTGGTTTTTATTTTATCTTTTGTGTGTATATTTTGGGACGAAAACCCCGGGGTTTGACAATGAGTAAGTGAAAACAAGCGTGGCGCAGTTTGAACGCTAACGAATGCCCCGCAGGCGTATGCCGAGGGAATCCCTCAACATCCACCAAAAATTCAACCGCCATTTATGGCGGTTTAATTTTTAGAGAGCAACGCGCATCCGTCGCCGCTGACGCTCCGCCGCGATAAAGAGAGCAGAGAGCAATGTTTGTGCTCGCATTCGCTCGCAACATTTATATGACCTGGATTCTGGGGCTTGCCCCCAGAATCCAGGTCATTGGACTTGTGCGCCATCGGCGCACCTTATGTGTCGCCTGCGGACTAGCGTCCTTGCCGTAACCTTCGCGTACCGCTCGGTTTCATTGCGAGCGTAGCGAAGCAATCCATAAACCGACACCCCGCCCTGCGGGCACCCCTCTGGCCAGAGGGGAACTTGCCGCGTTCCTTACTCTTGTCATTCCTGCTCCGGGCCCCGCGGAATTGATAATTTCCGTGGGTGGGCAAAGGCAGGAATAGGGTCTTTAAAATTACTCCAACTCACTGTTGTATAATATTCAGCAAAAATTGGACTGCGGAACTCCCGTCATACCGACGAAGGTCGGTATCCATTGCCCCGCAGGGACTATTTACCACTACCCCGTCCGCTGCGCGTCCACCCCTTCGCCAGCGAAGGGGAATTTATTCCGCTACGAAAAAGAAACGAGCGCGCCATCGGCGCACTCCATTGCTCTCTGCACTCTGCTCTCTATTTTTACGTTCTTGCACGGGGGATTTTTTGTGGTAAAATATCCCCGAAAAGGAGAAAGCATAATGAAGAAATTTACAGTTTTTGCCGCCATGGCGGCGATTTTGGCGGGCTGCACCACCACTAACCCATACACGGGCGAGGCCCAAACATCCAAGGCCGTATGGGGCACCGCAATCGGTGCGGCAACGGGTGCGGCGACCGGCGCATTGGTGTCTGGCAACCGTGGCAAGGGCGCATTGGTCGGTGGCCTGGCGGGTGCGGCCGTGGGTGGCGGCGTTGGTTATTACCTGGACGTGCAAGAGGCTGAATTACGTCAAGAATTGGCATCAACCGGTGTCAGTGTCGTCCGCGACAGTGACAGCATTCGCTTGGTAATGCCGGGCAACATCACGTTCAAGACCGATTCTGCGGACATCAACGCGGGATTCTATGCAACATTGAATTCTGTGGCCAAGGTTTTGAATAAATACAGCAATTCAACCGTTATGGTGTCGGGCTTTACCGACAGCACGGGCAGTGCGGAATACAACCAGACCCTGTCGCGTAATCGTGCAAACGCGGTTGCGGCGTATCTGCAAGGCCAGGGCGTCAAGGCATCGCGGTTCGAGATTCTGGGCATGGGATCGTCCAACCCAATCGCGTCAAATGCCGACGCGGCGGGCCGTCAACAGAACAGACGTGTTGAAATCAAAATTATTCCAAATAAATAAAAAACGGGGCATTCGCCCCGTTTTTTATGAAAACAAATTTCGTCTTTATTTTTCATAAATAATCAGGTATTATCTAAGTGAATCTGCAAGGGATTGTAGGTTCGGGACTTAGAACATCCCCGCATCACACGGCGCAGGCGCGTCGTAATCCGTATGCGGTGCATTTGCGCCGTTATTTTTACCCAGACCATTGGTCGGGGTTCCGTGTGATATACAACAGGTTTTACCAAAATCGCGCGGGGGCATTTGTGAGTGCTTGTTCTAAGGCCCCGACCGCCAATTTCCCTTGGCGGTTTATTTTTGTCCAGAAAAAAGGGAAATATAATGAAAATATCTGTGATAATACCGGCATACAATTGCGAAAAATATATTGTTCAGGCACTGACAAACATACAAACCCAGGATTTTGACGCGTCAGAAATAGAAACAATAATTGTGTTGGATGGGTGTACGGATAACACTGCTGAAATTACAAAGTGTTTTATCAAACAGCATCCGCGCATGAATATTCGCGTAATCACACATGATGTGAATATGGGGCCCGCCATATCACGAAATGATGCAATTGCGGTTGCACGTGGTGATTATATCCATTTTATGGACGCAGATGATTGTATAAATACGTCATTTTATCACAGATTGTATGACGCGTGCACACGTTCCAACGCAGATGTTGCCGTTTCAGAATATATAAATGAACGGTATCCAGAAAACAGCATATTATTTGATACAGAATTAGTTTTGACACACCCCCAGGACAAACTGGATATCACACATGTTGATATGCATGGATATTCGTGGCGTTATTTGATATCTCGTAAATTTTGGCTGAAAAACAAATTTAGTTTTCCGCGTGATATTAAATATTGCGAAGATATGTTACCAATGACGCAAATGGTGATTATGGCGTCGCGGTTGGTATGCGTGCCAGGTGCGCGATATATTTATAAATTCAGAAATGGGTCTATGTTGACCACAAAAAGCACAAAGTCGCAACGTGATTCTGATTGGAATCATGCAAAGCGCGATGTGTTTTCATGTCTGGCACAAAATGATTTACAGCGTGGTGGTGATACTCTTTCGCGTGTGCGGTATAAATTATTTGGAATTTTACCGGTAATCATTGCGCGCGTAAATGCGGCACGAACAACAGAAAAATATTACTTGTTTGGTATATTGCCAATATTAAAAGTGCGTGTAACCCAGGTATTGCGTCCATGGCGTGTGTGATTGTTTTTATTGACTTTTTGTAAATCTGGGGTATGTTGCATTGCTGAACATACAGGATTAGAAATGAAGAAAAATATAAAGCAAGAGATGAAAGAGTGGACAGACGTTTTGTTTGTGTCTGTTGCCACGATAGTGGTTGCTGCATGGATCAAGGCGGGTCTGGCGGACGTTGAACAGGATATCGCCACAAAAAACGCCGCTGTAAAAACAGATACCATCACCGCAACGGAAAAATATAACCAGGCGCGCGAGATATTAAAAACAGCCCCCGCCGATTCAATCAAGAATCGCGTGCGGTAATAAAAAACGCCCATATGGGCGTTTTTTATTTCTTGGCATTATTCAATCGTAATTGACCACAGGCAGAACCGATATCACTGCCCCGTTCGCGACGAATACGCGCATGAATTCCGTTTTTAATCAGAATATCTTGGAATCTGTGCACGGCATTGCCCGATGGCGACGCGAAATCGCGTTCATCAACCGCGTTCCACGGTATTAAATTCACCATGCAATTTTTCCCGCGCAGCAATTCTGATAATTTTTCGGCATATTCCGGCGTGCAATTGAACAATTGGACATCACCGTCCGCATTTCGACGCGCCAGCAATATGTATTCAATCATCAATTGCCGGTTATGCAGCGCGGTAAATTCATCGGCGGCGGACAATACATCTGCCAATTTATATTTATTGTTTATCGGCATAATTTGACCGCGCAATTCGTCGGTTGGCGCGTGCAGCGATATTGCCAAATTGATTGGACGACCCCATGCAATCAGTTCGCGTATTCCCGGCACAACCCCGCATGTGGAAACGGTAATCCGACGCCACCCGATGCCCATATCGCGATTCGCACGTTCAATAAAACCAATAACGTTTTGTGTGTTTTGCAGTGGCTCGCCCGTGCCCATAACGACAATGTGCGACACATCGCCATTATTTGCGTCACCATTTGCATGAATTGGACGTGCGCGCGCCGCATCACGGTCGCGGCGCAATTCCCACTGGGCAACCAAGATTTGCGCAAATATTTCGTCCGCGGTTAAATTCCGTTTCAGTCCCAACAGTGTACTGGCACAGAATTTACACCCCATGGCGCAACCGGCCTGGGAACTGACGCAGACGCTGTTGCCGTACGATGTGCGCATCAGCACGCATTCAATTTGTTCACAATCGTTCAATTCCAACAAGAATTTTGTTGTTTCACCATCGGACGATTCCAGTTTCTTTACGATTTTCACCGGCAGGGTTTGCGCCACCGCGTCCAAATCGTGACGCAGCGCGTCGGGTAAATTTTTCATAACAGAAAAATCAGGCGCGCCGCGGTTTAACCACTCGCGTATTTGCTTTGCACGAAAACGCGGTTGGCCCATATCGGTTATGAACTTTTCCAATTCGCCATCGGTAAAATTAAATAAAATCAGTTTCATAATTTGTATCTGTCGTCGTTTATAACAATAACTGCCTTGCGGCGCAATTGTTTCAGTTGTTGGTCGGCAATAAACATTGCCTGTTTGAATGTGGCGTTTTGTTTGATTATGTCGTCCAGTTTGCCGTATTCAGATGTCTTTTTCGTGTTGCAGACCAGTAATACCGACCCATCCACCACCGGCGACCAGGTCAACCGGGGCAGTGTTGCCACGCGCCCACGAATGTCGGCGGACAATTCATATTGTAATGCGGTGAATTTCTGGGGCGCGCCACCCAAATTTTCGGCCATTTTAATTGCGTCATCACACGATTTTGGCGTGGTCAGTTTTGCCGCAACATCGTTTGGAATATCAACCAAGCGAACGATTGTCATTTCAATTGGCAATCCGGTTTCGCGTGCAATGTTTGCGCGTTCGGCGGAAATATCATCGGCAGAAATATCAACGGTTGGCATAATGGTGCGCCCAACAATCATTTGCCATGCGATTTCCGCGCGCAACGCACTGCGGGCCATTTCGCGTTCACTTTCGGTTAAATCGCCCAGGTTCAATTTCTTTAATTCATCGTTTACGACCGAATCTTCGGGGACGGCGTGAAAATTTTTGGCATATTCGGTTTTGACATAATCGTCAATTATGCCCTGTAATGCGACGCGGCGATTGTCGGTTGATGTTTTGCCCTGGCGCGACATCAGTTTTACGCGTGCGGTAATATCGGTATCGGTAATTGGTGTGCCACCGACCGATGCGACAACCGTCGCCGCGTGCGCGGCGCCAAAAAACGAGCAAGTGCACATTGCTATCGCCAACATAAATGTACGCTTCATTTGTGTATCCCCCTGGGCTTTAATATTTTTGACCTTCGATACTCATTCCAAAACGGAATTGGAATGTGGTTGTACCGACATAATCGTCCTTTATCGCATTATCACGGCGGTATTCCACCGACAGGTAATAGCACGGATGGTTATAGAATATGCCGCCCGTGTGACGTTGGAAATCGCCGTATGTTGCATTGTATATGGAATTAAAGCGCACCGACCAACGGTTTGTCAATTTGATACCAAACCCAGCCATCAATTCGTTTATATTGTCGTCGCGTGTGTATGTGTCGGTGAACTGTTGTGACCAAATGTGGCCAATGTCCAAATATGTGCCGCCGTTGCCAATGATTGCCGATGTTTCCATGTGACGCAACGACAGGTCGTTTTGCCCCAAACGGAAACGGCTGGTCACACTTAGCCAATCGCCATTATCAAATGCAATGCGGCCAACATAGTCCGATGCACCGTTGCGGAAACCACTGTTTGGGTCGGTTGCGTCGCGTTCCTGGAAATCGTATGTTTGACCAAAGAACGCCTCGACCGTGCGGCCATCGCCCGTGAATGCCGACCAACGCATACCATAATCGGCGTAATTACCATTTTCCCACAAATCTAATCCAGAAAAACGATTGTTTGAAAACAATGTTGCATCCGACAGCAACGCACCAACCGAATCATTTGTCGTGGCAAATTTTTCATCGGATGTGCGGCGCATAATGGTCAAACGCGCGCGCGGTTCAATAACCTGGGTCCATGTTTTCGATGGTCTGTACAGTGGCAATCCCCATTCGACATATCCACTGGGCAAGAAACGATTTTTTAATCCGGAAAAATGTTGGCCATTTACCAATTCGGTATTGTCAAAATTATATACATCATATCGGGCGTCCAAACTGAGTGTTAAACGATTGCCGCCCCACAATGTCCATGGCGATGTTATGCGCGCGTCGCCAATCATACGCTGGGACGCGGTGCCGGACCCCGATATGCCCAAAACATCGGCATTAAATGTTGCGTATGTTTCGGCAAATATGGGGGCCGTTTGTGTTGTTGCGCGAATGTTTGGTAAAATGTTGCCCGATGGCGCAACCCAATGCCCGGCGGTGGAACGCAATTCCTGGAATATATGTGCATCGGCAACGACATAACTGCTTTGTCCGAACAATTCCAATTTGGCGCCCGAATCCAAATATGGTTGGTCGGCATAGAATCCATATTTCTGTAAATATGTTTTATCCGATGCGCGTTCCAAAAATATTGTTGCACGTGCGTTTTCACCCAATTCTATTACATCATCATTAAATATGTGCCAGCGGTTTTCGCCATCGCGATTATGGGTAAAAGAACCGTTTGTGCGAAATTCGGCATGGTCCAGATTCAACCGGTGTTCCAATTGGAATAATGGATTTTCCTGGGTCAAATATGACAATGTGAATGTCATATCGTGGGTCTCAGATAAAAACACATATACCGGAACATTTATCTGGGTGCCCATTTTGTTGGTTGATTTCAAATCAGGTGTTAAAAAACCAGATTTGTGTTTTACGCCCGGGTCCGGCATTTCGAAAAAGGGGAACCACGCCATCGGCAAATGATAAGCCCAAAATACCGGGTTATAGAATTTCAGCATTCGGTCGTCCATATCATGAACGATTTTTGTGGCGGTCACCCGCCATGCGTCGCCCCATGCATCACAATCATCACAAGCGGTAAACATTGCATCGCGCGCAATTGTTTTGTCGCCTTCGCGTGTTATATTTTCAGATTCTACATACACATGTTGTCCCAGCCATATTTTTATTTCATCACCCGACAGGTCACTGCCATCTTTGGATATATATGAATCAACCAGGGTTAAACGTTGGCCCGATGTGTTGGTGATTTCGGTGTTGCCCGATGTTTTAATTGATTCCGATTTAACATCATATTCAATTTTTTTCGCGGTAATGGTTTTGGGGGCATTTGGGTCAATGCCGATTGCCAGCGCCGACGCACCGTACATACAGATTGCAAAGATTGGAATTATTTGTTTCATTTTCTGTACAGGGCAAACACCAAAATAATTAAAACGGCCATTTGAACCAATGCCAATATGCCAAAATCGGTCAGGCTGGTCACCATATTAGATGCCGACATAAAACCGGCCATAACCACCGCCATTGCGGCAACCGCCACCGCCGGCGCCAAACTGGCACGGCGACGCAACAGTGATGACCGCAACAAAACCAATGTGCACAGCACAGTCAAAATCAAATTCATAACCGGTCCCAGAAAACGCGTGCATAATTCGGATAAAACCTGTTTATGCTGGCGCGCAGATGGTGCATCCAATACCGATTTTACCAATTGTATTGTTGGTACGCGGCGCACGCGGAATCCATCATCGCTACCGCGGTCGGCAACATTCAAATCCATATCAAATGTGTCAAATGTTCCGGTTGTCATGGCGTCACCACGGGCCTGTAATGAGCCGTTTGTCATAACAATGGACAGCCCCCGCGCGGTGGATACCAGTTTTCCCTTTTCTGCAAAAATGGTCAGTGGCGATTTTTCATCACGCATATCAGACAACATTACCTGGGACAGGTCGTGACCAGATACCTTGTCCACATAGACGACCAGACCATCGGCCAATTGTGTGAATGCCGATTCCTGTAATTTCATGTGGGCCAAACCATAGCGCAGATTCCATTGCACACTGTAAAATTTTGCCTGGGTCGTGGGCACAATCCACAGGTTTAATGCAAAATGCATAATAGTCAGCAACACCGCCAACCCAATTGCCGGGCGTGCCAGTTGGCGCGGCGACAGGCCAACCGATGCCATAACGGTAATTTCATTATCGGAAATCAGTTTATTATAAACATAAATAACGGCGATGAACGCCACGAACGGAACGATAATAGAAATAATGAACGGCACCATCAACACCGTCATACCCAAAAAATTGGTCATATTGATGCCATAGTTTAACAAGAATTTTAACATGGACATAATTTGAACCATCCACGCCAATCCCGTCAGCACCAACAACAGCATAACAAACATCATAACCAATTGGTGCGAAAAATATCTGTTCAGTATTTTCATGGTTTCCAGTATAAATCGCAAAAGCAGGGTCGTCAAATAATATATTGTTATTTTTCCTTGCTTTCTGGCGATTCGTTGATATAATCGGTGTGTTCTTAAAAAAGTTTTTTTTAGGGGCGGGGTTGCAAGACCCCGCCCTTATAAATAAAGACATATAACAAACAAGGAGAAAACAAATGTCTTTTGTTTCTATGCCCCGTCAGGATTTGTTGTTGGCCATTGATTCGTTGGCCCAGGACAAACAGATTGACCGTGAAATAGTTATTGAATCATTAGAGGCCGCCATTGCAAAAATTGCCAAGCATAAATATGGCGAAGAATTTAATATCACGGCGTCTATTGACCGTAAAAATGGGGCTATATATGTCAAACGATTGTTCGATGTAATTGAAAGCCCGGCCGCGGCAGGTGACGAATATGACCCGAACACCATGCTGACGGTTGAACAGGCGAAAAAATATGCCGCAAATCCAGCGGTTGGCGACACTGTCGAAGATGCATTGCCAGAACCAGAATTTGGTCGTATGGCGTTTCAGACCGCAAAACAGATTATGACCGCGCGCGTGCGTGACGCGGAAAAGGGCCGCCAGTATGAAGAATTCAAAGACAACATTGGCGATATTGTATCGGGCGTTGTTAAACGCATTGAATTCGGCAATGTTTTTGTTGACATCAATGGCAAGGCCGAAGGCTATATCAAGGGCAGTGAACTGATTCCGGGCGAACGTCTGGCGGTGGGTGACCGTGTGCGTGCATTGATTATGGATGTTGCGCGTTCTAATACCGGCCCACAGATTTTCTTGACCCGTACGCACCCAATGTTTATGGAAAAATTGTTTGTCCAAGAAGTGCCAGAAATTTACGAAGGTGTTATTAAAATTAAATCTGTGTCGCGCGCACCGGGCTCGCACGCGAAAATTGCCGTTGAAACCCAGGATCCATCCATTGATGCGGTTGGTATGACCGTTGGTATCAAGGGAACCCGTATCCAGCCGGTTATCAACGAATGTCACGGCGAAAAAATTGATGTTATTTTGTATTCCGAAGACCCGGCTGTGTTCATCGTCAATGCAATGCAACCGGCCAAGGTTGCCAAAATTATTGTTGACGAAGACACACGCAGTGCGGCCGTTGTCGTGAACGAAGATCAGCAATCGCTGGCGATTGGTCGTCGTGGTCAAAATGTCCGTTTGGCATCACAATTGACGGGTTGGAACATTGATGTTATGAACGAGGCCGAAGAACAAGAACGTCGCGCCAAAGAATTCAAAGAAAAAACAGAATTGTTCATCCGCGCATTGGATGTTGATGAAATGATTGCGCATCTGTTGATTACCGAAGGTTTCCGTACTGTCGAAGAAATCGCATTTGTTGACGCGTCTGAATTGGAATCTATCGAAGGTTTCAACCCAGAATTGGCGGCCGAATTGCAGAACCGCGCGAAATCTTATTTGACACGGGTCGAACAAGAATACATCGACAACGGTCATGCGCTGGGGATGGCGGACGATTTGTTGAAATTTGATTTTATCAAACGTCCAATTATTATGAAACTGGGCGAAAATGGTGTTAAATCATTGTCTGATTTGGCCGATTTGGCAACCGACGAATTGGTTGAAATCTTGGGCGAAGATACAATGTCGCCGCGTCTGGCTGGCCGCGTTATTATGAAGGCGCGTGAACTGGCGTATGGCATAACCCAGGGTGATGCGGAATAATAAAAAATATGGTGCAAACCGGTCGCCGGTTTGCACCGCGAAAAAAACTTGTGAACACGGGGAAAATAAATGGCAACACTGACACTTGGAAAATCTGTAACAATTGATGCGGTGCACAGCAAAAAGGGTGATTCCGTTTTTGTTGAACGCCGTCGTCGCGTTGTGGCACCGGGTACGCGTGAATTGCGTGATGAACCGGTTGCGCCATCGGCACCGAAAAATGCCGCCGATGAAAAATTGCGCGCAGTGCTGGCCGCCGCCCGTGCCCGCGAAGAACAGCGCCGTGCGCGCGAGGCCGAAGAAGAGGCCGCCCGTGCCGCACGCGAGGCCGAAATCGCACGCGAGGCCGCCGAATACGAACAGGTAAAATCGCAATTGGCGGCGCGTGAAAATGCCGCAACCGTGGATGAACCGCAAGCGGAACCTGCACCGCGCAGCGCGGCCCCTAAAAAACAGGCATCGCAGCCTGCGGCCCCCCAACCCGCACCGCAACATTCGTCGCGCAACAATGCGCGCGGTGCCGATGACGAAGATGGTGGTCGCCCGTATAACAACCGCCACAATGCGTCTAAAAAAGATTTCAAAAAATCAGGAAAAATTTCCCTGCACGATATTGTTATTGGCAACGATGATGACGATGATGAAATCGGAATTCGTGGCGCAAATCGCCGTCGGTCCGAGGCATCGTTAAAACGTTTCCGTGAAAAGGCGCGCGCCATATTTACCGCCCCACAAAAGGTTGAACATGTTGTTCAATTGGGCGATACAATTACCGTCAAAGATTTGGCGGCGGCCATGGCGGAAAAGGTTGGCAATGTTATCAAAAAACTGATGGAAATGGGGATGATGGCATCCCAGAATCAATCTATTGATGCCGATACCGCGGAATTGGTTGCAACCGAATTTGGCGCGACGGTTCGACGCGTTGTTGCAAAACCGTATGCCGACCAATTGGAACGCGAGCCTGATCCGGCACATCTGCAACCGCGTGCGCCGGTGGTCACCGTTGTGGGCCATGTTGACCATGGCAAAACATCACTGCTGGACGCAATGCGCAATGCGCATGTTGCCGCGGGCGAGGCCGGTGGTATTACCCAGCATGTTTCTGCGTACGAGGTTAAAACCCATTCTGGTGCGGTAATTACATTTTTGGATACGCCGGGTCACGAAACATTTACCGCCATGCGTGCGCGTGGTGCACAAATGGCCGATATTGTTGTTCTGGTTGTTGCGGCAAACGATTCTATTATGCCCCAAACGATCGAGGCTATAAACCACATTCGTGCGGCCAAGGTTCCGTTTATTGTCGCAATAAATAAAATTGATTTACCCGAGGCCGACCCAATCCGCGTTAAAACCGACCTGTTACAGCAAGAGGTCCAGGTAGAAGACATGGGTGGCGATGTTCAATGTGTTGAAATTTCTGCAACGAAACACATCGGGCTTGATAAATTGGAAGAGGCAATTTTACTGCAAGCCGATATGATGGAATTAAAGGCCGATCCCGATATGCCCGCGATCGCATACGTGGTCGAGGCGAAAATGGAAAAAGGTCTGGGCGCAACGGCAACAATTCTGATGCGCCAGGGCACATTAAAAATTGGCGATGTGTTCGTTGTTGGTGAAACATTTGGTCGTGTGCGCGGGTTGATAAATTCTGCCGGTGAACGCGTTAAATCTGTGCGTCCGGGGCAACCGGCAATTGTGCTGGGACTGGACAGTGTGCCAAACGCCGGTGACGAATTGCATGTTATGGAAACCGAGGCCCAAACGCGCGAGGTTGCCGCATATCGTCGCCAGGCGGCCAAAGACAAGGCAAACGCAGTAAAGCGTTCGTCACTGGAAGAATTGTTTGCGCGTCGCGATGAATCTAAAAAATTGGTGTTGCCAATTATTCTGCGCGCCGATGTCCAGGGCAGTGTCGAGGCCATTACCGATATGTTGCGCGACATTCACACGGACAAGGCGTCGGTCGAGATATTGTCGTCGGGCGTCGGTCAAATTACCGAGGGCGACATTCGTCTGGCAACCGCGTCGGGCGCGGTGGTAATTGCGTTTAATGTTCGTGCCGATGCGGCGGTTCGCGATATGGCGCGTGCCGGCAATGTCGACATTCGTTATCACAGTGTTGTCTATCGCATTACCGACGAAATCAAAGAAATATTGTCTGGTAAATTGGCGCCGGAAAAGAAAGAAAACTTTATCGGATACGCCGATGTTATTGCATTATTCACGGTGGGCAAGGGCACACGCGTTGCGGGTTGCCGTCTGACCGAAGGTGTGATTAAAAAAGATGCGTTTGTTCGTCTGCTGCGCAACAATGTTGTTATATACGATGGCAAAATTGGTGAAATGCGCCGTGAAAAGAACGAGGTCAAAGAAGTCACCGTTGCCGGCGTTGAATTTGGTATGTCATTCGACAAGTATAACGATTTGAAAGAAGGCGATCGTGTCGAATGCTATGAAGTTCAAGAGGTTCGTGCACAATTGTAAAAAAATGCCCCGTCGGGGCATTTTTATTTGTCGCGTCCCAGGAATAACATCCTGTGAAAAAAATATTAAAAGATTGCACTTTGATGTTTTTTTCGTATAATCGCGGTATGTTAAATTTAATTAAATCTTTGTTTGCGCCGGCGGCAACAAAAACAACAGCCGGGGTGTTGGCCGAAAAATTTGGTCTGGAATTACGCGGTGACGCAAATGCACCGGTGCGCGGTGTTGCACCAATTGCTGATGCGCGCCCGGGACAGTTGGCGTTCTATTCAACGGAACGAAACAGCGCGGCGTTCAAAATATTGCCGATTGATGTGTTGAAAAACACGCGTGCAACGGTCATTTTGGTGCAACCAGAACAGGCCGAATTTGCGCCCGCGGGTGCAACACTGTTAGTGACGCCATCGCCGCGTGGGAACATCGTGAAAATTTTGGGTGAAATATATCGTGAAAAACCGCGTTTCGGTATCAGCCGCGATGCCGTTATTGAACGCGGTGTGTTTTTCCGCAATCGGCGCAGTACCTATGTCGGGCAATTTGCCACGATTGAACGCGGTGCCGTTATCGAGGCCGATGTTAAAATATACCCAAATGCATATATTGGTCGCAATGTGACGATTGGACGCGGAACAATTGTTCGCAGTGGTGCGCACATTGAAAACGCAACAATTGGTGCGGAATGTGTAATCAACCCTGGTGCCGTTATTGGCAAGGATGGATTTGGATACACCCGCCAAGATGGCCACAATATATTCATTCCACATGTTGGTCGTGTCGTTTTGGGTGACCGTGTATCGGTTGGTGCAAACACCTGCATTGACCGTGGCGCAATGACCGATACCGTTGTTGGCGATGGGACAAAAATTGATAACCTGTGCCAGATTGCACACGGATGCGTTATTGGTCGCGAATGCTTTATTGCGGGGCAAACCGGTATGGCGGGTGGTTGTGTTATTGGTGATCGTGCGTTATTGGCGGGCCAGGTTGGTTTGGCCAATGGGGTACATATTGGAAATGATGCCGAGGTTGGCGCCCACAGTGGTGTTTTCCGCACTGTCGAAGATGGTACGCGTGCCATGGGGTACCCGGCGGTGCCTGGGATGGAATTTTTCCGCCAATATGCATGGTTGAAAAAACAAAGCAAGAGTTAAAAAAATGATAGATGCACAGGGCATAGAGCAAGTTATCCCACATCGTGGTGCCATGCGATTGATTGATGAAATTCGTGAATACGATGACCATCATGGCGTCGGTGTTCACTATGTGCGTGACGATGAATTTTGGTGCCCGGGGCATTTCCCAGGCGACCCAATTATGCCTGGTGTTTTACAGGTCGAGGCATTGGCCCAAACCGCGTGCTTTATCGTTATGGCACGCCAGGGATATAATGATGGCAAATCGATTGGGTACTTTACCACGATGGAACGCATTAAATTCACACACATGGTGCGTCCGGGTGATGTATTGGAATTGCATGTGGAATTATTGATGCAGAAATTATCACTGCATAAATTCCATGGCACGGCGTATGTTGATGGTGTACCGGTTGCCGATGCAACATTTACCGCCATATTAAAACGTTCAGACGCATAAAAACGCCCCATATCGGGGCGTTTTTCATTTGTCTTCAAATGGGTTTTCATCCTTTTTATATTCAATTATAATGGGCAAATGTTCCCATTTTAATTCGGTGGCCAAACCGCGGCGCAAATACCGTGTGTATGATTCCGGAATATCAGACGCCCCGCCCACATTGATGGTAATTTTCATTGGGTGGCGCCCCGTTTGACGCGCAAATTTGATTTTCATTGGGCGCTTTAACCGCGACATAGGTGGCTGGCGCGTGGCAACCAATTTTTCAACAATGCGGTTGATTAAACTGGTTGGTGCCTGGGCCGATGAAATGTCCCACTGTTCATAAATGCGGCGAAACATATTTTGCACGCCCATGCCCGTTTCGGCCGATACCGCCAGAATCATAGGCTTTATAATCTGGTGAAAAGAATTTGCAAATTGGTGTTTTAATTTCAGCAATTTTTCATCGCGTATGGCGGGTTCCACCAAATCCCATTTATTTAATGCCACACATAAAATTTTGCCGGCATCATAAACGCGCGCTGCAATGCCCAGTGCCTGGTTTTCAATGTTGCGTGTGGCATCAACCATCAAAATTACAACATCGGCCTTGTCAATTGCATCCAATGATTTCAGTGCCGATAATGTTTCCACATCATCAGTGACACCCGCCTTGCGGCGCAGACCGGCCGTGTCCATTAAAATAATATCGCGACCATAAAAATGCGTTGGAATTTTAACGGTGTCGCGTGTAATGCCGGGCGCATCGCGAACAATTTGCTGGGTGCGGCCCAATACGCGGTTCACAAATGTCGATTTGCCAACATTGGGTTGCCCTAAAATTGCAATCTTTAATTTTTCGGGTTGTGTGGTATTTGTGGCCGCATCATCCGATGCCGCGTCCCCCGCCGTTTTATCCAAAAATTCGTATATTTTATCAAAGCCCATTTTGTGTTCGGCCGAAATCATAACCGGCGCACCGAACCCCAATTTATAAAAATCATTGGCGTCGGCCATACGGCGTCCAGATTCCGATTTGTTTACCAGCAATAATACCGGCGCGCGTGTTTTGCGGTGAACCAAACGGGCCCAATCCATATCCGCCCCGGTCAGTCCCGTGCGGCCATCGACCACAAATAAAACGGCGTCCGCCCCGGCAATTGCATCCAGTGCCATATTTGTGGAATCGGCGGCAATACCGGTTTTTGCATTTTCCAGCCCGGCGGTGTCGGTAATTTGATATGGGCGGTCGCGCATAGTGCCCGATAAACTGTCGCGTGTGACGCCCGGACGGTCGTGCACCAACGCGTCGCGTGTCCCGGTCAGACCGTTAAACAATGTTGATTTTCCGGTGTTAGGCCGGCCGGCAATTGTAATTTTCATCATAGTTTTTTCCATTGATTTTTTGTAATTATAAAGCAAAAATATAAATAATCAAATCAGGGGGCAAAAATGAAACAAAAGATTAAAAGAATCTTGGGCCACTTGCGTGATATTGTTATAAATCCACGCCGCTATTTCACAAAAATTGTTGCCGACGGCAATATGGAAGAGTCTATGTTAAAGGCGTTTATATACGGCTTGCTGGGCGGAATATTGGTTTTGGTTATGCATTTAATTGGTGGTGCCACAATCACAATTGGTGCGGTGTTTACGGCCATTGTAATTGTACCGGTTTTGGCGGTGGCGTTGCTGTTTATAATGGGCGGCCTGATGATGATGGTGTCGGAAATCACGGGTGGCGAACGCGATTGGGAAATTGCGATCAAGGGGTTGGCATCTATATTTTTCATATATCCGGCAATATTGGTGTTGGATGCGTGCGCGTTTAATTGTACATCTATGTGGATTATCAGTTTGGCGGTTGATGCGTATGTTTTATTCTTGTTTTACAACATCGCACTCTATTGTATGCGCGGTAAAAAAAGCAATGTGGCAATTGTAATTGGCATATTGGCATTGTTTATGGCAACCGTGTATGCAACAGATTACCGCATTGGATGGTTTATGTTGAAAAATGCAGGCGCCACATTGGCGTGCTTGGTATAAAAAAACGCCCCGTGTGGGGCGTTTTTAATTTGCCTACCATGTGGGGGCGTGGTCGCCTTCTTTGATAATTGGTTGTTCGTCTTCCCACACAGACAGACCGGTATTCACATCGGTCAATGTCAATTGCAGGTAATATTCCACGCGGGTGTCAACATTTGAGAACCACCCCGATTTCAAATTCATATTGCGTTGCAACATTTTACCCGACAACGACAGGTTGGGTGCAACCAGTGTGCCTGTTTTTGCAATTGTCCCCGCGTCGTATTCGGCATTACCGCGGGTTGCGCGGACCTGGTGCGTGGTTTCGTCTTCGGATGCGTTGCGTTCGTATTCGGTTTCCACATATCCGTTGGCACGAATGGATGCCGCCGATGCGCCCGCCATACCAATTTTTGCGGTTTCAATTTCGGCCGTGACCGGGATAAAGCCTGTTTCGGTCTTTTTCTTGTTTTCAAATGCGGTTGTCACCTGGGCGGTGCCGGAATTGACCAATGTTTTGCGAATTTTCTTGATTAATATGTCGGTGTCAAAACGTTGCATAGTATCGTTTTCAATGTCGGCAATTGCAATCACCGGTTTGTTTACGCGCGCAAATGCGCCACTGTGCAACATAGATTCAGTCATGTTTTTCGCGGTTTGTGTCCAATCGCGATATTCCAGTTCCATAACATTTTGCATTTGTGCAACATCACGCGTATCGTTCAAATCAACCACGCGCGTTTCGCCACATGCGCACAACACGGCGCACAGTGCAATTGGTGCTATCTTTTTCATATTTTCCCCTTTGGTTTATTTAATCTTTATTACCTTGGTATCCACGCCAGAATCGATTATGCGAACATAGACCAGATAATTGCCCGGCGCGTCCAAATTTGCTGTTGTGATAACATTACCATTTGATTTTATTTCTATCAAGCCGCTTTTGGGACGCGCGACGCGCAACACCGATATTTGCCCGGGCAATGTTGCCCATGAACGAACCTCGGCATTGGTGGATGCCATTGTGTATATGTTGGCAATCAATCCCAACAGTGGTGCGGAATCGCTGTTTGAATTGTACATGGCCGATTGCAATGCGGCCTTGGACGATGCGGATGCAAATGCGCGCAGAACCTCGTTCACGCGATATTGCGTATATTCGGTCATAAACAGCGCGTCTACATCGGCAATGGGACACGCGCCATCTATGTGTGTGTCATTCTGGTAAAACAGCGGTTCGGACAGTGCGATTGAAATCATGGTTGTACCGTTGTTCGTAAAAAATGGCATATCCATACGTTCTTCGTGCAATTTTGGGGCAAATCCATCCTCGATAAAGAACCAAACGGTGTTTGTCGGAATATGCTTGGACGTTGCCGCGGCCAGGTCGGACGCAATACATTTATTGTCGGGCATCATACCATCGGCGCGCCGCAAATATGTTTTGGCGTTATTAAAATCACCATTGTTCAGAAAATATATCCCACCCAGATACATCAATGCCGGATTCATAATGTCGCGAAATGCCGCCCACGATGAATTTTCATACGTGATGCGCGCGGCAACATCAGCATTTTCGTCGGCCGCCGATTGAATTTCTGAAACCAATTCGGCGTACTCGCGCGACATTTCTTGTTGGCGCGCATACGATTGATTTATGATTACATGTGCGGTTGCATTATCGCCCATGGCCAACGCATTCCACAATTGGTAATACGACACAAACAATGCATCCATCATATATGGTCGATAATCGTTTGCCATATTCCCCGCAACCAGGGCGCCAATCTCGCGACCAATATCGCCACCGGTTAAATCAATATTGCGTGCGTTGAATTCTTCGAATGCGGCATCCGACGCGGCGAATTCGTTTGTGTGGAATAAACTGTCCGCGGTAATAAGTAATTCCAGATTATCCATTGACTGAAAATCGGTTCCGTCGGTAAAATTTTGTGCGGCGGCGGCATATTCACCGTTTGCATACCCGGCGCGTACCGCATCCAGACCGATTTCCATATCGGCACTGCATGATGCCAAACATAATGCCATAAATATGATTGTTATCCGTCGCATTGCAAAAATATTATAAATTGCATGAATGAAAAATCAATTATTTCACAGGTTCCAATTCGGTTGTTTCGCCCGTGCGTGGGTCAAAGAATTTTGGCACACCAACATACCCCAATGCCGCATGATGCGATGGTACCAAAAATTCGGGCAATGGACTGGATGCGCCCATTTTCATAAACCCGGCCAGGCGCGGGTCACTGAACGCCATTTGTTTGTCGGCCTCAATCGGGCGATGGTACCAACCCTGGAATATGACCAATTGTTTTTTTGCATCCAATTTCATGATGTCCATTGGTGAATACAATAATTCCTCGCTGGTGGATTCCTTGCCATCTTTGTCGGTTTTGATTTTCATTTTATAACCCATCATATCGGAAAAGCGTTTTGCCGTGTCTGGGTCGTTTTGGCGCAATACAACCTTGGCCGCGGTGGTCGATATAATTGTGGCGGCGGCATCGGCACCGTATTTTTCCTGAATCTGGTGCAGGTCCTGGCCAATAATCAGATATGAAACCTGTTGCCCACGGCCCAGGTCGGGTCCCTGGATAACGGCCTGTAATTTTTGCATTTTTGGCATTTCATCCAACACGAACAGCACCGGATATGGCCCCAATTTTTGTCCATCACGAAATGCCTCGGGCGCGTTGGCCAACAAGAAATTCGTCATCAGTTCAATAAATATGCCGGTAATTGGGTTCAACGCCTCGGCATCAACCATATTGATGGACAGGTAAACCGTGACCGGTTTGATTTTTCCGTCGCGTGGGTCAACCAGACCGCGCAAATCGGCAAAATGAAAATCGGAATGGCTGGTCCGGTTGCGTACCGCCGCATTTCGGAATATGGACAGCCCCGCCATAATTGTTGATAGTATGGACCCACGTTCCTTGTCGGGGGTGTTGGCCAATTGTGTCAATTCCAAAATTGCGCGATGCGCGTATGCATAGCGTCGGGCCTCGTCCACGGCATCCATAAATAAATCTTTCATTGGGTCGGCCATCATAACCATTTGATCGCCTTGGCGACGGCGTTCCTCTAAATCTTGGGCAATGGCGATTTGCGACGCGTTTATCCAATCCAAAATCATGGACAACGAAGCCTCGCGCCCACGCCACGCGTCGGGTATGTGGTCCCATGTACCAATATGAACATAATTTACCGCGTTTAATTCACCGCGTTGCAATAATGCGTGCGCCGCGTATGCGTTCGGGTCATTTATCATGGCCAGGTAATAATCAGACAACACCGCCGCATCTTCGTCATCAAATGTGCCGGATGTAATGCGGGCATAGAAATAATCGTCGGCCTTGGCGCGTTCAACCTTGGATATAATAAATTGAATCAGCCCGGATAAACCTGCACGCCCAGATATTGTCCAGTGTGGATCCGCGCTGGATGATGTTTTGTCGGCAATTAAAACATTGCATATAGAATCAACATACAAATCGCGTTGTTCCGTATTAAACGGCACATGGTCCGGTGACAGCGGATTCCACGATGGGTAATATATACCATGCGCCGGATCATCCTGGCCCGCCCAATTCATAATAAACACCGGCCCAATTGTTGAACGATACGCGGATGATTTTTGGTACAATTCGGGTTTAGGGTCGTTGATAATCATTGAAACATTGTTGCATTCAAATATAGTTGGCAAAACGACGCCCTGGGTTTTACCGGTTCCCGGGGGTGCAACGCACAATGTTGATAAACATTCATTCATCATCAGGGGCTTTTTCTTGAAATACCCCAACACCATCATAAACCCATTCAGCAATCCCATTTTTTCAATGTCTTCCTTGGATGCCTTGTTCGATGATTTTTCGGCAAATTTATCATTGCCATACGGATTAAATTCGGTAATCAATGTACTGTCCGCCATAAAATAGTACGCGATAATCGGCAACAGCGGCATTATGCACATAATGTCTGTACGCATCAGTGAACGCGAAATCCAGCCCGGAATTTCGGCCACAACCGACATACCCCCGGTGGTCAACATATTCGTTAAATATATGCGCGTCCATGTGGCCGATGCCGGCGACCAACCGTACCGCCAGATATGTTCGGCAATAAACGCCAATGCGAACGCCAACGCGCATACCAACCAAATGCCAATTGCCCACCGCATTGTCCAGAATATCTGGGCCATGGGTTTGCGCTGGTGTTCTTTGTATGCGTTGGAATTGAATATATTCAATCCCTTGGACGAACCGCCGGCGGAAAAAAACTTGAACTTAGCAGCCATTACAGATATGATTATACCAGAAAAATGTTCAATTATAAATCACGAATTATGAATAAATGAAAAATATTCCACGAATTTTTATTGGTGAAAATGCCCGCGCGGGGGGGCGCGTTCCGGTTGCGTCTGATGTGGCACATTATTTGACCCGTGTTATGCGTCGGCACGATTGTCTGGTGTTTGGCTGTGGTCGCGAATTTTCGGCAACATTGTCCGATGATGGGCGATTTTTGAATGTCGGCGCCCAGACATCACATAACGACCCGTCGGGCAATGTTGTTTTATATTTTGCACCGATTAAACGCGTGGATGATTTAATCAATATGGCAACCCAAATGGGCGTTGCGGCATTTGTTCCGGTTATTACCGAACGCACAACCGCGCATCATATAAACTGGGCGCGCATGCAAAAAATCGCGACCGAGGCCGCCGAGCAATCAAACCGCAACAGCGTCCCAGAAATTCGCCCAGAAATAAAATTTGCTGATCTAGATTTGTCGGGTTTTGTGTTTGCCGATGAACGTGCGGCCTATGGCGCGGCGTTGCCAAGCACCGCAGACACCGATAAAATTTTGGTCGGGCCCGAGGGCGGATTTTCCGACGCCGAATTTGGCGCATTGGACGCGGCGGGTGCGGTCGGAATTTCATTGGGTAAAACAATATTGCGTGCCGAGTTGGCGGCGGCAATTGCGTTGGGGCGCGTGATAAAATGAAAACGCGCATTGCAAAATTTATCGCAGATACTGGCGCGACATCGCGGCGCGGTGCGGAATCAATGATTATATCCGGTCGCGTGGCGGTAAATGGGGTGGCGGTCACAACCCCGGTGTTTTTTGTGGATGACGCGGACACCATAACGATTGATGGGGCACCCGTATCGGTGCGAACGGGGACCGAACTTTATATGTTTCACAAACCAATTGATACGGTCACAACCGCGTATGACCCGCGTGGTCGCAAAACAATTTACGATTGTTTGCCCGAAAAATATAAAAATCTGAAATATGTTGGACGGCTGGACTATAAAACAACCGGGTTGCTGTTGATGACAAACGATGGTGCGTTGGCGCGAAAACTGACATTGCCATCGACGAATATTGCACGAACATATATTGCAAATACTGCCGCCACGGATTTATCGGGATTGCGTGCGGCGCGACGCGGAATGATGATTGATGGAATTACATATCGCCCAATGAAAATAGATGATATTGGGAATGGAAATTTACGCGTCACCGTGACCGAGGGGAAAAAGAATGAAATCCGCATAGTTTTGCGCGCATGTGGTGCCCCAGTGCGCCGGCTGCATCGCATATCGTATGGCCCGATAGAATTGGGAAATTTGCCCCCTGAAAAAATTATTCCGGTACCACAGAAAACAATTGACGCAATGCTAAAATCTTTTTAATATTTGTTTATCAAGGAAGGGAGATTTACTGATGAAAAAAACAACCACCAGTGCAACAAAAAAGAAAACTGTATCGCGCACCACGCGGACGGCGCGCGCGAATGCACCATTGAAAATCACACCGGTTGTGGAAAATCACAAACAGTGTTTTAATCCATGGTCACTGTCTATATATGTTTATTGGTTTATAATTTTGTTCTTTATCGCGGCAACATTTTATATTTTGGGACGCAGTCATAACATACTGAACGCGCCGACCACAGATGCCACAAATGCCCCAATCAGCGAAGAGGCATTAAAACAAGCGTCTGATTATTACAACCAGGCAAAAACAAAATTGCTGACGGGTGATACCGATGGTGCAATTGCTGATTTGACAACGGCAATTGAATCTGATGCAAATGGTGTTGATGCATACATCCTGCGGGGCGAGGCATATTTGCAATCTGGTGATTATCGCAATGCGCTGAACGATTTTAACACGGCAACTGAAAAAGACCCGGTTAATGCCGTTGCATATTATGACCGCGCGTTGTTGAACATCAGATTGGAAGATTACAATTCCGCATTAAGTGATATAAACAATGCATTGGCGGCACAAACCGCCAACCCGTCCGAGGTTCTGCAGCTGCGCGATTTGTATGCGCGTCGCGGTCAATTGAACCTGTGGTTAAAGAATTGGGAGGGCGCAATCGCCGACTATACAAATTCGTTGACTCACACAACCGGCGCAATCAGCCCCACGGTATATGCCGAACGGGCCGAGGCATACACCGCCGTTGGCAACTATGCCAGTGCAATTGACGATTATGCGACGGCTGTGCGTATAATATCCGAACAAATTCAGGGCGCATCGACCGCCGAAGCGCGCGAGTCGCTGTCCAGCAATGCAATGTCGTATTTTGAAAAATCGGCGGCATTGAATTTGAATATGGGCAACACCGAAAATGCGCGTGGCGATTTGAATTCGGCATTGACGATTGCCGTTGCATTAAACGACACCGCCAGTATCGAGCGATTGACCGGTCTGTTGAACGGACTGCAAAGTGAATAAAAAACGCCCCACAGGGGCGTTTTTTTATAGAGAGCAATGTGCAGAGAGCAGAGAGCAATGTAGTGCGCCAGTCGGCGCACTTGTTTTTTACAGTCGCAAAATATTTATCAAGGAAAACACCTACAAAGCTCTCGTCATACCGGCGTAGGCCGGTATCCATTGCCCCGCAGGGACTTTTTTATTCAGAACAATAACCACTGGCATTCAGTATATCATCGTACAAATCACTCCAATTTGGATTGTGCTGTACAATTAATCTTATTTTCCAATTTCTGTGCCACTCTTTCAGTTGTCGTTCGCGTAATACCATTTCTTTCAAACTGTTGTGCCATTCATAGTATACCAGTTTATCTACGCTATACTTAGATGTAAAACCTGGAATTTCTTTGTGTTTGTGCTGCCATATTCGTTTGACCAGATCAGATGTCGAACCAACATACAGGGTTCCAAGTGGCTTGTTTGCCAAAATGTATACATATCCGCCTGATTTCATACTGTAATCGTAGTATGTTCTCATTGTATGCACAAGTATAAAATTGGTCCCTGCGGGGCAATGGACCCCGAGCTTCGTCGGGGTGACGGGATTTTTGTGGTTGATTGCCAAATTTTACGAATATTGTTCAGATGTATGTGATTTATTATTTATAGTCGTCGCCATGACCCGGCCCCCGTGACGGTATTGTAGAACACCCCCAGAAAGAGTCGTCACCCCGACCCGGGGCCCACGGAATTTGACAATTCTGCGGGGCGGCGGATAACTTTATTCTGCAACAGGAATGAAACAAACGCGACGGGGGGCGTTTACTGGATTGCCGCGCTTCGCTCGCAATGACAAGAATGGTATTTTGAACTTTGAACTTTTTAGCAGTGCGCCGACTGGCGCACTTTATATATGCCATAAAAAACGGGGCGATGCCCCGTTTTTTAGAACCCTTTCGGTTTTTCCATTTTCACAGTTGAGACTTTTTTATTCAACGCTTTGACAACTTCGTCGGTTATATCCAACTTTTCGGCGTCTTTGCCAATGCGTGCAAAACGACCATCAATTACCAATGACAGATTTTTCTTCGCAATAATGCCTTCGATAACCGGGTCCAGATGTTTTGTTTGAACCTCGTTCAATGCCTGTTGGAACGATGTTTCAATGCTCTGTGCGCGTTCCGACAAATCGCGTTGCAATTTTGTCACGCGGTTTTGATAGTCAACAACGCGGCGCTGTAATGCCTCGCGCGATAAAATGTCCTGGGACTTTTCAATTTCAGATTTTTCTTTTTCCAATGCTTTCTGGTCTTTGGTCAATTCGTCACGCAGTTTTGATTCATACGATTCTTTTTGTTTGCGCAAAGATTTCAATGCGTCGGCCTCGGTCTGGATTGCGTCCATACGAATGACCGCAATGCGCAAGTCGGCACCGCGGGCGGCGTCGGTTGATACTGTTTCCAATGCCTGTTCAACCTTGACGGTTTTTTCACCGCTAACCGCCGACAGACCCCAAATTCCCAGCGCGGCAATTACTATGACCACCGCGGCAATAATGCCGGTGCGGGCATATTTTTTTGCAGACATATCATTTGTAGTTTTTGTATTGTTTGCCATATTTTTCCATCCTTTGTTTTGATTATGGTCGCAGTATAGCAACAAAACAATCAAATGAAAAGTGAAAGTTATTGACAGATAATATTCCTGATTTTTACTTACCGCGCGGGTGCAATACGAATTTCAACCCGCCGATTGGTCAAGCGACCAATATCATCCTGGGCGGCAATGGGCCGTGATGCGCCGCGCGCAACAATGAACATGCGCGCGGTGTTTATTCCATGTTGGGCAAAATACACGCCAACGCGGTTTGCCATATCCATGGACAGCGCGTGCGCCTGGGCGGTACCCATTGCATCGGTATATCCGGCAATTTCAATAAATGTGGCGTTATATTTTTCCAAAATTTTTGAAATTGTTTTCAGTGTGTCGGCCCCAGTTGCCGAAATATCTGGTGCATCCAGTTCCATGATTGCATCGCGCACCAATATAACAACAACATCGGTGCCGGCGCGTTGAACAGAAATGCCGGGTTTGCGCAAAGCGTCATATAATGTAAATTCCAATTCAGACATATATTTGACCGCAATCGCGTTATCATTTGCAACCTTGTCCCCATATTCGGCGGTCGCACCCGTGGGGTTCGCCGTGACCAATGTACCGCCCGCACCCAAATAGACGGGGCGCTTTGCCACGCGTGCGGGTTCGGTCATATCTGTAAAACTGGCGCCACGCAAATATGTCGGCCATGTCGCGCGATCAGGACTGTGATACGCCATACATGCACACAGTGCAATTGTTGATATGGTTGCAAAAAATCGTGTCAGTTGCTGCATTATTCAATAATAAACGAAACCTGGTTCGCGGGTGCCGACATACATCCCGTGTCGGGGTCGGCAATGCGACCGTTTACCATAACAGATGTCGCCCATGTTGGTGTTGCGGTGATAAAGTATTCGCATTCGCCACGCGTCAAATCAACCAAATTGATTGAAAAAGATTTCCCATCAACCGATGAACGCACCGACCAATCGTTGCCACCGATTGGTGCCGCATCTGATTTTATTGCGCCGGATTTTATCAAATATTCAACCGATACGCCGGTGTAATCGCCGCGTTGCGCCAACAACAATTTTGTGTCGCGCGCAATTTGTTCCAATGTTAAATTTGCAATGTGGCGCGATTGATTATTGCGAACCATTTTATACATGCCCAGTGCACTGGCCGTCATAATGCCACCAATGGCCAACACCCCGACTACCTCTATCAATGAACGACCATATTCGGTTTTCATATATCCCCCCAGTTTTGTTATTTGGATGAACCGACTATTTCGGCGCCTTCGAATAAATCCATTGCGCTGGCAACCAATGGGTCGGATTCCAATTCTGCCATATTCTGTTCGGCCGCCGTGTGTGTATGTTGTGATTCTGTTTGACGCGACAATGTCCATGCGTGACCGGTTTTATCCTGTAACCATCCGGCCAGACGCGATGCAAATGTTTCGTCGCCACCACGGTCGAAATATGAAATTTTGCCGTCGGAAAAATCTGTGACCTCGATATTATTATTAAAATACGAATACAGAACGATTTCCTTGGCATCTTTTAACGCGGTGACCAAATCGGTTGCCGATGAAATAATCGGTTTTTCCTTGACCGGTGTCGCTGGTTTGACAACTGCTGGCGCGACCGCGGTCGTGGCACCACGTTTCAGAATTTCAGAAATTTGTGGCATGTCGGCAATATGCATCAATCGCACCACCAACATATCAAAGCATTGTTTTTGATTCCCAGTTGCCTGCATTTCGGGAACCGATGCCACCATGACCTGCCATATACGGGACAGGGTGTTTAATGAAATTCGGCCATTTATTGCGCGCATCTTTTCGCGCTGGTCGGCCGTGTATGGCGCAGATATTGCGTCGCCTGCGTGCAATGCGGGATGCATACGCGTCGCCCAGTGTGTCCATTCCATCATATCGGTCAACAACATTGTCAAATCGGCACCGTTGGTGTAAATCTGGTCAACCTTTTCCAGTGCCGCGGCGGTGTCGCCCGACAATATGGTATCCATAAAATCAACCACAACACCGCGATCGGCGCGTTTTAACATATCCAGAACGGCCGTTTCATCAACATGGCCGCCGGTTTGTGCAATTGCCTGGTCCAACAAAGACAATCCATCACGCACGGACCCATCGGCCGCGCGCGCCAGCAATTCATTTGCCGCATCAGATAATTCAATTTTTTCCTGGGCCGCAATCCATGCAAAATGTTTTTTCAGTGTTTCAACCGGCACGCGCACCAAATCAAAGCGTTGGCACCGTGACAGAATTGTGACCGGCACCTGGCGAATTTCGGTTGTGGCCAAAATGAATATCAAATGGGCAGGTGGCTCTTCCAGTGTTTTCAGCAACGCATTCCACGCCTGTTTTGATAACATGTGCGCTTCGTCGATGATATAAACCTTGTACCGGCCATTGGTTGGACGATATTGTGCCGCGTCCAGAATGTCGCGCATGTTATCCACACCCGTGTGTGATGCCGCGTCGATTTCCATAACATCAATGTGTTGGCCGGCCGCAATTGCACGACAATTTTCGCATACCCCGCATGGTGTTGCGGTTGGTCCGTCGGATGACAGACAATTCAGTGCCTTGGCCAAAATACGGGCGGTACTGGTTTTACCGGTTCCGCGAATCCCGGTGAAAATATACGCATGTGCAATGCGGCCAGTATTGATTGCGGTGGTCAATGTTTTGACCAAAACATCCTGGCCAATCAGTGATTGAAAATCTTGACTGCGGTATTTGCGTGCTAAAACTGTGTAATTGCTGTCCATGCCAAACTTCCTTTTGTCCTCCAGGATAGCAAAGCACGGTTAAATTTCAACAATTTTTACTTCAAATCAGTAATAAATTCGGGCAGTGGTGTGTCGTCGTCATCAGATGCAGAATTGTCGTCGGTATCAACCGATGCGGCGGCCGCGGCTTTATCGGCCGGTGTGCGTGCCCCGTCAATTTTATCCTGTTCGGCGGCAACAATGCGACCATAGTGTTCGGCGGCCTGTAACAGACGCTCGCGTTCAATTTCGTCCGATGTTTGACGCGCCTGGTCAATGTATTGTTTGCGTTTCTGGCGCCATTTATGACAACGTTGAATCATCATTCCGACGGACTGTTGGTTTTTTTTGTTTTGCATTTTTATTACTTGTGTTTCAGGAAATAATTTCAGACGATTTTATATCGCCAACTTCTTTTTCAAGCATTTGAATGTTAAAGCATCTGAAAACTGATTGCAATATTTTTTTTCAATTGCTATTCTGTCAAATATGTAGGAGGGGCGCATCAATGCGCACACATCAAAGCGGAAATTTTTTATTACAGGCGTTGCTGGCATTGACATGCATTTTCGCATTTATGCCATTTGTTGCAACGCGCCTGGCCACGCGTGATACGGCGGCGCAAATGTATGCATCATCGCGCCAGATTGATATTGCACACACCGCCGCGCGAATATTTGTGCGTGAAAATGCAAATGCGCTGGCGTATAACCAAACGGTGTTTTCTGGGAATAATTTTGTCGACACATTGGAACCGTATGGACTGCCATTGGGGTTTGTGCCGCGTACCGCCATGGGCCAGGATATATCACTGGTCGTGGACAAGGATGCCACAAATGTATCGGCATATTTGAAAATGACCGGTGGCGATATGTCTGGGGTGCAATTGGCGGAAATGGCGCGACGCATTGGTTTTTACGCATCGGTTGATAATGGTGATTTAATCGTTGGAATTGCGTTGGACGACGCCTATTCCGATGTGGTGCGCCGCAATGATATTGATTTAGATTCTGGGGCATTTTTGGCCGATTTGAATATGGGCGGATATTCATTGGAAAACATAGGCGGCATTATAATGCGCCGCGGCGAATTTGAAACCGGTGAATTTACAACACTGTCATTGGTTGGTACCGAAAATGGGCGCAAGGTTAAAAATGCTATTAAAGTCATCAACACAGATAAATCGGTATTTCAAAGTGCCGACGGAACATCGGCGTTGTCGTTGACCCGGGGCAGTTTATCGGTCGCCAGTGTTGATGCGCGCACGGTTGCCGCATTTGGCGATACCGGAAACTTTACCGCGCGCAGTGCCGCGGCATACGATTTCGCAATGACGGCGGGGCGCACCAGTTTCACCGGACCAAACGAATGGAATGTTCATGGCAATGTGGTCAGTGATAAAATAAATTTCAGTGTCGAGCGTCTGGAAATCAGTTCGTTTTTGAATGCGTCGCGCGGCCAGGATGTTTATATCAACACCGATACTTTGGAATATTCGGCAAACAGTGGTATCCAGGTTGGTTCAATTGCAACATCAAACATAACCATGCGTGACCAAACATCCGATGCATTGTCCCAGGGACAAACGGGTGCGGTTATTCTGGATATTAGACCGGCCGGCACATCGATATTGCCGGATATTTTGGTAAACAATATTGATAATGCGGCGTTTGCAATTATTGCATCGCCATCCCAAGACAGCGCGGATACAATCGATTGTCGTTCGGTAATTTCATCAACCGACAGTTCGTATAACGCCAAATCGTTGGCGCAATATGTTGTGTGTCAATATATGTATTGGGTGCGGTTGGAACAACGCATAGATATAAAACAATGTTTATTGGATGGCAAAAGTGATTGTGAATAAATCGATGTTTTTTGAAAATCAATCGCGTGGTGCCAGTATGACCGAGGTTATTCTGACCATGGCCATTGTCGCAGTTGTTGCGCCGTTTTTATATGGCCAGATTTCCGATACATCGGCATCAATTCGTGATATGGCGTATGCACGCAATATTATTGCAACGCGTGATGTCGCAATGAACTATGTTCGTATAAATCAATCCGATTGGCCGGCCCAGGCCCAGATACGATTATCCGAAGATGAATTGGCGGAAATTTCGGAATCGGCCGTGGCGGGATTTATTGATAAATATTCGGTACGTGGCGCCACGGTGACCGATGTTTATTTGGCATTTGATACGGCAACGGCCCTTGATGCCGCCCGCATAGCGCGATATGTTGGGGGTGATGCGGCGGTTGTGTCTGACGATAAAATTGCATACGGTACGAATTGGGCCGTGTCGGCGCCGGATTTTATGCCGGGGCAATTGATATACCGCGCATCGCGTGATGCATCGGGAATTGATACATCGAAATATTTGCATCGTGCGTCATCCGACGATGACGATTTGAATACGATGATGCGCAATCTGAATATGGGTGGAAACAGTATATTTAATGTTGGTACTGTCATCGCAAAGTCTGCGCGCCTGCGTAGTGCCAGTGCCGTGTTTACCGATGCGGAAACGATTGATGCGCGAACGGTCTATTTCCCGCGTGGTGCAAATATTGACGGTGCGGGGGTTGCATTTGGCGGCATGCGCGTCACGGGTGATATTGCGGGGTTCCGAAACATAAATGCCGATAATATGAATGGCAACACATATACCACAAATGGCCGCATTGTGACCGACCGCGCAACGGTAAAGAACTCGGTAAATGTTTCGCGCGATTTTGTTATAAAATCCAGCAGCCTGCGCACAATCAGTGGATTTACGGGTATAATGGCAAACTCGGTCAAAACGCCCTATGTTTCCGCCGAAGAAATCATATTTTATGATAATTTTGGTTTAACATTGTCGGGCGAATTATTGATGTCTACGACCGCACCATTGAACCTGGGCAGTTGGACATTCCCATCAACCAGTAATCCAAATTTTAACGATTTGACATTTGACCGGGCGAAAATTCCGACCGCGCCATCGCGTGATGAATTCGGCGCAATTAAATCCAGGGAATGGAAATCGGTATTGCCAAAGGATAGACTGCCATGAAAAAAATAACATGCGGAATTTTTGGTAATTCAAATGCAAACCGCGGCGGTATGCTGATGGAATTGTTGTTGAGTGTTGCGCTGGTTGGAATTGCGATCCCGTTTTTATTCCAATATCAAAATCGCGCGGTGCGTCGCGCCGAAAATATTGTTGTGGCGCGTGAAATGGAAAACATCCAATCGGCACTGGAACGATACATCGTTGCCAACCGCGAAAGTTTGCTGAATACGGTTGGAAAAAATATCACGCGTTTGGAAATTTCAGATTTATCCGATTTCGGATTGAATGATGATTTAATTCGCGATGGCCGTGAATACCAATTGCGCATATTGAAATCAAACGACAGTGGCGGTAAATCCAGTTTACAGGGTGTTGTCGTTATGTCTGATGCGGATATAACGCCAATTCGCACACGCGAAATAGTATCACTGGGGGCGGGAAAAATTGGTTTTGTTGATAATGCGCGCACATACGGTGCGTATGGCACATTTCGTGCCGATAATATCGATTTTGGTGTAAATGCCGACACTGGTTTGGTTGCAACAACCACGGTCAATCGTGACAATGCACTGTATTTATGGCGGGTGCCGTCGGATAATGCGTCTGATGCCACAATGCAGGCCGGATTAAACCTGGGTGGGCATGATATAGTTGATGCCGCGTTTATCAATGGTACATCGGCGCAAATGAATGAAACTTTGACCATAGGACGCGCGGTCACAAATGATTTAATTTTCCAAACGCGACCAACGATTGACGGGAAATTCAATGTAAAAAATGCGGTCGTGTCGGGCAGTTTGACCGCCGATTCCCGCACCATGGATGTGGCGGGCGCATTTCGTTTGGCCGATATTGGAAAATTTACCAGTTTTACAGTTGACGATTTATGGGTATCAAATTTAACCCTGGGGGGATTGTCCATATCCGATAAAACCAAGCCAACAGTTTTGCATGTAAATGATTCCATTGATATGACATCTGGGCGCATTACAGCAATGTATGTGACGGTTGGATTTACCGGGTCAATTACGCCGCGTTTGATTGTCAGCAAACGCATAGAAGATTCCACAAATCCGGCGTATTTCTGGGATGTTAAAACCGGCGATGCGCATTTTGTCGATATGACATTGATAGAATTAAATCGTATGGCATCTGATGTTTTGCGCACAACGCGTGGGAATACGGAATCATACCTGTTGTTTTCGGCGGTCGCGGCAAATAAAAATGCCACAGTGGGTGATTTTATGAACGCGTTGAATGAAATCCAACGCCGTGTTCGTGCGAAATATAGCCGGTTGAATTTGGAATAATTTGTGGTATAAGGATAATTATGAAAATAACTTGTGATTTTTGCAAAACCGAATATTCGGTTTCAAAACGGCCAAATGGCGCGGTTAAATGTGCAATATGTGGCAATACATGGGTGCCGCCAAATGCAAATCGTCGTGGGCCGTTTATGGTGTTCTTTGCGGCGTTGTGCGCGTTGCTGTCGGCAATTGTTTTTACCGTTGCGGTTATCACGCGGCATCAAATGGACGCAAAAAATCCACAAACATTGGTCGCAACGGCCACGGCAGTCCACGCGAAAACCGATGCCGAAACTGGTACAACCCGTTTGGTTGTTGATGGCGTTGTGGCAAATTATTCCGACGAAATTTATGGTGTGCCCGATTTGATAATCATTGCATACGATGCGGATGATAATGTTATTGCGCGCCAGAAATTTATGCCATCGGCAACATTGCTGGATGCGGGAACGCGTGTGAATTTTTCACATACCATGTCGGTACCGGCGACCGGTGTTAAACGCGTGTCGGTTGAATTGGCAAATATGGGGGATAAAAAATGAGACTGTTGAAAATGTTTTTGACCTTGTCCATATTTTGTGCGTCGCCATGTTGGGCCGATGATGCTGGCGGTTCTGATGACCCGGCCGCGGTCCAACGCATCAGTGTTTTTTCCACCAGCACCGATTGGCAGGCATTGACCGGCCTGCAATTGCATCAATATACCGGCGAATTCAAGGCCGATAAAAAATTGGTTGGTTCGCGCGGGTTGGAATTATATTACCTGGATGGGTTCCCGTGCTATGGTTTGGGATATGGCGTTCGTGTGTGGGTTGGGCCAAATGGCAAACACGACGGAAATTTGCAAATCGCATGTGTATATGCGCCGACCGAAATCAATTTTACATATCGCAATGTCACACGTGACGCGGACCAGGGGCAGAGCACCGGTATGATTACATGCCCGGTATCTGATTCTGGGCGTAAATTATCAATTGATTTGTCGAAATGCCGCGTGGGTGACAATTGGTCTAAATATAAATAGGTTTTTTATGTCTGAATTACGCGAGTTTATTGTTGATGATGCGGCCGCAGGCGTGCGGTTGGATAAATTTTTGTCGGGCGCAATGCCCGAATTTTCCCGCAGCGAAATTCAACGTTTCGCCGTTAAATTGAACAACACGCCGGGGCGGTTTGCTGCGCGTGTGCGCCCGGGCGATGCGGTATTGGTTGAAATTCCGCAAAAAACAACGGATAATGCCGCCGATAATATTTCGACTGATTTTGACCTGAATATTTTATACGAGGACGACGACATAATCGTAATTGATAAACCGCGTGGTGTCGTTATGTACCCATCGGCGGGGAACAAAACCGGAACATTGGTTCAAAATATATTGGCGCATTGCGCATTGTCCCCGTTGGGTGGCACAACGCGCCCGGGGGTGGTTCATCGTCTGGACAAGGATACCAGTGGCGTTATGGTTTTCGCAAAATCAGACGCGGCATTTCGCGCATTGGTAAAAACATTTTCATCGCACGATTTAATTCGCCGCTATGTCGCGTTTGTTTGGGGCATCCCAAATTGGGAGGGTGCCGACATAACCGGCAACATCGCCCGTTCATCGCGTAACCGCCAGAAAATGAGTATGGTAAAATCCGGTGGTAAACCCGCCCATACCCAGGTAAATGTTATGGACACATGGCCGCGTGCCGGTGTTTCGGCGTTTCGGTGCAATTTGCTGACGGGACGCACGCACCAAATTCGTGTTCATCTGTCGGCGCATGGGTTCCCGGTGCTGTGTGACCCGGTGTATGGTCGTGGGGCATCCCGTCTGGGCAGTGTGCGCGACCCAGAATTGCTGGAATTTATAAAAACGCACTATGGCCAAATGTTGCATGCCGAATACTTGGAATTTGACCATCCGACAACCGGTGCGCGTGTTCATTTCAAATCGCACTTGCCGTTTGATATGTCTGAATTAAAATCCATATTGGATGACATTGGATAACCCGGGGCAATTGCCCCATTTTTTTACCCGTATTTTCATATATTTTTGTTTCAAAGATGGGGATTTTATGATATAGTAAATCATAAATAATGGAGAGGAACAGATGAACTTTCTGACAAAATATATCAGTTTTGTGGCGGTTTTCGCCTGCATTCCGGCGGCGTTTGGTGCGACCGCGCGGCCCAGTGTTATGTCGAATGCGGCGCGTCGTATGCCGACTTTGTCGACATCGGTTGCTGGGGCAACAACGACAACCACGACCACAACAACAAATTTGTTGGCGGACAGCGCATGTATCGACGCATATTCGGCGTGTATCAAGGGCACAGATGCCTGTGGCGCCGGGTTTGAAGAATGCACGAACAAGGTTCTGTTCCATGCGAAAATGCCACAATGTCTGTCCACATTGGCAAATTGTGCGGCATCTGGCATAACCAGTTTGTTTGGTACATCGGCGGTCGGGTCATTGGCCACCGTGTCTGCTAAAAACAGTTATGGCGAGGTCACTGATTACACATACCCCACCGACGGCAGTGTTTTGGGCCAAATGATAACCGCTGCGGCAATTTCGAACAAATATGACACATCAAATTGCGTTAAACGCTATACATCATGTCTGAAAAAGGACAATGTATGCGGTGCCGATTTTGAATTGTGCACAACAAACAGCGAATTCAAAAAGCAGATGGTATTCTGCGATTCCACATTGGCGCGTTGCCAGTCCGAGGGGCTGACCCAATTGTTTGGTTCAACCACAACGACAACATCACCGTCATCAAGCAGTCGCATTGGCGAAATGATTGCCGAGGGCGCATCCCTGGCCGCAATCAATGCGGTTTCCACATGTTACAAGGTTGCAGATCAATGTATCCTGAACGCATGTGCGGAAAATCCATATAAATGCCTTGAAAACGCATCCAGCAGTGTTGCGGACGCCGCCGCCGCGGTCAATGCCGGTGCCGATACCGCGTCGGATACGGTTGCAACCACCGATACAATCAGCACATCGGCCATTTCCGGATATATCAAAAGCGCATGTCTGGACACGATTGGTGGCAATAAATACTGCTATGCCACATTCAAGGGCAATGGGGCAATGCCATCTGCGTCACAATTAAAAGACGCCGATAACCAGGAAGAAGTTTATGACGAGGCTTATTCCGCCCGTATGAACACGGCGATGAAATCAAAAATTACCGATTTGGTTGAAAAGTTTGATACACGCGCAAAACAAAAATGCACCGAAACCATCAAATCATGCGCAATGCGCGTTTGTGGTGGCGGCGTTGGCGCGGCATGCTATTCGTCGGTATTCAGCAGCGCCGATAAATCAATCAACGGGGCCGCAACATACAACGATATTCAAACCGGATGTGCGGCGGTCGTGAATACTGATTTGAATTGTAAATATGCGGCACTGAACCCCAACGGCGTGGGCACATATTCGTATGCATATATTAAATCAGACGCATTCACAACACTGTTCCCAGAATATGACGACAGCAAGTCCGACCCAATTGGTGTGGTTGCGGCGTTGAATGCGGCGCTGTCCAATGCATACAGCGATGCGGCAATTGCCCAAATGAAAAAGCAATGCCAATCCGTTGCGACCAGTTGTGTGAAATCTATGTGCGGTACCGATTATGTAAATTGCTATCGCAATCGTACCGATATGTATTCTAATCTGACCAACACAGGCGATGCATCGTTTGACAAATCGATGAACAAGGTTGGCGGCGTTTTGGATTATACGGTTGTTTTGGGATTGTGCCTGGATACCGTTAAAAACGCATCCTCGTGCGAAGAACACTTGGCCATTGAACAAAATAAATTGAAAATGGCAAATAAATCTGGCACAGGTTCATGGGGTGCATCTGGCAATGTGCGCAGTGGCTGGATTGACGCCGGTTCGGCAACCTCGGTCTCGGCCAGTACAGAACAGGTTGATGCATACGACGAAAATGGCAACAAACTGTGCACCAGCAAGACTGGCGACCAGGGCACTTGCGATACGGTTGACGAAAATGGCAATGTGTTTGATACGCCAGTGACGGTTTCGTATACCACATATTTGCAATCCCAGGCGGCATCTACATTGTTCCGTGATTTAATCTATGACATTGAAAAAGAAGCCCAGGCGAAATATAACGCCAAGCTGACCAAGGAACAAAATATGTGCTTGTCGTCGAATAACGGCGGTCTGGTTGGCAACAAAGACACCGGCAGCACATACATGTGGGTCAAACTGAAATCCAGCAAGGTTCCAAAGAACTATGCCGTGAATGGTTTGAAGACGAATCAATTCGTGGCCAGCAATGATTTGTACGGTTCGTTCTGTCGTATCCGTGTGACATTGCAATCGGATGACAAACAAATCCAAGAAGCCATCCGTAACGGCAGTGATTGGGGTACCGCATACTTTGCCGTTGGCGACAGTTTCACCTGTGGCAGCTGGATTCCATCCAGTGCGCTGGAAACATTGGCAGATGCCGTTGCCGACAAGGCGGTTGACGGTATGGCCGACCAACAGAAAAAGACCCGCGCTTGGGTGACCGCGGCCAGCGCCCTGGCCGGAACCGTTGGCGGCGGTGTTGGCGGATATTACCTGGGTAAATCGTTTACCGATGGTAAATTGGCCGGTCTGAACAGCAAGGCCAAGGGCACACAGTTGACATCGGAACAGATGGCGAAAAACTGTGGCGAATATGTTGACGAGGCCAAAAAGCAGATAGAGACCGCGAACAATGAATCCAGCACAGATTCCGAACGCAAAACCGCGGCGAATAATGCAAAATCGTATGCGGAAACGGCGGTTGATTATGCGGATAAATTGGGTGTGTTAGAAACATATACCAAGTCCGTGACCGACGCATTCACCACCAATGGCGATAAATCGGTTACCATTGGCGCAAATGCTGCCGCGTCGTTGGATGAATTGAAAACCAAATGCGACGCCGCCAAGGATGGCAGCCAGATTAAATCCAAGGATCGTTCGTGGATTACCCCGACAACGACGGCCATAACCGCGGTTGTTGGTGGTGCGGCGACCGGTGGAATCGCATGGGCTGCGACCAAGAGCGTCCAGGATAAAAAGTTGTCCGAGGCCGAACAGGCGGCGTACGACGAATGGATGAACACCGTTGGTAAACATATTACATGCTATATCGGCGGTGATGAAGCCGGTGCATACGGTGACATAATTACCACCAGCATTGATTAAAAAATGCCCCATCTGGGGCATTTTTTAGAGCACAGATAATAGAGCATAGAGAATAGATGGCTCGCCGACCGGCGGGCTTGTTTTATCACCATCGCGGTGTTAATTCCCCTTCGCTGGGAAACCACCCACAAAATTTTCAATTTTGCGGGACCCGGGTCGGGGCGGACGCGCAGCGGACGGGGTAGTGGTAAATAAGTCCCTGCGGGGCAATGGTGACCCTCCTACGCCGGTATGACGATTTTTTGTGCTGTGCACTGCATCCCAATCGCGGGGCAAGTTCCCCTCCGGTGGAGGGGTGGCCGCAGGCCGGGGTGGTCTTGATAGTGCACAGTGCTGTATAAAGTTTCAAATAAAAGACCACCTCCCCGCTACGCGGTACTCCTCCACAGGAGGAGAACTTAGTATGTGCCGAGAATAAACAAAGTTCCCCTCCAGTGGAGGGGTGCCAGCCAGGGTGGTGTGTCGTTTTATGGATTGCCACGCTGCGCAGGAATGACAATTCTGTTTATCCTTCAAACCCTATCACTATATCACTCTATCACTTTCTCACTAAAAAACTTGCGCGGGCGTATTTTTGGCTTTTCTGTTGGGAAAATTTATGTTAAAATTATGGCCAAGAGAGAAATGAAATTCACCGCAAGATTTTTGCCGGTTATTTTGGCGCTGGTATCTGGGATGCCCGCGGTGGCTGCCGTGCCAACAACGGTGGGAAATAACCTGACCGCATATAACGGGTCGGCGGCGGCAATGAACAACAATACATGGAATTCCATGATGAACAGCCGCAGTGGCGCCACCAACGCCCCAACGGTCGATTTTGGCAATTGCAACGCGGTTATTATGCGGTGTGCCCAGCCAAAATGCGCGTCGGGTGGGTGCACATCGCTGGATGTGGCGCGGCCGATTGTTTCGGGCTGTGTCCAGTCTAATTCGAATTGCACGCAATATGGCAACGATTTGGTGGAATATATTTCGGCACAATTGGTTGCCAATTCCACGGCCAAGGCAAACGCGGCGGCGGCCGCGGCGCAAACGGCGGCGGCAAATGCCGCGGCCCAGCAAAATGCCCAACAATTACAGGCTATGCAGCAACAGATGCAGCAAATGCAATCTGAAATGGCATCGCAGAATGCGCAAACCGTTGCGCAACTGCAAAGCGCGCTGGAACAACAAAAAGAATTGACGGCCCAAGCCGTTGCATCGGCCACGGCGGCCGCGCAAACGGCGGCGGAATCGACATCGACAACCGCGGCGGTGGAATCGGGCGTGTCGGCGGATGTATTGGCGCGTGAACAAATTGCCGGCCAGGTTTTATCAAAAATTGAAAATGCCCAAACCGCATTAAAGACATTAAAGGCGGCAATGAACGATACATTTGAATATGCCGGGTGCGACGCGTCTGGCAACAATTGTGCGGGACCAAAACGTGTCAAGGCATTCAAACAACGTGCGATGAATTTTTTTGACCCATATAACAATGTGTTGGATGAATTGTACGATGCATTGATTATGGCGCAATCGGTTGGTGTTGATATTTCCGACATTTATATGATGTTAAATGGAACATGCAACGCGTGGGCGCAATATATGTGCCAGGCGGGTCAGACTATGCATTATACCGCCACGGATTGCGTGGATGGTAAATCAACAGCCAGTGGTGCAAAATGTACCATTGGTTCGGTCAAGCCAATGTCTGATGGTGGGTGCCAATTGGTAAAAATGCTGACCAATAATGAAGAAGTTCAACGCAATTGGCTGTACCCAGACGAGGGCGACAGTGGCGTTTCAATTCAGGTCGGTTGTGCGTCCGAGGCACTGGATAATTCCGCATTGTTCCGCAGTCGTAAAAAACAGGCATCTATTGATATTGATACATTGCAACGTATAATTGAACAAGATGCGCCCACCACAGGCGTCAGCCGTTTAAGCAAGAATAAACAATCGGTGCCGCAAAAATATTGTGCCGTGAACGAAGAATCGTTGGCCGATTTGCAAAAGGTCGCCAGCCTGAAAACATTGCCCAGCAAGGTTTGCGTCACGGATAAGTATTTGGACACCGAATGCGAAAACAACGGTTGCGGTGTAAATATTACCCAGGCTGAAAGCGCAATGAACAAGGCATCAAGTTCAGTTGCATCTGGTACCGATACCAGCGGCGGTATAAAATTTATGGATTGTTCAAAGGCGGTTGCCCAGGGAACAGCCGAATGCAAATGTCGCAGCACGGGTGGCACCTGGTATGGGACATCATGCAGTTGTGGATTGGGCGAAAAATGGGATGACACATCTGGGTGTGTGTTTCCTGGAATGAAAACATACAGTCTGACACCGTCGGCAACAACACTTGGAACGAGCAGTTTGTTTACTAAATGATAAAAACGAAAAGCATTTTGTCTGAAATTTTAATTGCACTGCGGCGCGTTGCGGTTTGTGCCGTGGTGGCGGTCGTGGCATCGCCCGCCATTGCCGCCGACAATGGGTGCAACAACGAAGACAACGATCGCATTGTTGCCGAATTGGCATTGTGCAGCACGCATGCATATAACACCGGTCTGACACAAAACCCAACCGATGCCACGGAAAAACAATTGATGCACGATGTTGTTGCATTAAAAACAACCGTCATAACGCAACAGATGAAAAAGCAATATGATTATCTGGATGCGACATTGCGCCGTTTCAAAACCCAATTGGAAAAGGCCGTATTGACCACCAAGTTAGAGGCCGCCGGTGCATCAACCAGCGATTCTGGGTCGGGTTCCAAATCAAATGACAGAAATGTTGTGTTGTCTGGCGCCGAGAATTGTTTAATGAAAACCAGTACCGCATCGGGTCTGGAATGCATCCAGAACAATATTCGTATTGTGCTGAACGCGGTGTCATCGGGTAATGTCGGTGACGCCAAGCGCCAGTTAGAGAAAGATTTAGAATTTGCAAAATCGTTTAGTGCAAGTACCGATAGTGATTATTGCAAAAAACTGTCCGCCAATCGCGATACTGTGAATAACTGTGCCTATGCACTGAATATCAGTGTGTTGCAGGCAATCGAGAAAAATACAGCCCAACAGCGCCAGCAACAATCAGGCTGGGGTACCAGATAAAAAAACGCCACCGGCGTTTTTTTTGTTCTTGTTTTTATTTTATAAAATGCATATAATCCTGATGTCGTTGGGTGTTCCAACGATGGGGTGTGAGAACCCGTTTAGCAAGCGTCGATGATGTATTGTGTGGCGCGCATTTTGCGCCGTTTTTTGTATCACGACGAAAAACTCCTGACGCACTGGGTCAGGAGGGCGCGCGAAATATTCAATACGCGGCACAATTCTTGCTAATTGTTCTCAACCTCCTGGCCACCAAAAATTTGGTGGTTTTTAAAGTACCGGAGAGAACATTGAGCATTCACAGAGCACCGCATATCACGCGAAATATGTTTATACGCAACTTGTATACAATTGGTGTGTTTGTATCAATATGCGCACCGGGTGTGTCGTATGCTGCCGTGGCGTCGGTCGATTATGTCACACAGCATGTCACGCAATTGCACCACGATATTGCCACCAAAGAAGATATTTCTAATCGGGTATCGGAACTGTCACCGTCATCAACCGATGCACAATATCCGACCGCGTTGGCGACATATTCGGCGGTGTCGCGCCGCGTTGATACCGATGCCACGGCCAATCAAAACATGGCGGGGACATACACGGTCAGTGGTGTTATGTATGTCCCAGATCAAGAGTTACCACAATGGGAAAATTGATAAAATATTTGTGCTGTATTGTTGTGGCATTTGTTTTTGTGCTATCGGCGCGGGGACAGCAATCGCCGGTTGTAAATATAAAATATATTCACACAGCAATAAAACACAGATGGGGGTTGGATATTCCATATAGCCCCGCATTGGTAAATCCAAATGTTGCTGCAAATATGCGATATTTATTGGGAATGATTGATATTGCAAACAAACGATTGGGTACCACGACTAATTATGGCGCTGGCGAATATGCAACATCACACGCGGCCAGTTGGAATACTGTAAATACCGCGGTACAAAAACTGGTGTCGCCCAAAATGACTTTCCCGTTTACTGCAACAACGACAAACGACACCACGGAATTTAGTTTTTCAATTGGGGCGCGTGGCACATATTGGATAGATTGGGGTGATAATACCGAAATAGAGCGCATATACAACGGCAATACAACAGCCATGACAATCGCGCATATCTATGTGAATGCTGGTGCATATAATATCAAAATTGGTGGTGTGTCGGCCGAATACTCCGCCGCCACATCGGCAATAAGTTTTTATTACAACGAAAACCTGGCTGGTATCAGTGGCAGCCTGGGTGCAATATTTCCGAACATTGGTACCAATATGCCGTCATTCAATAATACTTTTTCAATGTGTCATAATATGGCTGGAAATATTCCGGCGGAATTATTCACCGGTGTAAATGGTGCGCCAGTTGGCAAAATGTTTTACCACTTGTTTTATAACAATAGCAAATTGACAGGCAATATTCCTGTGGGGTTGTTTTCTGGATTGTCGGGCCCGTACAAGGGTGAAATGTTCGCGGGCACTTTCTTTAATTGTTATAAATTGACCGGCCCAATACCGGCGGGGCTGTTTGGCGACCTGTGGGGCGTACCGCAATATAGAATGTTTAACACAACCTTTGCGCGAGCCGGCGTGACCAGTATTCCCACCGGGTTGTTTGGAAATGTATACGGTGCCCCGGCATGGGGTATGTTTGATGGCACATTTTCTGGGTGCAGTAAATTGACCGGGCCGTCGGCCACAAACCCCGATGGTACGCCATTGTATCAGGTGTTCCCAGATGCCACGACAGATAATGTTGAAAATATGTACCTGGGCGCAACGGAACTGGATGATTATGATGATATACCAGACGCATGGAAATAAAAAAACGCCCAGACGGGCGTTTTTTTATGGACACAGGGTCAATTGATTTAACACATTTTGAACATCTGTATTTATCGATACCGTTGTTTCGCGTTGCAGGCCATCGGTATATGTATAATTAAATTTGGCGTCGCGGAATTCCGGTGCGGCCGCATACGCCGCCTGGAACGGGGCCAACATGGCTGTAAACCATTGACGACCACGGCACAGGCACCCGTTGCGAACATCGGCTGCAACCGCCGCGGTTGCCGTGTTTGGATATTTGGTGTCCAGTTCCGCATCGGTCATCATTAAACAACGCGCGCCCAGACCATAGAAATTCGCGTCATCGACCATAAATTTGTAAACCAATCCATCGGACGCGCCCGCGCGACGCAATGAATATGCCAAACCATCGGTGCAACATGCGTTGGCCGATGCCATCAACATTTTATACCGTGCAACCAGTGGTGCCGCAACATCGGCCGATGCCGATATTTCGGGATACGCGCGTGCGGCGGCTATAAAATCGGCCATCACATCGGCGCGCAATTTCGGACTGCGCGGCGAAACGGTTTCGCGCACAATTGGTTTACGGCGCCAAATATTGCATTCGGTTTCGGTTTCAAATGGGCAACCATCGCTGCGCCCAAATACAACCTGGACTGTTTCGGTCATATCCTGGGCCGTGTATTCGGCGCGTGGTGCAACCGTTGGCGCAACCGGGTCATCGGTCCACAAATTGTCGCACGGTTTTTGTGGTGTCAACAATTCTTCGATGCGGGCACGGGTGGCCGCGGCATCCGCCATATTTTGGTTATATAAACTGATTGCCAGGTCATCATCACTTTGCGTGGTGGCCATGGGCGCATCGGCAATATATATCTCGTCCATCGGGGCCAGGAACCAATCAGAGAAATCCTTGTCCCGGTATGATGATATGGAATCATCCCAAATTGGCACGCCATCGCGCCAATCAACCGTTTTGTCAAACCGGCGCGATTGATATTTGCCCTGGGTTCCGTCCCACAGTGGTTTGCGCGTGTCGGCCGGCACCGGTTTTATGGTCAACAATTTTGCCTGGCGCATTTGTGGTTCGACCGGCGTCATATTTTGTTCGATATATTCAATGGACGCACTGTATTCCATGGCCGGCATGGCCACATCTGCCACATCAATAATGCGCGCCGACGCGCGGAACGGTTCAATATCACAGCCCGCGCCAATACACTCGGACGCGCGCGCCGCCGGTAATCCACACAAACACAGTATGGACGACAAGATAAAAATTCTGTTTTTCATACCGTGAATAATATCACAAAATGGCGGCTTTTTGAACATAAATTTATGATATTTGTTTTTTACTTGTGTGATTTTTCCATAACCGATACCATATAAGAATACTTTCACATTATGTGCAGCAGGAGAATATACATGAAACCCACCGTTTTGTATCCATTATCAGTAATAGCGGCGCTGTTTGTCGTGCCGGCATTGGCCGATGACGCGCCCGCACCCATGACGCCAGACACCGAAGTGACCGCCGCGCCGGTCGCCGACGATGCGGCGATTGTTCCGGCCCCAGATGCGGCGCCAATCGTGGCAGATACCGCGCCCACCGAACACGAGACCGCGCATAACCCAAAAACAAAATTCCCGCGCGGTATGCAAATTGGTGTGGGTGCGTCGGCAACCAGTGGGCTGAACGGTTTTATTGGATATGCAAATAAAGATTTTGATTCTTTTTGGTGGAAACGATTCGGTTTTCGTGTTGATTTTGCCAGCACAAAGCCAATTAAATCCGCAATTAATTCTGCGGTTGATTCCGCCATGGGCAGTGATGGCGTGGATATCGGTGATAATCTGACCATTAATGATGGCACGATTGATGCGTACCACGTTGCGGCGCTGGTGGACTTTTACCCGTTCGGCGATACGTGGTTTATGGGCGGAATTCGTCTGACCGGTGGGTATTATACCGGGAAATTGGCGGTGGATGCGGCACTGGCGGGGAAAATTGACGGATTGCCATCCGAATCGTTTGAATTCAAATTGATGGACGAATTATATCGCTATACCGGTGGCGGGGTTCATGGTGCCGCCCGCGCTGACTGGAAATATTCTGGGCCATACCTGGGGGCCGGGTTTGACCTGGGGCTGTTTGCCGGGTTCAAGATTTATATGGACGCGGGCGTTGTGTTCACGAATCGGTCGGCGCAATTGGGGCTGGATGTGCCATTTGACGGGTTGCAGAAATTTGATACCACCACAAACACCTGGCAAAGCGTCGTTACAGAGCCGATGAAGGAACATGTTAATGATGTCAAGGCCCAGGCCCTGGCGGATGCCCAGCACGAATTGGACGATATAAAGTTCTATCCAATGGTGAAATTGGGCTTTATGTACCGATTCTGATTGTCGAATCGGACGCCATATTATATACAGGTCGCATTTTTGCGGCCTTTTTTGGTGGGGACCGAATCAGATTTTGCCCAAAATACGAATCGTGGAACACCCAAAAAACAAAAAAATCAAAAAAAATTGAAAAAAATTTTCAAATAAAAAATGCCGAATTTTCAGTGTGTTGGGAATATTTTGCCAGGGGCAGATAAATTTTTTCAAAATTATTTTCGAAAAAGCGCTTGACTTTTTCCAACTTTCGACTCATACTATGCGGGCTTTCAAGTTGGGAACAAATCAAAAAAGACTCTCAACCCCTGAAATTCTGCGGTTATCGGAACGACCAAATGAATAGGGTTCCTGATAAACTCGCAAACATTGTGAATAAAAGCAGCTCATCAAGATTTTTGATGCAAATCAAGAATCGTTCAAGAAGAGATATGCAGACAGTTGAATTTGGAAATATCCAAACTTTGACTAAGTCAATGTGCATATCCTAGAC
>CAKQGH010000009.1 GCA_934232895.1 uncultured Alphaproteobacteria bacterium
GGGAATCGAACCCGCATTTCAAGCTTGGAAGGCTTGCATACTAGCCTTTGTACTATGCCCGCAACAAATTGAAAGCCTGCCTATTATAAATCAAATTTACTAAAACGCAAGGTCTTTATTATAGTCATTATCTTTTATCCTTTTTGACCCCAAATGCCGCTGTAAAAAACAATTCTTTATCTTCAGCGCTGCCATTAGCCCATGTTTGATCAAGTAAATTCACAACACCAGTTGCTTCTGATGGAATTCCATTGTCCCCATAATATGTCGAATCAAATTTACATGACGACATCCGATTATATTTCTCGTCAATAACCTCTTGTTTGAATTTTTCATTATATTCAGTATCTTTGAATTTATATTTTGCATTTTCTGCGGCAATCTTGTCGCCATTTGATAATTTTACGCTAACGTCATCACCCTTTTTAGTATATTCAACATCATACCATCTTTTGTTTACATCGGCATTATCAGAAAAATTCATGAATAATTTTTCTGTACCATCGGCCTGGAATGTCAAATCTGCATTTGATTTTACCAACATATAGTCGTCAGTGGCAACTCCATTTGCATCTTCTTCATGATACATAACATGACCAACAGCCTGCCCCTTGAAATTCATATTTCCTTGGATATTTTGTTTATCTATGTTTTTGATACCATATCCACCCGCGAACACATATCCAATGCCATTATCTGTACCGCCCTGTTTCCCATCAAGCCATTGACGCCCAACAATCGCGCCAAAGTCAGAATATTGCAAACCTACCTGCTTGCCATAGGCACGAATATCAACCATAAAATGATTCGGTATCTTAAAGAAACCAGATGTATACCCCCCTCCTTCCATTTCTGTTTGACTTAATATTGTCGGTACGGTTTCAGATGTTAATGAATCAATAGCATCCTGTGCTATCTGTCTCTGTTCTTCACTAAGTTCTTTGGATTCTAGCACCGCTTGCAATCCAGCCTTAATACTTTCAAAACTCTCGTCTGTTTTGTCTGTGTTATATTGGATAATACAGTATGCACCGCACAAAACCCCGTATGAATAAGCCGTTGCATAAAATTTGTTATCTGGCCCCTTGTCAAAATTAAATTCACGATCATACCACCCATCATACAATTTTATGTTTGCTATTTTCCCATTTTGTAATTTTGTAATTTTTACATATCCGTCAAACTAATCTCGGCTGCCACCACTGGAATACAATTCTTGGTCTGACAGGTGCTCTTTACGATAATGATACCTGTCCCATACATCGTTTGGTCTAAAAGAATCATTTTTTAAGTGATGATAGATATCGTCATCTGATTTTCCGTCGAAATCAAAATCCGACATATCGCAACCACACGCAAGTTTGGCATACCGTTTCACCAACTCACGATTCTTTGATATGAAATCTTTCTTGGCATCATCATCCTTGTCAAAAAAATTCTTCATATCATCAAGTTGCTTGCTGTTATATTGTGTGTCGTGATGACGATTTTTTGCCACTCTGACACCAGAACGCCTTTCTGTTGATTCTGGAACAATTTCATAATCTGTCCCCAAAACAGATTCAACATATGTGTCCAAATCTATGGAATTATCTTGACTTTCTGGCAAACTTGTTGTCAATAAATCCATGCTCTCTGGGACGATAATTTCCCCGCCAGGATTGCCATTTCCCCCACTGCCGCCACCACATGCAGAAATCAATAAAGCACTTGTTATGAATATAAATTTTTTCATTTTCATGTCCTATTGCTTTTTTGTTATCGGTGGCAAACAATCGCCGCCGCTTTTCGGACAGCACGCAAATGTGCCGCCTAAATCTTTGAACAATTCGTCCGCACAGCATCCAAATTTGTTTGGTTGGGTTCCGTCACCACACAGCCCCGCCGCAATATTCGCATCTATTTCCGCGGCAATTTCGGCATCCGTCTTTTCAGGCTTTTTCTCCGCGTCGGGCGACGCATCTGATTGTTTCAGCACCATTGGCGTAAAGCACATACCACCGTCGGTCGGGCAACAATTGAAACCGGCATCACCCATATCGGTATATGTTTCACCCGGACAGCATCCATTTTCATCGGGCACATCACACGGTGCGGCCGGATTTGCCGGTGCGGCATCTGGTTTTGCTGTCACGGACGGCGTGTCCGATTCTGGTTCATCCGCCGCATCGGGTGCGGGCATTGCACGCGGCGATTGCGTGGCAACCGGTGTGCGCAGCATTGCCGCCGCACGCGTGCCGCGGCCACCCGCACGACGCGAACAATCGCGCCGATATTTCGCACGCAATTCATCCAATTCGGTTGTTTCATCATCGGTCAAATCATCACGCGCGGCCAACGCATCAATTTTTGATTGTACATCGGCGCACGATGTGCGTTCAACAACCGCGGGGGTTGCGACCACATCTGTTTCAGCCACATCAACATCGGTATCGTCGGCATACGCCGGGCACACCAATACACAGGCAACCAAAGCATAAATAATTTTTTTCATATTTTCCCCCGGTTTAGTCTTCGTCTATGATTTTTTCCAATTTCAAAATAAAGTCTATGGCCGGATCGGTCATTTTCTGTAATTTATTAATGACCTGTTGCGCGGCGGCCTGCATCTGGATTTTTTTATATACATCAACAACATCTTCGACGCCAGATTCATCCATTTCATCAACCGGCAATAATGCGGTTGCTATTTGAATTTCACGCGCGGCCAATGCGCGATATTTATCGACATTTTCCGCACATCCATTTTCAGACATACGGGCATAGATTTCTGCATTTTCCAAATGCGCATCATATTCTGTATCATCTTCGGAATTCAATCTGGCGCCCAGCAATTGTTCAATTCGCACGCATGTTGCAATTGGCACATCCATTTCAATTGTGGTATTTGCCGCGACCGGTGCCATACGCGATGTGTGCATACCCGCACCAACAAACACGCCGCACACAAACAGTCCCACCAACGCAACAATTCCCCATGCCTTGCGCGCGGCCGATACGGTTGTTTCGCGATTTTGTTTTATGTTTGATGTTTTTTTCATGGGTTCTCTCTCCTGTGATTTAATCAATTATTTATTTTACGATTCCATCCCGAATAGTAATTGTTCTGTCGGCACGCGACGCCAAATTCATATCATGCGTGACGAACAACATTGCCATTTTATTTTTACGCACCAAATCCAACAACAATTCAAACACCGCCGTTGCGTGTGCCGGGTCCAAACTGCCGGTTGGTTCGTCGGCCAATAAAATTTCCGGATTGTTTGCCAACGCACGCGCAACCGCCGTACGCTGTTGTTCACCGCCCGACATTTCACCCGGCAAATGTGACGCGCGATGCGCAACCGATGCCGCACGCATCAGTTTCAATGCACGCCCGGTTGCGGTTGTTTCATCCACACCCGCCGCCAACATTGGCAACACAACATTTTCCAATGCGGTAAAATCAGACAACAAATTATGCCGCTGATACACAAATCCAATTTTATTGCGACGCATCATTGTGCGCGTATTTTCATCCATTCTGTGCACGGCGGCGCCATCCAGCAGAATGCTGCCACTGGTGGGTTTATCCAACAATCCAACACATTGCAGCAATGTTGATTTACCAGACCCCGATTGCCCGACCAATGCAATGATTTCACCACGGTGCAAATCAAACCCACCACCGCGCAAGATATGCAACGGCTGGCCGCCCTCGATAAAAGTCTTTTTAATATCACGCACAGATAAAACGACATCTGATTTATTCACACGCGACAAAGAATTCAATATGCCTGCCATTTTGGGTCACCTTTATTCATTACGCAATACATCGACCGGGTCGGTTGATGCCGCCTTCCATGCGGGGTAAATAGTTGCCAGAAACGCCAACGCAATCGCCAGCACGGCAATACCAATCACCGTTGTCGGCACTAATTTAGACGGCAATTCCGACAAATAATATAATTCTGCCGGGAACAAATCACGACCGGTTGCCCACTGGAAAAATTGACGTATTGGTTCAATGTAAATCGCCACAATCACACCAAACACCGTTCCAAAAAACGCGCCAATAACACCAATGCTGGTGCCAGACAGAATAAATATTTTCATCATAGATTTGCGCGACACGCCAAATGTACGCAAAACGGCAATGTCTTTGGATTTATCTTTGACCAACATAACCAATGATGACACGATATTAAACGCGGCCACAATTACAATCAGCATCAAAATCAAAAACATAACATTTGATTCAACCTGTAATGCGCCGACAAAACCACGGTTTAACTCACGCCAATCGCGCACCACAAACCCATCGGGCAACAATCGCGCCAACGCATCACGCACGGCGGCAGTATCTTCGGGATTACGCAAGAATAAATCAATGTGCGTTACCGCATCGCCAATATTCAAATATTTCTGGGCGGTTTCCAACGGCATAAATATGTACCCAGAATCATATTCATACATACCCATAAAGAACGATGACATCACCGGATATGCCATAATGCGCGGCATTGTACCAAATGGTGTTGGTGTTGCCCCATTTGCAGAAACCAATGAAATCTTGTCCCCCATGCCAACACGCAAACTGCGCGTCAGGGACGCCCCCGCGACCAATTCGCCATCGCGAATTTCGGATAATTTTTTACCATAAATTTTTGTTCCGCTTTCCGTTTTATTTGCCAAATCGGTCATACGAATTCCGCGTATCATGGCACCAGTATTGTTTCCGCCGGCGGTCGCCATAACCTGGCCTTCGGCAATGGGGACAATGCCGGTTGCATTGGCGGCAACGACCTTGTTCTGTTTCATTTTATCAATCAGATAATCAAAATCGCTGATTGCGCCATCCTGGTGATATACAACGACATGTCCGTTCATTCCAACAATGCGCGACAGTAATGTTTCATGAAACCCACCCATTACCGACATAACGACAATCAATGTCGCAACGCCCAGTGTAATTCCAATCAGCGACACCCACGATATAACCGAACCAAATCCGCGCTTTTTCGCGGCCAGGTATCTGAATGCAATTTTTCGTTCCAGTTTGGAAAACAACATTTCTTTGTTCCTTATTCACTTAAAAATTCACGCAATGCATCACCAACCAATGGCGTCATTTCGCCCGACGGTGCCGTGGCCGCATCAACAATAGATATTATACGCGGCGACATAAATACGACCAATTCCGCGAATGGCGAAATCAATGTTTCCGGTGTTGTCACAAACGAATGCGTTGGAATACCAATAATCACATAGTTATCACCCACACTGGACGGAATGTTAAACGACGATAATTCGCCATTGCTGGTGCGCAATACGATTTTCGCATCAATTTTATTGCGCCCACCAAAATCGCCATATTTGCCCGTTGCACCAATTATCAAATCGGTTTCCAGACGTTCTTCTTTGCTGCATTGACCAATGTCAAATCGCGATTGCCAACCGTTTGGAATCACAAACTGGCCCTGGGATATTAAAACAACATTTGCCTGTTGCGATAAAAATTCTTGCAGTGTTTTGGTGTTTATTTCGGGGCTGACCACCAACGCGCGACCAACAACACCCGGGATGGACATTTTGATATTATTTTCACCAAACGCCGGCAACATATTCATCCACACAATTGGATTATCGGTGCGCGGATATACACGATACACATCAATGTCCCATGCCAACATATACTTTTTTGATGCAACATCGGCAATGATTCTGGACACCTCGCGCTCGGTCTGGTAATTGCCTTCGAACACTAATGTTTTATCGTTCCAATCAACCAACAAATTGCGCACATCGGCACCACGCATCGCATCAATCAGCGCCATAATAATTGATTGGTCATGTGGCATTTTTATCAGCCATTTTGCGCGATGGGTCAAATGAATTTCGCCGGCATCCGCATCATACGAATAATATGCGCGCCCCATCTTGGACATCAATTCCACCGCATCGCCCAGCGCACCCGATGAAATAGACCCGGTAATTTTTTCGTACATAGTGTCATCTTCGACAACAGAAATATCGGTACCGTCCAGCAATTTATCCAGCGCGCGTTTCACGGTCAATTCTTTGAATTCATAATCCGAAACCTTTAATTCCGGCAACGCGTCCCCAGTACTCAGCCGTATCATTTCGATTTTTTCTTCGGGTACAACTGAAACGACCGCCTGGTTATCCCAATTTACCTCGCACCGTTTGGGCAAGTCCAATGAAAAGCGCCGCGCCGTATCGGTGGTCAATGCCGCTTTTTTCGGGAAAATGGGCACGGAATTTTCATCAATCACCAAATTGTCCACCACGGTCACGGTGTCATATTGTGGAATATTCTGATTTTGTTGGTTGCAACCAAATGCCAGTACAACCGCCATCGGCACCAGGAATATTTTTGCACAAATACCAAACAATCTAAAACGTTTCATCAATATCTCCTTTGCCTATTTGTATCAGATATTCATAATTTTTTCAAATTCTTCCAATGTCATTTCATAAATTGGTTTTTGCGTTGGGGTGGTTAAATCGCGAACCAGTTTATAATTCTGATTAAACCGTTCAATCACCGCGATAATTTCCGGCGTCAATTCCGATTTTTTATCGTTCATTAAACGCCGCCCATATTCCGCCACAAATTCCAATGTATCGGCCGCAAAAAAACGCCCGACATAATTTTCCATCGCAATTCCGCCCTTTTCCACACAGATGGCCGACATCATCATCGTCATCTGGTTATAGAAATTGGCCAGTTTAATAAAGTTCTGGGCGGTTATCGCCATGTCATTCTCCCTTGTGCCTTTTTATGCATTATAAAAACTATTGCCCCCCCGACGCAATTAAATTATAATATAAAGTATGAGAATAAAATATTTGGTATTTGCAATGTTATTGGCGGCGTGTTCATCCCCAAACCGGGGCAGCATTGATAACGCAACCATATTAAATTGGGAAAACGAATCCGTCACAATGGAACAATTCGTGCGCGACCACAAATCGTGTCTGGGGATTGACCGGGAATCGTACACCCCGCGCAGCCGCATTGCCAAATTGATTGCCCCGAATCAAAGTGCCCAAATGCCCGACTGGGAGGGTTTATGGGTGACATTCCAATCAAACGAATATAAAGATGCCGGCCAGCGTTCATTGCTGTCGGTGCCCCGCAACACCACATCGAAAACCGTTGGGGCATATCGCCGGTGTATGTTCCGCCGGGGATACCTGTTGCGCGCCAGCTGATTTATTTTCGCCCCGCCCTTTGCGCATTGGCTTTTTTGTGATATAATTATCGGCATGAAAAAGTCTATTCTGTTTTGGGTATATTTCATTGTTGCCATATTGTTGGCAATATACTTTTTGACGCGAATTACAATGACCACCATGGGTCACGGTCAATTGGCCCGTGTGCGCAGTATTTCCGTGCATGCCGACGCCCCGAACAAGGATTTATCCGCATTGGCGGCGGCGGTTGCCGTCCCACCCGGCGCGCAAACATATTCATTGTCACTGTCGCAAATAAACGCGCGCGTTTTGGCCGTGCCGGGTGTGCGCAGTGCATCCATTCGGCGCCGCGCCGATGGCAATATATCTGTTCGTGTAAAGTTATATAGGGCGGTGGCATTATGGACCGATGGGGTTGACTATTTTCCGTTATCCGCCGATGGGACCATTGTGAACCAACCGCATACCGAACGCGATGCCGGCACCGTTTTATTTCGCGGCAAATTGCCCGATGATATTGGCGAAATAACCAATACCGCCCACAATTTAATTGGATATTTGGATTATATGGAATGGATTGAAAATCGCCGCTGGAATATCGTGACCAACGGTGGCACAACCATTATGTTGCCGGAAAAGAATCCTGCGGCCGCAATTGGCCAATTGATAATATTGAACAAAAACCACGCAATACTTGATCGCGATATAAAAATAATAGACATGCGTGATGATTCGCGCATATTGGTAAAATAAAATGAATTTAATAGATTCGGCGTTTTTGTGTCTGGATATCGGGTCGTGCGGCGTACGCGGCATGGCGCATCGTGTACGCGGTGCAAAAATCGTTAAATCTGCATTATTCAGCGTGGACAGTTTCGACACCGTATTCGCATTGCGGTCGGTAATTGACGAATTGGAACATCAAATTGGGTCACATTTTGACTCGGCCTATGTCACGGGAAATTTCGGACAATCTGTATTTGAAATGGTTGCCAAAAGCACCGCGTGGGATGGCGAACACAAAATCACCCCCATGGACATCAGCCGCCAGATTTCACAAATCGCACACCCTGACGGATATTTTCCAATGCACATTGTTCCTCTGCGGTATGATGCACCATCGGCGCGCAACATAACATCGCCCATTGGTTATACCGACCGCGGGCTGATTTCGGCATTTGGTGCAATATTTTACCCGCGTGACCGAATGGAAACGGTAATGGCCAACCTGCGTCACGCACATATAAACAGCACCGGTTTCTTTGACCCACAATTTTTATTAAACGCCGCATTGCGCACGAAAAAGCAAACCGTTATGTTTATTGATTTGGGCGCGGAATTTTCATCGGCATCAATTTGGACCGACCGTGGTCCCGTGTGGCACACCAAAATCGCACACGGCGGCACAAAAATCACAACCGACATATCTGAAAAATTACACATCGATTTTGACGAGGCCGAACGTATAAAGCGCAATGTTGCATCCCTTTTTCCCAAGGAAATGGACCGCTTTACCCCGGCTGACAGCGCATACGAATTTTCCCGTGGCGATATAAACGATATTTTCTTGCCACACATGGTCGACATTTCGGCTGAAATATCAAATTCGGCGCGGGTGGCAATTTCCAAATATCGTCCAATAAAAACAATTCTAACCGGCGGGGCGGCCGCCGCCGATGGCGCAACAGAATTTTTTGAAAACGCGTTTTCCATTCCGACCGAAAATATGCACACCGATGCGATTGTTCGCGCCACATCATCATACATCTGGAATGCCGAGGCCCCACACCGCGGCGCATATATGGCGCGCGCCGAACGGTGGCGCCGGCGTTGGTCACGCATTACATCGCTGTTTCATCATCGTGCGCCATCGCGCCCACAATTTATTCCAATTATGCCCAGCACACTGTGTTTTAATATGAACAGTTCATCAACATATTCGCTGTTTCGTGCCGGCGGAATTTCGATAATTCATGTCGATATTATGGATGGTTTTTATGTTGACCGTGTGGCGGGTGGAATTTCAGAATTAAAAATGATTCGCGCCCACACAAATGCACACCTGCATGTACATTTAATGACCGAAAGTCCATCTGTATGGGCGGCGGACGCAATTGCGGCGGGCGCCGATACAATAATTATGTCAACAAATACATCCGGCCTGCGCAATGCGGTACGCGGTGTTCGTGCCGCCGGGCGACGCGCGGGCGTTGCAATAAATCCCGAAACATCGGTTGAAATATTAAAACCAATTCTGCGTGATTTGGACGAGGTTATGATTATGACCGTTCGCCCCGGTGCGGCGGGCCAAGAATTTCAAACAGATTGCTTGAAAAAAATATCTATATTGGCCGCCACACGCAAAAAGTATGGATTAAAATTCACCATATCTGTCGACGGTGGTGTGAATGATAAAACCGCGCAAATGTGTTGGAACGCCGGTGCTGATTTATTGGTCAGTGGTTCATACCTGGCACGCAGCCCTGATTTCCCGTTGGCTGTTCAAAGTTTGCTGAAAAAATAAACAAAACGCCGACAAATGTCGGCGTTTTGTTTTGAACACTGCATTTCATGAATTCTGACGAATCCATATAGGGATGTGGTTCGGGACTGTGCGAACAGTCCGTGCATGTGTTCGCGTTGTGAATGTTTTGCATCCACATCAACATTATGGCACAACACCGCAAAAACCGCCACAGGTGTGTTTTCCCAAAATTATTTTATAACCAATTTTCGTCCCGCCCCATTTTCACTCAAATAAATATGAATTGTATCCGCCGGCAAAATATCCGATGCAATATCGGGCCATTCTATCAATGTAATATCGTTCGCAATTGCATACGGCAACCCGATTTCGGTCAATTCCGACGCATCATTTATACGATACAAATCAAAATGTGATATGCCATCATAGTTTTGCACAATCGTAAATGTTGGACTGGGCACGACCGTATCCGCCCCACGCAGCGTCTGAATTATCGTGCGGGCAATTTCACTTTTGCCCATGCCCAGGTCACCGTGCAATGCAACGCATACCGACGCATGCAGTGTGCCCGCAAATTCCCGCGCCCACGCGCGCGTTTCATCCACATTGTTCAACAAATATTCTTTCATTGTGTTTCCTGTAAAATATTTTTTAACAATTCTGCCACAGATGATGGATTTTTCAACACATCTTTTGCGGATATATGAATTATTCTCAGTCCCAAATTTTGTAAATATTTTTGACGCGTGGCATCATGTTGCTCTTTTAACTCGTGCGTCTTGTCATCAATTTCTATGACTGTTTTTATTTTTACACAAAAGAAATCAACGATGTAATTACCAATAACTTTTTGCCTGTCAAAATCCAGACCATTTATTTTCTTTGATTTAATTTCACGCCACAGCAATGCCTCTGGCAAACTGTGTGATTTTCGTAATTCCTTGGCACGCACAATCAAATTTTTGTTATACGGTAAATTAAATGAAACAACAGACTTGCTGACAAGACCACCTCCCCCTGCGGGTACTCCTCCACAGGAGGAGAACTTGGTCCGCAACGGGAACGCGGCAAGTTCCCCTCCACCGGGTCCCGCAAAATCGTTAGATTTTGTGGGTGGTTCCATGGAGGGGTGGCCAACGGCCGGGGTGGTCTTTTCTTTTAATATTTCTACCTTTGCACTCATTCCACCAATAACAAGTCGTCTTCCAGTTTATGGATTGCGTCACGCAATTCGGCCGCGTCTTCGAATTCCAGGTTTTCCGCCGCCGTGCGCATTTTCTTGGTCAAATCCTTTATCTGTTTGCGGATACTGTCCGCGTCCATAACGCCGCCCGATTTATCATATACAAACCGCCGCGCCTTGTCCGTTTTTTCTTGCTTGTCGCCAACCTCGGCAAATATTGCCTTGGACACAGTGGTCGGGGTAATGCCGTGCGCGGTGTTATATGCCATCTGCTTTTCCCGACGACGCGTCGTTTCGGTCAGTGCCGCGTTCATTGAATCTGTCATTTTATCGGCATACAGAATCACACGCCCATTTGCATTACGCGCCGCACGACCAATGGTCTGAATCAGTGAACGCGTTGAACGCAAGAATCCTTCTTTATCCGCATCCATAATCGCAACCAATTCGCATTCTGGAACGTCCAACCCCTCGCGCAGCAAGTTGATACCAACCAACACATCATATTTACCCAATCGCAAATCACGCAGCAATTCAATACGTTCCAGCGTTTCAATATCACTGTGCAGGTATCGCGCACGCACGCCATTTTCGTTCAGGTAATCTGTTAACTGTTCCGCCATTTTCTTGGTCAGTGTTGTCACCAACACACGCCCCGATGTTTTCTTTATCTGGTCCAATAAATCATCAACCTGGTTTGCCGTCGGGCGCACATCACAAACTGGGTCCAGCAGACCTGTTGGACGAATAACCTGCTCGGCCACAATTCCACCAGATTGATTCATTTCCCATTCCGCCGGCGTTGCCGATACAAATATCGTTTGCGGACGCAATGCATCCCATTCATCAAATGTCAGTGGTCGGTTATCAATACACGCGGGCAAACGAAAACCATATTGCGACAATGTTTCCTTGCGCGCACGGTCACCACGCGACATGGCAGAGATTTGTGGCACGGTCACATGACTTTCATCAATAAACAAAACGGCATCACGCGGCAAATATTCAAACAGTGTTGGTGGCGGCATACCCGGCGCACGCCCCGACAGATATCGCGAATAGTTTTCAATCCCGCGGCATGTCCCGGTCGATTCCATCATTTCAATATCAAAATTCACACGCTCGCGCAGACGTTGTTCTTCGATATACTTCATATTTTCATGAAAGTATTTTAACCGTTCATCCAAATCTGTTCTGATTTGGCCGATTGCCTGTAAAACACTGGGCATTGGGGTCGCATAGTGCGTATTTGGGTAAATCGCAATTCGGTCCAATTTATGCAACTTGGCCCCGGTCAGGGTATCAAATTCCCAAATATCTTCGATTTCATCGCCCCAGAACGACAGTTTCCACGCACGATCCTGGGAATGCGATGGGAACACGTCCAGCGTGTCGCCACGCACGCGAAAGTCCCCACGTTCAAACGCGACATCATTGCGTTTATATTGAATATCAACCAGCGCATGCATAACGTCCGCCTGGCCAATTTTATCCCCCGCATGCAGGACCAGTTTCATCCCCGAATACTGTTCCGGGGACCCCATACCGTAAATAGATGACACCGACGACACAACAATAACATCGCGTTCTTCCAACATGGCACGCGTCGCACTGTGCCGCATACGGTCCAGTTGTTCGTTGATAGACGCATCCTTGTCAATATATGTGTCGGTGGTGGGCATATATGCCTCGGGCTGGTAATAATCATAATACGACACAAAATATTCAACATGATTATGCGGGAAAAAAGATTTCATTTCCGTATACAATTGCGCCGCCAAGATTTTATTCGGTGCCATAATCAATGCCGGCCGCGACAATTCTGCAATTACATTGGCCATGGTAAATGTTTTACCCGACCCCGTCACCCCCAGTAAAACCTGGGACCGACGGCCATCACGAACACCCGCCACCAATTCAGATATGGCCGCGGGCTGGTCCCCCATGGGGGCATAATTGCTTTCCAGTGAAAATATACTTTTTTTGTTCACACGATTATTGTAATTCATTATAATCAAATTACAAGGGCAGAGAGAAATGGCATTAAAACCCAGATATAAACGCAGAATCATTTGGGCCGGCGTATCAATTTTTACGATTACGGCATTGGCCGTCATTGTCGTGCCGCCGATGATAACCCTGGATGGGATAAAGCCACAAATAATAAATGCCATATCCGAACAAACGGGTCAAACCGCCGAAATATCGGGCGATATTCATTTCAGTTTACTGGGACGTGCAACAATTGTTGCACACGATGTCACGGTGCCAATTGGCCACATAGATTCATTGATATTTACCATACCGTTATCAAAAATATTCAATATTTCTGGCGCACAAATTGGTGGTGATATTGCGATTTATGGTGCCAATTTAAAAATAGATTCATTGGCGACGCCCGATTTTGACCACAATATTGATATATATAATTCAACCGTTTGGTTTCATAACAAAAACTATGAAATTGTGCGCGCTAAATTGACCGATGGAACATTGTCTGGCACGGTTCGCACCAACGACCATAAATACGATTTGAATTTTGATGGCGACCAATTTTCAATTCGAAACTATGAAAACAAATTAAACATAAACGGACAATTGTTTTCCGATGGTACGGCCGCCGGCACATTGGAAATCCAGGCCCCAGATATAAACGAATGGTTTGATTTTTCATATCCCCGCATAAACAAGGTAATTTCATTATCTATGAATTTCGCATGGGATGGTGAATACGGTTTTGATTTTTCAAATATAAAATCCGATGATTTTACTGGCAACATAAAACTGTACCCGAATGGCGACCGTGATATTGAATTAAAATCAGACAATATGGATTTTGATTTTTCATTTTTGACCAATCCGACCAAGATTTCAAAACGCACGACGCTTGATTTGGATTTTTACGGCAAAATGAAATTTATGTCGCACGAATTTTCACATCTGCGCGTCAATGCCGTGGCCGATTCCAATATGTTGCAAATTGCAAACATTATGGCCGACAACATTGCAATTACCGGTGGCACGATTGACAAAGATGGCGCACACGATATTACGATAACCCTGCCGGTCGATGGCGTGCCATCGATGTGTCTGTTTTATGGTACACCACAAAAATGGGGATGCCACGAATTTTCATACGGCAATATGCACGGCAGTTTGTCTGTTGATGGCGATAATTTCACCGTGTTTGTCGGGGCCGATACCGATATGCCATCGCGCGATAAACTGATGCACGCCGCCGCGCGTTTGGGGCGCCGTGGTGAATTAAATTTCCAATTCAAAAACATTGGTGGCACATATTACATAGATAATGCGTCCACGCGCACATCTTATACATTTGCAAACGACAAAACATTGCGTTGGGCAAATCCAAAATTTAAATTTTTACCATCGTTTATGCTGGATGCACGCGGTGATGTCGCTTGGAACGGCAAACAATTTGAATTTACACCATACACCGGCGATTGGAAAATATCTATGGACGATAAAACATTTCGTCTGACCGGCGTCGGCTTCAAGGCATTATTACCAGACATCGATTTACAATCGATCAATGATTTTGAATACAGTGTGACCGGCACATACAATGGCACGAACCTATCAAATATGGAAATTATTATTGCCGGGCATAAATTTACCGGAACGGTCAGTGGCCGCAACATAACATTGCACACAAATGTGTTGAATATTGATTCTTTTGCAAACCAAAACTATGTTGATAATTATTCGGACCTGGAATTTTTAACCGCGGCGCCAATTACCATACCGTTTGAATTGCCAGTAAATATTTCATTGTCGGCGGACGCCATGATATACAACGGCAACGAATTCAAAAATCTGGTCTATGCGTTGAAATCCGGCATCCAGACATTTTCCATCACCGATGCGGCTCGTGGAAATTTATTGGCCACATTTACAAAAAACGATGCGCATTATGATATTTCTGCGCAATTAAATAAATTTGTAATTGATGGAAATTTGCTGTCGTCGGCAATGCCAATAAATATTCGTGATACAATGATTACGGGCGACATAAATATGACAACAAACGGCCACATTGCACACGACATATATTACAACCTGGCCGGCGATATGGATTTATCATTTGATGGCGGATACATTGTTGGATTGGGCTTTGATAATTTCTATGCATCGACCGCTAAAATCACAACATTTAATGCCGAATATGCATTGGCGGGGGCATTGACCAGCGGCGAAACAACAATTAAAAAGATGCACATTATCGGCAAATATGAAAACGGCAATTTCATCACCGCACGACCACTGACATTGCAAATGCGCCATGTTGATGCAATTGGTGAATTTGAAATAACCGATGGTCACATGATGGCATTGTTGAATTTAACCATGCGCGGGACATCACCCGCCCCGGCACCAATGCGTCTGTCGATTTTACCAGACGGCACGCGCAATTATTCATTCACCGAAATTATGAATAATTTTGACCCCAGTTTCCTGCGTGATTTTGTAAAAACACATAACAAGTTTTAATAACTTTTGTTGTGAATTGCGCGCCGCGCAACAAATGCAGACACGGCGTTTCCATCTTTGTCCGCCCAATATTTATATTGTCCAATTCGAACACAATGGTACCCACCCGACATAAATTTCACATGACGCGCCGCATGCAACAATATTTTATCGCGTCCAATTAAATCGACACTTTGCCCAAACAGTATTTTATAAATCGCGTTGCGAAAACCACTGTACCCGGTTGTACGCGGCGCATATAAAACGCCCCCGCGTTTAACCAACCCCGACACATCATATTTGTGGCAATTTTCCCGCAACACGGCCGTCTGGTATTCATTCAGTCCCAGTGAATTTGCCAGTTTATCAACATCAGGTATTCGACGCATTTTTTCATCCCTATGAATTTGCAATGATTATATATTCACATTTGTCAAATTTTAATAGGTTTGATTTCATACAAAAAATCAGCCCGCATTGCGGGCTGAATAAACATAAACAAATGTCTAGTTTTTCTTGCGAACCTGGATATGGTCTTCGCGCAACTGCTGCTCGGTGACTGGCGATGGTGATCCCATCATCAAATCCTGACCACGTTGGTTGGTTGGGAACAACACAACCTCGCGCAAGTTGGGTTCGCGGCGCATAATTTGCACCAGTCGATCAATACCGAACGCACATCCACCGTGCGGTGGTGCGCCGTATTGGAACGCGGTATACATTCCACCAAACTTTGCCTTGACGGTTTCTTCGTCATATCCCGTAATATCAAAGCATTTAACCATGATGTCTGGGTTAAAGTTACGCAAACCACCACTGCAAATTTCGGCACCGTTTAATACCATATCAAACTGGGCCGCCTTGATGGACAATGGGTCACGCGTGTTCAATTCGTCCAATGTTGCCATCGGGAATGAAAACGGGTTATGCGTGAATGCGATACCCGTCGGTGATTCTGGGTCTGCTTCAAAGAACGGAAATTCTTCAATCCAGCACAGACGGAAATCGTTTTCATCAATCAATCCCAAATCTTCGCCCAATTTGTTGCGCAGTTTGCCCGCCGCCTTGGCCGCGGTTTCCGCCGCGTCACATACAAAGAACAACGATGCATTGTCGCCCGCAATTTCATGCAATTTGGCAATGCGGTTGGCATCTAATTTTTTGGCAACGGGACCCTTGGCCTCGCCCGCAAAGACGATATAGCCAAGTCCCCCCAGGCCCAATTCCTTGACCGCATAGTCGCCCAGTTTATCAAACCAGCTGCGCGGTTTATCGGCAGAATTTGGTGCCGGAATCGCGCGCACAACCGCGCCATTTTCAATTGCATTTGCAAAGATTCCAAAATCAGACCCGCGGAAAATTTCCGTCACATCCGAAATAATAATCGGGTTACGCAAATCTGGTTTATCCGAACCATATTTCAACATCGCTTCGTCAAATGGAATGTGCGGAATATCCGGGCAAATATTTGCATTCGGCACAAATTCACGAATGATTGCCGGAATCAATTCGTTACCCACCGCCTGAATATCCGCCAGGTCAACAAACGACATTTCCATATCCAACTGGTAAAATTCCAGCAAACGGTCCGCACGCAAATCTTCGTCACGGAAACATGGCGCAATCTGGAAATAACGATCAAATCCCGAAATCTGAATCAACTGTTTGAACTGTTGTGGTGCCTGGGGCAATGCATAGAACATACCATGATGATTACGCGATGGCACGATAAAGTCACGTGCGCCCTCTGGGCTGGACACGGTCAAAATTGGCGTCTGGAATTCCGAAAAACCCATACCCCACATTTTGTCGCGCATAAATTTAATCATACGATTGCGGAACAAAATATTCTGGTGCAATGATTCACGACGCAAATCGATATAGCGGTATTTCAAACGCAAATCTTCGGATACGGTATCATCATCACCAAATACCTGGAACGGCAAAACGTTCGCGTTGGTCAAAACCTCCCATTTTTCTGCCTTGACCTCTATCGCGCCAGTTGGAATTTTATCATTGACCGCGGACGCGTCACGCGCAACCACCGTGCCGGTGATTTTAATTACTGATTCTGGACGCACCTTTTCTAATTCAGTGTCGCCACCATCAAACACACACTGGGTAATTCCATAATTATCGCGCAGGTCAATAAACAGCAACGATCCATGGTCGCGCTTGCGATGCACCCACCCCGACAGAACAACCGACTGGCCCACATTAGACGCGTTTAATTCGCCACACGTGTGCGTTCTGTATTTAGATTTTAATGATACTACCATTTTGGTCCCTTTTTGTTTTATTCCCCAGGTGCCAAAATTATACTTGATTGGATTTGGCACCCAAATGATTTTCACAGGGGCGCGGAAACCGCGCGGTGCCACCCTGAATTTATAACTTGTCGTGGGTTCAGATTACTCCGTGGTTGTCAGTCACATCAACACAATCGCGCCCATAAAAATTCAGCAACAGCGAAATCTATTTCTGTCCGGCTTTGCTGCGCGCCGCCGCGACACTAAATTTTCAAACCTTGCTGACGCTGCGGTGAAAATTTGTGGTGCCCTAAGCAAGAATCGGACTTGCGACTCGTCCTTACCAAGGACGTGTTTTACCACTAGACTATTAGGGCGATTTACTATTGCCCCGCGATTATACGATATTGCGCATAAAAATCAAGGATAAAATATGGCGCATTTATGCCGATTTGACCTTGAACAACGGGATAAAGCCGAACAAATAATATTTTGACAAATTCATATACATCTTTACCCGCATAACTGGAATACAATTAAACAGCAATATGCGTTTTTCCACAACATCGGGTGTTTGATTTACATCGGCCAAAAACGCCGCATAAAATGGTGTCACCGCGGCATAAAACCACCAAACACGCCCCATTTTGTTTGCACGGCCCAACCACGGTTGTTTCAATATGTAATGAATTATCGCGGGGGCTTTGTCGGCGGCGGCAACTTCGGGTGCGCTGTATATGCCCGCCGCAACCGCCGGTGCAAATCGGCCACCCGCCCCGCACATATAATTATACTTTAATGGCAAATACATAATGCGGCCATCGCATGTTTTGTTCAAAATGTCTTGGTCTGGGTATGCAAAGCAATCCGACCGCGACAATTCAATCCAAGTATCGTACATTTTACTGCGCCGGATTCCGCCCAGGTTCATCATCAACACGCCGCTGTTTATATACCCGTTTGGTTGGCTCGGCCATGGGCGTCCCTGGTCCGCGTCACGAACACCCGCAATCAGATTTTTACCCATATCCATATCAAACAATTCCGACAAATCTGTGCATGCGGTTGTATCGGCGTCCATGTATATAATTTTATCAACATGTGGCAACAGTTTTACCAGCATAAACCGATAATAAATTCCAACCGTATATTGATGTGTGACCGACGAATCAAAATCCGAATTCGCATTCAGAAATGTTATGCTGGAAATTTTGTGCATATCGGCAACCATCCGCGACAATTCACCGCGATATGTATCCGACAAATCGGCCGGCACCACGCAATAGATGTTATATGGTCGCGCGCCCGCATTACGCAACAGCGACGCAATCGCCACACCCGCCAGCATCCACATATTATGGTCAAAGCAAAACGCAACCGATATTGGCGATTTTTTGTTATTCGTTTTTGTGCGAACGGCGGGCATAGAAAACTCCTTGGTGATAAATTATACATTAAAAATTTTATGATATTACCCCATTAAACACAAGTAATAAAAACACCAGCATTTGCCGGTGTTTTTCAAGAAAATTCGTGGTAGCGGGAGAGGGAATTCGGCACGATGTGCCGCAACTGCGCAAATTCGCCGTTGGCGACCGGCGTCCCCGTCCGCCTATTTGCTTGTTTGAACCCCCTGCCCCGGGGGTTCTGCGTCCCTGGTATCACAATTACCAAAAATTAAACCCCGATATAAATCGGGGTTGAATTTTTGGTAGCGGGAGAGGGACTTGAACCCCCGACACGCGGATTATGATTCCGCTGCTCTAACCAGCTGAGCTATCCCGCCAAGCGAACCGATTATAACAGACTTTTTATTGATTGCAAGGAACAAATGCGACGCCACGCACCGGAATAGCATCCCATTGCAAAAATCATTATATTTTTTAATAAATTTATTTGAATAATGGCCCAAAATAGTGTATCATTGTACCCCGTGAAGCAGACCGCAATATTTTTATCAATTTTAATGTGCGCAACCAATGCCGTGGCCGCCGATAATCCATTTACCGGCAAATACGAAAATCAAATTGCGTTTCACCTGGGCCAGGGTATTGACAGCGGGTTTCTGGTTCCGCCACCATTGCGGCCGGTGCCGTTCTATATGCTGCATTTCCAGTATTCCCAGCCGACAACATTCTTTCGCATTCCGGCGCGCCAATCGTTAAACATCGGCCAAACAATTGGGTTTGGTTCAAAATACGGGTGGCGTTGGGACCGATACAGCATTCCAATGGTATTTATCAGCGAAGATATCGTGATATTCAGCGGCAAAAAATGGTATTACGCCAATGGTGCGGGCGTTGGCCTCCAGGCACAACAGAATGAACGCCTGGGCGCGAAATTATTGTTCCAATTTAAAATGATTGGTGGATACAAATTAAATGACCGCACAAACATTGAATTGTTTATGCAACATTTTTCAAATGCCAACACCGCGCGTGAAAATTATTCATACGCATTTTACGGCCTGGGCATCACATATAATTTCTGAGGTTCAAATATGCGTGCGCCATTCGGCGCACTGCTTTATTCATTTGAACTTTTTATTGCGCCGACGGCGCGCAACATTGCTCTCTGCGCTTTGCTCTCTTTATCGCAGCGGAGACGGATTACCACTCTATTGGTGCTTTGCCGTGTTGAATCAGATACTGGTTCGCACGTGAAAAATGATGGTTGCCAAAAAATCCGCGATGCGCCGACAGTGGTGACGGGTGCACTGATTTCAAAATCAGATTACGCGTTGGGTCAACAAATTCCGCCTTGCGCTGGGCGTACGCGCCCCACAGCATATACACAATATTATCCCGGTGCGCAACCGCGCGAATAACCGCGTCGGTAAATTGTTCCCACCCGCGTCCCGCGTGCGATGCCGCAACATGCGCCGCCACCGTCAGTGTGGAATTTAACAGCAACACGCCCTGGCGCGCCCATGCGGTTAAATCCCCGTGTGTGACGCTTGGGCGCCCCAGGTCAGATTCAATTTCTTTGTATATATTTACCAAACTGGGTGGCACGGGCGTTGGTGGCAATACCGAAAAGCACAATCCATGCGCCTGGCCCGGTTCGTGATATGGATCCTGGCCAATAATCACAACCTTGACATCTGGCAATGGGCACAAATTAAACGCATTAAAAATATTTTGCGGTGCGGGGAAAACCGACCGACCAGACAAATACTGTGCCCGCACAAAATCCGTCAGTTTGATAAAATATTCTTTATCAAATTCGTCTGACAATGCGGTTTTCCACGACTGTTCAATTTTTACATCCATGTTTTAATTCCTCTATCAATCCGACCTGGGATGCCTTCCATAAAACTACATCAACATACCCACGTGGCAATCCAGTTTTTTCACACATATCGGCGAACATTTTGTCGCATGCCGATTTAACATCATCGTTTAATTTACCGTTATCAACAACTGCATACAACGCCATATTTCCGCCGTACAGAACGCCCAGGCGCTGAATCCAAATATCATATTTCACAATATCTTCGCCCAGGTTGCGCGCCAAATGATGTGCGGTAATTTTTCCAATGTGTGGTAAATTTTCCAAAAATTTTAATCGCGCATCAATTGTGTCCAACTGGTAATACTGCGCACACAATGCCCCACGCGTTTCCCAAATTTTGCTAATTGCCGCGATTTTATTTTTGTTGTGAAACAAAGAAAACAGGTAATCAAAATCTGCGCCACGCGTATGCAACGCAGATATAATTTGTGCATAGATTTTTTTTGCTGTCTTTTGTGAAAAACCACCAGCCAAAATCACGTATGAGCAACTGTCCGCGAATTCATCGGGCGTGCAAACATGCCGATGCGACAAATTCTCACGAATTTCATCAAAAGTTTGGGCGTCGCTGTCCATACCCAGTTCGCGCAATTTTTTATCCAGCGCATAAAACCATTCGGCGGTGAACATATTGGCGACGCCCATGTAATTACACATCCAAATTCGCGTTCAACGCGTTTTCAACAATGAAATCACGACGCGGTTCAACAACATCGCCCATCAACATGGATATAACCTCGTCTGCCTGGGATGCATCGTTGATTTTAACCTGGAACAGGCTGCGATTATTCGGATCCATTGTTGTTTCCCACAACTGTTCGGCGTTCATTTCACCCAAACCTTTGTATCGTTGAATCTTTAACCCGTTTTTCGCATATTCAAACGCGGTGTTCAATAAATTCAACGCGCCCCAAATCTTTTGCGATTTAGCCTTGACCCGCAAAGTGCACGGATGCACAAATATTTCCATCAATTCGTCACGACCATCCATACGCAACCATGCGCGAATTTCCGGCGAATTGATTTTTTCGCGCGGCAAGAAATGCGTTTCGGTCACACTGCGTAATGTGCGCGTGATTGTAATGCCCGACGCATCGCCAGACACATGCCATCCGCGTTCGAATTCCAGTTCTTGGGCATCCAACAATTTTTGTGCCGCGGCGAATGTTTCGGCATTTTCATTATCAAACACACCGTTCAGGGCCAATGCCTCGATAAAGCGCAATGGCACAATATGCCCCAGGGCCTGCAATGTGTTTTGCATATTCAAAACAACCGTCAACAAACGTTTCAAATCGGCACCTGAAATTTGCGCCCCAGAAAATGTTTCAATCACACCATCGGTGGCCAATTGATCCATCAGATAATCGTCCATTTCGCGTTCATTTTGCAGGTACAATTGTTGTTTTCCGCGTGTCACACCATAAAGCGGCGGCTTTGCAACATAGATGTATCCGCGTTCAATTGCCTCGGGCATATAGCGATAGAAAAATGTCATCAACAATGTCTGAATGTGTTGTCCGTCGACATCGGCATCGGTCATGATAATAACCTTGTGATAGCGCATTTTTTCAATATCAAAATCGTCTTTGCCGATGCCCGCACCCATTGTTGTAATCAGTGCGCCAATCGTGTCCGACCCCAACATTTTGTCAAAGCGCACGCGTTCAACATTCAAAATTTTACCACGCAACGGCAAAATAGCCTGGGTTTTGCGGTCACGTCCCTGCTTTGCCGTACCACCAGCCGAGTCCCCCTCGACTATGAATAATTCACATTTTGCCGGGTCGCGTTCACTGCAATTTGCCAATTTCCCGGGCAGACCACCCAGTTCCGGTCCCGTTTTCTTGCGCGATAATTCACGCGCTTTGCGGGCGGCCTCGCGTGCGGTGGCGGCCTCGATAATTTTATCAACAATCAATTTTGCAACCGCTGGATTTTCATCCAAGAATTCATACAGCAATTCCGATACGGTATTTTCAACCAGTGGTCGAACCTCGCTGGATACCAATTTATCCTTGGTCTGGGAACCAAATTTCGGGTCGGGAATTTTAACACTGATAATACTGGTTAAACCCTCGCGGAAATCTTCGCCCGACAGGTTGATGTCTTTTTTCGTGACCTTGTCCCCAATATATTTGTTTATTGCGCGTGTTAAACCCGCACGGAACCCGGCCAAGTGCGTACCACCATCACGGTTTGGAATATTGTTGGTAAAGCACAACGATGTTTCCGTATACGCCGTTGTCCATTGCAAAACAATTTCAATGTATGTTTCGTCAATCTGTTTGATAATATGAATTGGTTCGCGGTTTAACAATTCCTTGGATTTATCCAGATATGTTGCAAAACCCTTTAATCCATCAACCGAATGAAATTCGCGTGTCTTTTTGTCGGGACCACGCAAATCTTCCAAAATAATTTTTACATTTGCGTTCAGGTATGATTGCTCACGCAACCACGTTTCCATGGTGTCAAAATTAAATTCGGTGCCTGTAAATGTATCTGGTGACGGCAAGAATGTGACCTCGGTCCCATGTTCGTGATGCGTTGTGTTATCAATAATTTTCAAATCAGATGTTGGTACACCATCGGCAAATGTCATAATGGCTTCTTTATCACCACGCCATACGCGTACCTCCAGCCATGTGGACAACGCATTTACAACCGATACGCCCACACCGTGCAGACCGCCCGATACCTTGTACGCACCATTGCCCTCGTTATCAAATTTACCACCGGCGTGCAATTCGCACATAATCAATTCCAACGCACTGCGCCCGGTTTCATGGTTGATATCAAACGGCATACCACGACCATTATCGCGAATTGTCGCAGACCCATCTGCATTTAACGAAACATACACCGTATCGGCATAACCAGCCATCGCCTCGTCAATAGAGTTATTGACGACTTCGTAAATCATGTGGTGCAGGCCAGATCCGCCCTCGCCCACGTCACCAATGTACATCCCGGGGCGTTTTTTTACCGCCTCTAATCCCTTTAATACTTTAATTGAATCACCGGTATATTCGTTATTTACAGACATATAAATTCCTTTCTTTTTTCTATGTGAAAAATAGCAATTTCTGGTATAATTATCAAGGAAAAAGGGACAAATCATAAGGAAATAATATGAAATTCAAATTATTGTATTTTGGCGATATTTTAATCAACCCGAAAAAGCGCGCGCAACATATTGCCGACATTCGTATGCAATTTCACCCGCAATTGAAAAAATTGGTCGAACACCAGCCGTGGAATAACCTGACGCAATACATGGTGCCAACCGCCACAAAAAGCCCAATTACCACACGCCATGTTGGCGGTATTGATTGGAATCCGATTATTACACCAAACCTGAAATTATTGGCAGAAATAGACATTCAAATGATGCATCCTGAAATTGTGGGCGTTCCGCGCCGCGATATTGACAACCGCGTAAAAACATTGCTGGATGGCCTGCGTTGCCCACAAAATGAACACGAGGTCGGTGAAAACACCCCACGCGACATTGGACCAATTTTCACATTGTTGGACGACGACCATTTGATAACAAAACTGTCTGTAAATACCAGCCACTTGTTAGGTACCGATTTGTTTAATGAACATATACCAAAAACGCCCGATGCCGTGTTTATTATGTTGGATGTAAATGTCCGCGTGGCCGAGGGGAATTTGGAAAACCTGCCATTTATGGTGTAATATAAAAACGATAAAAAACACCGGCATTTGCCGGTGTTTTTTTACTTTATTATCTCGCCCGTTTTGGCGTCTATTTGTTGGCGCCCAACCGTAATAATTTCATTTTCATACGATGGCGCACCCGGCTTTTTCACGACGGTGTGCCAATAAATTGCACCATCAGAATTACGCACCGCATATAAATTACTGTCCGATGCAACAATAAACGATGCCGCGTCGGTAATTATAAACGGATATGCCACACTGATATTCGTGCACCATTTTTTTGCACCGTTTTTTGCATTCAAACGGCAATATGCATCACCCAAACCGCCCGCATATACATCGCCACCAACCAGCGCAATTGGCGCAACAATATCGACAACCGATGCACCACCGGTCATATTGCTGGTACGGAAAATATCTGCAATCCAAATTACCTCGCGCGATTTGGCGTCAACTTTTACAACCTCGCCCGTGGTCAGGCCCACATAAACATATTTACCACTACACACGGGGTGCGCGTTGCTGCGCACGCTGTTGTTTGTGGGGAAACCACTGAATATTTTGCGACCGCGCGCATCCTTGATTACATTCGTGCTGTCCTGGGTATATGGACATTCGGTGTTTGACGCCTGTACAATCGCCGCCGATAAATTATCAATCGGTTGATTCAAAACCTGGTTATTGTTTGCATCAAATACCGGTGTGCGCAGACCCGGCAAAATCGGGTCATGTTTACTGCACGCGGCAACCACAATCAAACACAATAAAACAGCGGAAATTTTCCTCATACCAATATTCCCAAATTATCGCAGTGTTTGCGCATTTGCCGATACAACCGACGGTGCCGATTTATCGTTGATAATCACATCCAACCATTTATCCGCCGATGCTTTATCCCCGGCCGACAAATATTTCTGTGCAATTGTTAAACGCGATGTGTAATAAAACGGCGATTTTTTCGTATTCAAATCAGACAAATATTTTTCCACATCTGTGGCCGACATTTCGTCCCCACGCACCGCAACATAGTGCATTTTTGCCAAATCGCGAAAATCACGCGTTGCGCCATCTGATGCCAATTTTTCCAATTTCTTTACATCATGGTCAATCATATACGATTGGAACAATGCCAAATCGGCCATCGCACCCGATGAATTCCCAGCAATTGCCGCCAGCGCATTTGCATCGGTGTTCAGTGCCGCGGTTTCATAACTCGCCGCCAACGCCAAACGGTTGCTGCGATATGTACGAACACCAATTTGCACCGCGGTTGCCACAATCATTATGACCAGCGCGCAAATAACCATAGTGCGTGAATATTTTTTGATAAACGCCATTGTTTTATCGTTGTTTACTTCTTCCCAAACCTCGCGATACAGGGCGTCTTCGGCGTAATCTTCGCGCGTTTTCTTTTTAACTGGGGCCTTGTTTACCTTGCGGTTTCTTTCCAAAATGGATGCCATTGAAATTTCTCCTGTCTTGATATGGTGTCCTTGATAAATCTTATTTTATTGCTATACTATAAAAGTTATGAAAAAGCAAATCAAGAACGCTTTGCCAACACAAAAAAACACCAGTTTGGTGGCCGCCCGTGGGGTCAGTGATGAATCGGGCCTGGCCCAATATATTCAAACCATTCAAAAATTCCCGGTTTTATCCGCCGAAGAGGAATACGAATGTGCCACAAAATGGGTAAAATCCCAGGACAAGACCGCGGCCGAGCGTCTGGTGGCCAGTCATCTGCGTCTGGTGGTGTCGGTTGCATACGATTTCAAAAACTATGGCATTCCGGTGGGCGATTTGATTGCCAGTGGTAATATGGGACTGATGCAGGCCCTGCAAAAATTCGACCCAGAACGCGGTTTTCGGTTTTCTACATACGCAATGTTCTGGATTCGGGCCGAAATATACGAAACCATTTTGAACAATTGGTCCATTGTAAAAATCGGCACATCTGCGAATCAAAAGCGCGTGTTTTTCAACCTGGCGCGGGCCAAACGCGCATTGGGCATTATGGACAATAACCTGACCGATGACCAAACAAAGCAAATTGCAAATTATCTGTCGGTACCAGAAAACGATGTTCGTCGTATGTCAACGCGCGTTGCGGCACGCGATGTATCGCTGAACGCGCCGGCACACGCCGACGATGATGCGCGCGACATATTGTCAAATATGCCAGACGAAAAAAACAATATCCAGGACCAAATTGAACAATTGGAATTCAAACGCCGTGGGTATGACCTGTTGCGGCGCCATTTGGCGGAATTACCCGAACGCGACCGCGAAATATTGCGCGCACGCCGTCTGTCGGACCCGGCATTGACACTCGAGGCACTGTCCCAGAAATACAGAATTTCGCGCGAACGCGTCCGCCAAATAGAAGAACGCGCATTTAACAAATTGCGCACCGCAATACTGAACGAATCCCAAGGATAAAATATGAAAAATTTCATATCGCGCACCGCATTTATTACGACCGCAATTTTATGCACGGCAACCACTGCGAATGCGTGGCAATATAAAAACGACCGATTTGCATTAAAATTGACCGGGTACGGCACGGCCGGAATGATTCAGCCCGAATTTGACCAATCTGATTTTTTGGGTGACTGGCGCGTACGCGGACAGATGAATTATGCAATTGCCGCCGGTCAATCGGCCGGCGCGGTATATGCAATTGATGCCGCCGCAATTGATGATGATAAACCCCTGCGCGAGGCTTTTGGTTTTTATGAAAATCGCGATTTTGGCCGTATTGAAATTGGTTTTACCGATTCCATTGCGCGAAAATTGGGCGTGGGCCTGCCCGATGTGGGGGGAATGCGCGTAAACGACCAACCGCTGTTTTATAAAAAGATTCACCCAACCGGCACCATTATATCGGACACAATATTGACCACCGGGCGCACGGCACTGCGTACAAACATAGTATCGGTACCAACGCGGCCGGTACAATATGGCCTGTCTGTGGCGGGTTTAACCGACGATTACGATTATGCAATTGATGCGGGAATAAAAATCCGCCGGCCAGACGGTAAAATAAAAACCGCATACTCGTTTGGTGCATCGTTTATGTCGGCGCCATCGGGGTACCACACCGACACATATACACCCGATGTGACCGCCGATTGGCGTGCGCAATTGTCCGCCGGTATGAATTTACAATATAACAGTTTTGTATGGGGAATAAATGCACGCGCCATATACGACCAAAACCCAATTGGCCCGGTATCTGATGGTATTTCCGCCGGCACCGGCATCAGTTATGATTTATTAAAATATACCGTTTCGTTATCGTATATTTTTTCAGACACTGGCGTGTGGAATCACGATGTTGATGATTACATGGACCACACCGTTATCGGTTCATTCCGGTATAAATACAGTGAAAATGTTGACGGTTGGATTTCAATTGGACTGACCACCGAAACACCATTTTTATCCGCCGGTATGCGGATCACATTTTAATCAGAGAGCAATAAAAAGTTCAAAGTTCAGAGTTCAAAGTTCAAATGAATAAAGTAGCGCGCCAGGTGGCGCGCTTCATTGCTCTTTGCTCTCTGAACTCTGCTCTCTATTTATGACAGTGCCGTGGTAATTTGGTCCTGCATTTGGAATGTACCCAAAACAACCCACGCAATCACCGCCGATACCAATAAAATCCCCACACTGTTCAACACATTTGATATAGATTCCATTTTCCGCACTGATTCATCCAAATAATCATTTGCAATTGAACGCAGGTTTGTATCAAACCCGTTCATATCGGCGTATATTGTCAAATCGCCAATCAATTCATCACTGGGGAAATGACGGTCGGCCTTGGCCAACGCCACACCCAAATTGTCACCATTTGCGATATAGTGCAGTGTTTCATCCAAAATATCACGCAAATAGCGATTAGAATTATCCGCCAACATACGCAACGCGTCGGGCACACTGATGCCTGCGGCAACCATGGACGATAAACTCATCAGCCAACCAACCGACATTTGAATTTTATATATATTCCATGGGGCAAAATTATCAAATTTTGCGCGCAAACGCCCCGTCCATGTTGGCATACTGGCCCAAATAATACCGACCGCACCCGCAAACACAATCGCGAACATATACCAATATTTAATTGAAAAATCAGACACCCATATCAACGACGCCGCAACCGATTGCCAAACCATATTTTGACCTGCAACCTCGGCCAATGGCGGAACCAGATACAACCCAACCATAATAATTACGCCGAATGTCAATGCCAACAAAAACAACGGATATGCAATTGCCGAAATCATTGCGCGTTTGATGCGCTGGGTACCCCCGACCGTGCGAACAACATTTTCCAGTGCAACCACCAAATCGGACATATTTCCCGATGTCAGCAGTAATGTTTCATTCATCGGCACCCAACCACGCGTGGCCTCGGAAAAAGTGGCACCACGTTCCAGGTTCTTTTGAAATTCGCGCATAACAATTGCAAATGGCTCGTTCGGTTTGGTTCCATTTTTGGATTCAACCATTTCCAACCGCCCCAGCGCATCCATCAATGAAAAATCATTCCGCAACAGCGACGCCAATTTTCGCGCAAACGCCATACGCTTTTCAGTATTTAATCTGAAAACCAATTTAGCATACAACAGGTCCAGTTTGGTTGTCATATCAATACACCCCTGGTCTGTCCAATAATCCAACCCAACGTTCTAATTCATCAACGCCGATAATGCCCTGCAACATCAGCGATGTGGCGGCCTCTTTCAATGTGCGGCCATCCATTTCTTCCAACCAATAACGCACGGCACCATCGGTGTTGCCCGACAACGCCAGACGCAAAAAGTCGCTGTTTGTAATTATAATTTCACCGGCCTTGATACGCCCCAGTGTGCCCGTACCCTTGCATTCTGTGCAACCGGCGCCACGAATATACACCTGGCGCAGGCCCAGTTCACCAAACGCATCCAGAACACGACGATACGCCGGATGTTCGGGGTGGTCAATTAAACGCTCGCGACAATATGGACACAATTTTTTGAACAAACGCATGGAAATCAGACCACGCATCAATGTTTCTTCTTTTAATTTGAATGATTCTATGCCCAAATCCAACAAACGGGTCAACGCCGCCATGGCCGAATTAGCATGCAATGTTGTCCACACATTATGCCCCGACAGCGCGCCACGTACCGTCAATTGTGCCGCCGCCAATGTACGAATTTCACCAACCATCAATGTATCTGGGTCACTGCGCAATGCGGCCGCCAGTGCCTCGGTATACTTATCCTCGCGTTGTTCTTCGTTGGTGGTGTTGACCACGGGCATTTGGTGCGCGCCAAAAATTTTTTGTTCAACCGGATTTTCAACCGTAATCATATTTATTTCATAATGCCGCTCTTTTAACATCAACGACATATTGCGAACCAATGTGGTCGATTTACCAGAACTGGTTGGCCCCGCAACGATTACCAGCCCCGTTGGAAACGCGCGCAGACGCATCAACAAACGCTGTTCATATTCACCAAATTCCTGTTCAGTTTTAATCCCCTCGGACGGGTTATCGTACAGCAATCGCATAACCACATAACGCGAACCAAATGCAATCGGGTTAAATTGCATACGAATACTTAAAATACCCAACGGCAAATATAAATCCTTGGTCCCGCGCAATGGTGTGCGACCATCTTTCTGGGCCGATTGATATTCGTTTTGGGCATAGTTCGCATTAGACATATCCGACGACGCGAACGCCGCACGAACAAATGATTCGCCCCACCCCGAATTATATTCCAACACGGGCTGCATACTGCCATCAATACGAAAATAAATTGTTGTTTGGTCGGCAACCTCGATATGAATATCAGAAACCTTTTGCGCGGCGGCGCGCGCGATTATATCAACAAAATCTTTCTGCATTTGGTTGTCATAATCACGGCTGACCCGTGATGTTCCACCCAAACGTGCATCATACGATTTATATATCGCCGAAACTAAACCCAAATCGGAATAAAACGGCGTGCGCATTGGCCGCGCGCGTGCACGCAACAAATCCAGAAACGCCAACACACGCCCATCGTATTTATGCGTGCGCGATATAATAATTTCACCACCAGAAAAATATGCAATCAAACCCTGGGTGTCACGGGGCAATTCTTGGGACCCACCCGTTGCGGTCAACAACCGGTTTCCATTTGAAAACAGATAATCAACAATATCTTTGACCTCGGCATTTTCCAGACCGGCCGGAACCGATGGGCGCATTGCCACAGGATTATTGTTCAAAGCTTTGTTTTCAACATCTGGCATAACAAATCATCCGTTTATTTGTTTTTATTGCTGGTGACATTTAATGTCTGGATATTGCCATCGCCATCAACAAACGCAATACCATCGTCCAGCGATATTGATTTTATGGTGTATTCACCAACAACCGATCCAACCGAAACCTTTTTATTTTGGCCACTGTCTAAATCGGCAATGGTTGCCAACAATTGATTACCCGTACCATACACATTTACCAATTTATATTGATTGGTCACCTTGGACGGGGCGTTATCATCAGACGATGATGATTTTGCAACCGTCTTTTTTACCGGCGCCGCGGCTTCTTGCTCAAACGCCTCTTTTTCGCGTTCCAGTTTTGCGGTTTCGGCCTCTAATTTCGCCTTGGCCGCTTCCAGTTCCTGTTGCTGTTGTTCGGCGCGCCCCGACAGAGTATCTATTTCCATGTGCAATCTGATTTTCTCGGCCGCCAACCGGTCTAATTCCAAATCCAGCTGTGCGCGTTCTTTTTCCAATTGCATTAAAACCTTTTCTTGTTCCAAATCGGTAATTTGCTGGAACAATGAACCATCAACCTGGTATTCAGAAACGGCCGTGGCCGAAACCATTTCCATTTCATCGGCATCGGTCGCCGTGGCATTTGACGGAACATCTGCGACATCAACCGTTTCCACATCTATATCAATATCATCAACATCGGCACGCGCACCAAACGGCACCACTGCCAACGCAGCAAACAACAAACCAAATTTTATTTTATTTAACATAGATTATCACCTCATAGTTCCAGATGCGGCGCACCGCGTCCCACGCACAGCGGGTCATATAAACACCGCCGAATTCGTCAAATATTTTCATAAACTGCATTGGGGTCAATTTTGAATCCGCCGCAACTTCTATGATATTCAATGTGGCTGTTTCCACGCCGTTGGTCAATGTATCTACAACGACATTGGTTTCAACCGATGTTGATATTCCCTGGAATATCGATTGAATATCACGAACAACCGTATCTGCATCGCGTTCATCAACCGATGCATGCGTTGGAATTTCGGGCAATGTCGCACGAACATAAATCGAATCCGATGATTCTTCTTGGACAAACGATGCCGGCATCAATTCCGTTGCCACACGATAAAAATCGTCCAGTGTTCCAAAATCGCGCGTAAACCGCGCCGATGCATGTGTTTCACCACATTCGGCCGAAACCTGGTTCCACCCAGAAATCGGTTGCATCACAAAACCAATGGCCTGATAGCAAACCTGGGCACGACGCGCCACATCGGGCAAATTATCATACGGCAAAACAATCGGCGCCGGCGGGGTTTCTTTTTCTATGTTGAACTGTGCATCCAGTTCCTTGTTCTTTTCTTCTATCTGGCGTTTATATTCCGCGGCCAATTCCGGGTCAATTTTTGCAACCTGGGGCGGTGTCATCATTTGACTGATTGGTTCACGGAAAAAAGTCAATAACAACACACCAAAACCCACCAACATTAAAACCGACAACGAAATTCGGGACAGACGGCTGATTGGGCGCAAAACATGGCGCGAATTTCCAGAAATTAAATCAGACAAATTGCGTTCAATCGCGCGTGGCATTCCCCACGCACCCGGTGCAAACAGCGCGTTCCAATCCGGCAATTCCGATAATTTGAAATATTCACTGCGCGCGGCGGCGGCATTATCAAACAATTTATCCGCCAAAATAACGCCATTACGAACCGCAACCAAATAGAACAAATCGCCTGCCTGGAACACACCCAGGAACGAATTAAATTCGGTCAAAGCATCGGTAATTTCGGCCGCGGCCACGGGCATTCCACTGTGCACCCCGCCACGACGCGGTGAAACCCCAACCATGGAACGATATTCAACAAATAATTTTAATTTTCGGTCAACCGTGCGCGACAAATTGCGTGCGTACGCGCGCGCAACAAAACCAGCCCCAATCGGCTGCCAAAACAGACCGACGGCATATTTCTTGCGGTTGATGGTTATAGTTTGGTTAGGCAATTTCTCTCTCTGATTTGCTTTATGCGCCAATTATAACACAAAAATCGCACGCAACGCAAACACAGAATGAAAAACCCGCCGAAATTTTCGGCGGGTAAACGGTATTTAACACTCGCACCCTATTGACATACACCATACATGCTGTTGCATGTCGCCGCAGTGCGTGCCGCACGCGGATTCGGGCAATCATATACATTAGCCGTCAAAATAAACGCGCGTTCTGGCCCAAACACAACCCATTCATTTGGGCGGGTGCGTTGACTGGTAATCCAATATGCGTTGCCACTGCGTGCCTGGTCGGCAATGCGATTTTCCAAATATCTGCGCGCATCATCGGCGTCATATACCGATGCCTCGGATTCAATTTTGTACAAATATGTGCAACCAATTGGTTCGGCATCCAATTGTGTTAAAAATTCACTGCCATTTTCGTTTTTAATCATGCCGCCACATGCCGCCAGTGCAAGCACACAAAACACAGATAAAAATTTTTTCATAATAAATCCTTTATTTACCATGAACTATATCATAATTCGCCGGGTCACTGAACAATTTTTTCAAAACCAAATTGTTCATGGCGTGACTGCCCTTGTACGATTCCAGATTTCCAACAATCATTCCGCCCGATGTAAACATATCGCCAATTGCATCAATAATTTTATGACGAACAAATTCATCTGGCCAAATCACCGGGTTTAATGTTCCGTCGCCCGTGTTATTCAACGCAATTACATTTTTTTCGCTGGCGCCGCGTCCCATACCGTGCGCCTTTAAATATTCCCATTCGGAATATTTACCAAAGGTGCGCGCCCGCGCAATATTTTTAATAAAATTGTTTACCGATTTTTTGGTACCATTAAACCGATACGAAAAACTCTGGTGGCCAATGATTTTTTCCGGATATACCAATGTTGCGGTAATATCCAATGCCGCGCCATCGTTTGGTTCCAGTTTAACAAAACCATCACTTTTACGACCCGCAATTTTATTCATCACCCACAATTTGAAACGAACCATTTTTGGCAAATCGCGCAACACATCACGCGCATGCACAATAACCGGACGGCGCACAATAATCTTTGCCATTTGGGATTTGCCGGTTGTATTCCCCATAAACTTTGAAATAAATTCCGCCGCACTGCCGTCCAAAATTGGGGTTTCCGGGCCATCAATGTCAATAACCGCACTGTCAATGCCCGACAAAAACAACGCCGCCATTAAATGTTCAATTGTCTGAACATGGGCGCCCGTGGGACAACCAATTGTTGTATTACGCATTTTTGTTTCACCAACATTTTGCACCAACGCCGGAATCATATCAGACCCGGCAATATCCGTGCGATGAAAAAATATTCCCGATTTTTTTGATGGCTTTATAACCATATTTACCGGCAAACCCGAATGAATTCCGACGCCGGTAATTTTAATTTTTTTGGCCAGTGTTGTCATTTTCCAATTTCTCCTTTAACCAATCAAAAAATGCATTGTCTATCACAGTTTTTAACTGTGCATATTTTATTTCATCACGCACAGCCGCCGGTAAACGCACCCAGTCTTTTTCCGTGGTCAAGAGTTTTGCATTTTGTGCATCGGCCGCCGAAACCAATTTTTCAATGTCTTGGTCCGTATATTGCCAATGGTCCGGGAACGCGCGCGTACCAATAACATTTCCGCCAATTGCATTAAAAAACTTTTTCGGATATCCAATGCCAGAAAACGCAAATATGCGTTCATTTTCATCGTATGGTGACACGGTTTGATTTGTTGCATAAAACACCGGAATATTTCGCGGCAACTTAAATTTCTTGCGTGGCTTGCGTGATTTTATAACGATAATTGCATCCGCACGCCGCGCCGCAAATTTAGGCTCGCGCAGGGGCCCCGCCGGTAACATAAAACCATTTCCATACCCCAAACCATCATCAAAAACCAGTATCGAAATATTCTTTTTAATTGTCGGATTTTGAAACCCATCGTCCATAACAATCGGCGCATTTGATTGTTGCGCGTTTAATAATTCAATCGCCGCACGACGATTACCGGTGTGCACCTGCAAACCACTGCGCGCCAGCATCAATGCCTCGTCCCCGGCGTTTCCGGTATTCGCACTTTTTTTATACCCGCGCATAACAACCGGCGCATCAATCCGCATTGCAATTTCGCGCACTATGGGGGTTTTACCAACACCGCCGGCAAATATATTTCCAACACATATCACCGGCCGCCGCGATACATACGCATGACGCCGCCGCACCAAATACACCACGCGTGACGCCGCATAGTAAACCAACGACGCCGGCCACAATAAAAATGACATCAGTGTTTTATGCAAAAACCACCATGGTGTTTTCATTGCTATTTGCTCTTTTTCTTGTTTTTGCGCGCATCGCGAATTTTTTGTTTGAATTCGCTGGCCGTCTGGTCTTGTTCAACCTGGAATAAACCAAATTCCGCATCCATTTCGCGAACCTGGCGCACCATAATATCCTCTATCTTGTGCCGAACCGCTTCAAATTCCTCTTTACTGGCCTTGGAATCTATGAATATCGGGTCACTAACTCTACAAGTTATTTTGGAAAAAGGCAATGCGACCAAATACCGGTCCCATCGCGTTTGAAACCACGCATGCGACGATGAAAAGCATACCGGTATAATCGGTGCGCCCGTCATTTTTGCAAAATACAGCGCCCCATCTTGGACACGCAACGATGGCCCGCCGGGACCGTCGGGCGAAATACACAACGAATACCGACCATCACGCAATATACGCACGCCCTGGCGCAATACGGAAATTCCACCATCAGACGTACTGCCGTAAATTGGTTTTAATCCAAAAAGGTGTTGCAACTTTGCCATCATGCGACCGTCACTGTGCCGTGATGCAACCGCATACGCACGCATACCACCAATGCATATAATTGGCGATAACATCATACTGCGCCCATGCCAAAACACGAATATGGCCGGACGACGGCGATATTTCTTGAACACGCCATAATTAGTTATTTTTTTACGCGATGTAAAATAAATAAACCAAATGCATAACGCCATGAACCCGGCAATAATCCATTGAATGATTGATAAATGCAAAACAGGTTCCCAAAACGATTTCCACAACTTTCTAAATTTTTTATTCATATAATACCCTTGATGTTTCCGGTTGATTCTAGCAATAAAAAAACGATATTTCAAGGCGGATATGGGCATAAAATCCCACACCAAACCACGGCAATACAACAAAACAAAATATGAAAGACAAACAAAAATCCATTTATAAATGAAAAAGCCCCAGTAAACCGGTGTTTTTTTAATTTTTAATTGACATACGAATATAATGCTATATAATACGCCACATCCGATCGCGGAGTAGAGCAGCCCGGTAGCTCGTCAGGCTCATAACCTGAAGGTCTGTGGTTCAAATCCACACTCCGCAAC
>CAKQGH010000010.1 GCA_934232895.1 uncultured Alphaproteobacteria bacterium
CACGGACGGGTGATATCAGAGATATTATTATCATTCGCAGATCTATTAAATGGGAGATAGGTATATCTGTGAAACATAACCATGCGGCTCTTAAACATTCCAGGTTGTCGCCACATATTGATTTTGGTGCAATGTGGTTTGGTGTGCCATGTTCGGCGGGGTACTTTAACGCAATAAATCCGATATTCGATTATTTGACGGCACTGAAACATTCAGGGTATCAATGGAATCAGGTTGCAGATAAAGAAGATACTGTCTATGTCCCGTTGTTGAAAGCGTTTATTGACGAGTTTAGAAATTTGTTTGAAACTCATTCTAAAAAAATAACTGCAGGAATAATCCAATATTTGCTGGGGTCGGATGGCAAGGATTATTACAAGTTGATACATCATAATAATCATAAAACTACTGTTATTCCGTTTAATATACACGGAACTTTGAATCAAGCAACGGACAGTGTAAAGCCACAGATAATAATTCCAAAAATTAAATTGCCAACAAGAATCATAGAATTATGTTTCAAGGAGCGTTCTAAAACCACTGTGAATTTGACAATGGATAACGGTTGGGCCATCTCGTTCAGAATCCATAACGCCAGCACGATGGTGGAACCAAGTTTGAAATTTGACATTCAGTTACTGGGACAACCCGCAGATATGTTTTATGTTGATACGGTATGGTAGAAATGGTGGATGATGTATGAAAAAAGATCTATATAAGGCAAATTTTGATAAATTAGTTCACTCTTTACAAAAGTATTGTTTAGATTATGACCATGTATATGGTAATAGAAAATCTCCCAAGAGAACGTATTTTTCTAAAAAATACAATTCATACATTTCGGAACGAACGGTTTACTCTGGTCGGGTTTCAGGGCTAGAATATCACGAAACACAAAGGAAATTTTGGACAGGTGAGATATCAAAAGAGGATTTTAAGAAATTTCATGATAAATTTGTTGCACAAAATCCGTGGTTTTTAGAAATACCGCGACACAGCAGAGAATTTAGAATTTTTTCATATTTAGAAAACAACAGATTCTGTTTAGATATAGAAGAAAATAAGGTAAGAACTAAACTCATTTCTCTTAAAATCCCCGAAGAAATTAAAGGGGATCATAATGGAGAAATAGCTGTTGCGTTTGAACAATGTATAAATCGGCAAATAGACAAATATTTAAGACAAAAACAAACTAATATAGATATTGTAACAGAATTGCCTTAAATGAAAAATAGATCTTTGCGGCACTGTCGTTTGCAAACGTCAACTCATAGTCGAACCAACTGGTTTTGCCTCCAGAAAACCCAACCAAAAATTAAACCGGCACAAGGCCGGTTAAATTTGTATTTTATCGGTAGGCAGCTGATTTCCTCGGCACAGTTGTGCCTGCGGGGCATTCGCAACGACTCGAACTTCGTTGACACTTGTTCTCGTCTGCTTTATGTCGAACCAAATGACTGGCGTCATGTGGTTGGACTGCGTCGACCACGACCAAAATTAAAACGCCCCGTGTGGGGCGTTTGAATTTTGGTTGGGGCAGCTGGATTCGAACCAACACTGACGGAGTCAGAGTCCGGAGTTCTACCGTTAAACTATGCCCCAATGCGGTGCGCATTATATAATGCATTTTGTGGTTTTGCAATCAAAAATTTTCTGGGGCGCCGTCACGTGGGCATACGGTCGCGGGTGGTCGCCGGATGGGGCGGGGAAATCACTCCTGTGGAATCGGGGGCGGGGCGGGCGCATAATGCTGGTATGGAAACGAGAAAAATATTATTCGCGCTGGCGGTGGCAATGCCATTGGTGGCTGCAAACAATGCGGATGCCTGTACGGGTATCACATTGAAATCCGACGACGGCGGTGTCGTTGTCGCACGTACAATTGATTGGTCCCGTGAAGAAATGGACAATATTTACATTGTTGTCCCACGTGGCCAGGTCCAGACGGCCATATTGCCGAACAATGCGCCGGGCGGTATGCAATATACCGCAAAATACGGATATGTCGGTCTGGGGATGGAGCAGGCCGAATTTATCGTAGATGGCACGAACGAGGCTGGTCTGTCTGCGGCGTTGTTCTATTTTCCAAAATACGGCGAATACAAACCGTATGATGATGCGATGCGCGACCAGTCCATTGGTGATTTACAGTTGGTGTCGTGGGTGCTGGCAAATTGCGCAACGATTGACGATGTGCGTAATGCGCTGCAAAACGTGCGCGTGATAAATATTGATTCGCGTGCCGACACGGTTCACTGGCGCTTTACCGAACCCAGTGGTCGCCAGGTCGTTTTGGAAATCGTTGGTGGCATCCCCCAGTTTTATGACAGTACATTGGGCGTGCTGACCAATGCGCCGGGATACCCGTGGCAGAAAACCAATTTGAATAATTATGTGAATTTGGCGCCGGGGACGGCGGGGCCGATTGATGTAAACGGTGTGCAATTGACTGCGTTTGGTTCGGGCAGTGGTTTCCACGGTCTGCCGGGTGATTTTACACCGCCATCGCGATTCGTTCGTGCATCGTTCTTGTCGGCGTATTCGCTGAAACAAGAAAACACATTTGATTCCGCGATGCAGGCGTTTCATATTCTGAATAACTTTGATGTGCCAACCGGTGTCCAGTTCGCGGTTGGACGTGCGCCCGAAAATATGCCATCGGCAACCCAGTGGACAATTGCAACCGATTTGAAAAATATGGTGATTTATTATCACACCATGTACGATCGCACGGTTCGTTCAATTGATATGTCGGCAATTGATTTTGGCGCGGTTGCGTTCCAGACACACCCGCTGGATACGAACAAGCGTCCGACAATTATGCCCGCACAAATTGACTATGTCGCACCGATTGTGGTGGAAACAGATGTCACCGTGACTGCGGTTGCAGAATAAAAAATAATTGTCTTTTATTTATTATTAAAACGGCTATAATCCTTGGGTAATTTTTATAAAATTAACCCAAGGAGAAAGCACATGAAAATCAAACCGTTTGCCGGTGTTCGCCCACCCAAAGAATTGGCCGACCAGGTTGCGTCGCGTCCGTATGACGTCCTGAATTCGGTCGAGGCCAAGGCCGAGGCCGGTGAAAAATCACTGTTGCATATTATTAAACCAGAAATTGATTTCGACCCGATTGCCGATGAACATTCCCAGGCCGTATATGACAAAGCGGTGGAAAATTTCAAACTGTGGCAGGATCGCGGCTGGCTGGTCCAGGACCCCAAGGAAATGTATTACATCTATGCCCAAACGATGGACGGTCGCACACAGTATGGTTTGGTTGCCGCGGCAAATGTTGATGATTATATGTCTGGCAAAATTAAAAAGCACGAATTGACGCGCAAGGACAAAGAAGACGACCGTATGATTCACGTTCGTATCCAGAACGCGAATATTGAACCGGTGTTCTTTGCGTATCCCGATGTTGATGAAATGAACAAGATTGTCGCCGACTGGGTCGCCGCGCACGCACCGGAATATGACTTTGTTGCGGCCGACGGGTTTGGTCACAAATTCTGGGCAATTACAGATGATGCAATCAATGCGCATATAACCGAAATATTCAAAAAAATCCCGGCGATGTATGTTGCCGATGGTCACCACCGCACGGCCGCGGCTGCACGCGTTGGCGCGGAAAAACGCGCGCAAAATCCGAATCATACGGGGAACGAAGAATACAACTATTTCCTGGCTGTGATATTCCCAGAATCGCAATTGCACGTGATTGACTATAACCGCGTGGTGCGCGATTTGAATGGATTGACGCCGGATGAATTTCTGGCAAAATTGTCGGAATCATTCGATGTTGTCGATATGGGCACAGAAATTTACAAGCCGACAAAACTGCACAACTTTGGCATGTATCTGAACGGTCATTGGTTCAGTTTAACGGCAAAGCCGGGCACATATAACGACAACGACCCGATTGGCGTGTTGGATGTGACCGTGCTGTCGAATTTGGTGTTTGATAAAATTTTGAACCTGGGCGATTTGCGCACCAGCAAACGTATTGATTTCGTTGGTGGTATTCGCGGATTGGCCGAGTTGCAGAAACGTGTCGATTCGGGTGAAATGGTTGCGGCGTTTGCATTGTATCCCGTCACCATGCGCCAGATTATTGACATCGCCGACACTGGCAACATTATGCCGCCAAAGACAACATGGTTTGAACCAAAGTTGCGCAGCGGTTTGGTAATACATAAACTGTCATAAAAAACGGGGCATCGCCCCGTTTTTTATTAGTGATAAAGTGAGTAAGTGATAGAGTGATGAAGTTTTGAATTTTGATAGGAACAAAATCCCCGTGGTATTTTTTATTGTTGCAATTTATTTTTACGCTGGTTATACTGAACATGAATCCAAAGGGATTTGGGTTCGGGGCCTTCAACAAGCCTGTAAATAGGTGATACGCGCGATGCACGTGTCAAATCCGCACAGTAAAGCGGCGCAATTTGCGCCATTTATTGTATGTACCCCACCATTATGGTCGGGGATCCGCCGGTTATATAACAGGGGCAACCCGAAAACCGGCGGGGTCATTCCTATATATGATTTGTTGAAATCCCCGACCGCCAATTTTCTTGGCGGTTCTTAATTTTTGACCTGTGACAGAAATAATTCCTGTTGCATATATTAACGTGGGTGGTATAAATCAATGTAGGCCAACGCCGACATTTGAAAACAATGAAAGGAGGATTCAAATGAAACTATCCCGAACCGCAATCAAAGAATTAACCGCGGCATATCGTGCCGTGTTGAAACATGCATTTATTGCCATGGCTGGAACCATGATTGTTATCGGTGGCGCATCGGCCGATGATGAGAAAACACAAATAAAAGTTGAAACCGGCGAAACTATGGAATTGGCCGCGGGTCAGGTATATGATGGATATACAACAACCGGCAAAGGTGCGGTTGCAAGTGTTGATGGAACTTTGACGGTTGGTTCAAATTCAATTTTTTCAAACAATAAATCCGGATATATTGGTGGCGCAATTGTTAACAGTGGCACATTGAATATTGGCAATAATACGAAATTTATTGGGAATACGGCTATTGCTGAAGATGGCAGTTTATCTGGCGGTGGCGCATTGTTCAGTTTTGGTGGGGCGGTAAACATTAATGAAGGTACATTGTTTGAAAATAACCTTTCATATTTGGGTGGTGCAATCGTTAATTATGGTGGAAAATTGACAGCGAACAAAACGATTTTCCGGAAAAATATTGCCACGGAAAAGGGGGGCGCCATAGATGTAGAAGATGGAAATATTGAAATTAATGATTCCATTTTTGTGGAAAACAATGGTGCAAATTACGGCGGTGCAATATCTTCGGTATGGAATCCAGATGATGGACATATAGACATAAAGGGATCAGAGTTTACAAGCAATAGTGCCGAAGTTGGCGGTGCAATTGGCGCGTATAAATTCCTGACAGTTTCAAACAGTATGTTCAAAGGAAACTATACAACGGCGAACGGTGATGGTGGTGGTGCAATTGTAATCGGTGGTCATGGCAAGGTTGATATTGCAGATACAATCTTTGATGGGAATCTGGCAAGTATTGGTGGTGCCATTGCAACACGTCCGAATACCACAGAGGGCTTGGCGCGTGGCGATGATGCAACCAACGAACAAAACAAAGACGGTCATTGGTTGACCATTGCAAATACTGTGTTTAAGAACAATGTTGCCGATGCTGGGGCCGACAATGGTAATATAAACGACTATAACAGCGGTTCGTTCGGTGATGGTGGGGCAATTTGGAATGGATTTGTTGGTTCGACTGTCGATGGTGTCGCGCATAACAACTTTATTACAAATACAAGCTTTGAAAATAATATTGCCAAAAATAGTGGTGGTGCAATTTATAACGAAGGTATAAATCAGATTGCTGATTCCGCATTTACTGGTAATATTGCCAGCAAAGATGGTGGGGCTATATTCAATGCAGCAATTGGAAAATTAACGTTTGATGGAAACAATGTCTTTGCCGGGAATACTGCAAATGGCGTGGCAAATGATATTCACAATATGGGCGCGCTGACCGTGGCGGGTGGCACAACGACCATCGATGGCGGAATCGCCGGCACGGGCACATTGACGGTTGCGGATGGTGCGACACTGAACATCGGCACGGCGACCGTGGAACAGGGCACGCTGTATTTGGATGGGACGGTTGGTTTGACCATTGTGGATGCAAACAACTATGGTAAATTGTTGGCGAATACGTATGCCGACGGTGCAACAACGGGACGCGTATCACTGACCGTTGCGACAACCGGCACATACAAAATATTTAACGAGGGCGTCAATTACACCATCGTTGATGCGGGCACAATCTATGACGTTGCCCAAGATGATTTGGGCACGGGTTGGGTCATCATTTCGACCAAGTCCGTGGATAAAATTGCGGCGGATACCGGTCTGACCGATACGGCGGCGTCAACGGTTGCCGGCCTGGCCAACAGCAACAATGAATTGGCCAATATTGCGTCAATGAACGTGCAACAGGCATTGCGTGATGGCGATACCGAATATGTTGAACGCGAAACCGCGCGCGCAAACCCAATGAATAAACCGGTTGTGCAATCGGTGGCACAATCTGTCCAGGGCCAGGTCGCGACAATGGCGGCGAACCGTATGTCGGGCATGCCGACAATGGGTCGCAATGGTGGCGACATCAATGCTGATTATGGCGTATGGGCCCAGGGCATGTTTAACAAATCAAAATTCAATGGCCAGTTTAACGGATACACCCGTGGTATCGCGGCGGGTATTGATGCGCTGGTTGATAATCAGTACACGATTGGTCTGGGATATGCGTTTGGACATTCTGATATTAATGCCGATGATGGCCGTAATACAGAAATTGACAGCAACAGCATATTTGCGTATGCCCAGTATAAGCCAAGTGATTGGTACATCAATGCGACACTGAATTATACAATGTCAAAATATACTGGTTCGCACGACGCGTTTGGGGTCAATCTGAAATCAGATTATGATGTCAATGCGTTTGGTGCCCAGGCGATGACTGGATACGATTTTGCGTCCGGTGTGACACCAGAGGCCGGCGTGCGTTATCTGCATGTGGCCCAGGATTCGTATAACAACGGTTTGGCGCATGTTGATGGCGATGATACAGATTTCTTGACCGGTGTCGCGGGGGTGAAATACCGCTTTGCAATTGAAAATGGGGCGGCTGTTCACTGGTTCCCAGAATTACGTGCGGCGGCGACATACGATTTCGTGTCTGACCGTGCGATGTCCACCGTCACAATGCCGGGGGCGGCGGCGTATGTTGTGGATGGCGACCGGTTGTCCCGCTTTGGTGGTGAATTCGGTATCGGATTGACCGCGGAATATAACGGGGTGGAAATCTCGCTGAATTACGATTTGGATTTGCACGAAGATTACACTTCGCAAACCGGTATGTTAAAATTCAGATATGAATTCTGATGCAAAAAACTTGTCCCCAAATGGGGACAAGTTTTTTGTAGAGAGTGTTTTAGTGATACAGTGATGTAGTGAAAAAATGCGCCGTTGGCGCATTTTTCTTATTTCTTATTTGAAATATTTTTTATGTTGCTTTTGCGATGTGCCCAGCATTTTATTAAACATTGCGTCGGCCGCAGATTTATCCGCCGGGGTTGCACCCTGGGCACTGCTGGGGTCGGCACCGTTTAATATAATCAGGCGATTTGGCGTTGTTGCGCCGCCATCACATTCAATATAATATTCGGTATCATCAAAATATTTCCCAAAACAGCGATTGTTCACAACCGCAACATACCCGTCACGCGCCAATGTTTCGCACGTTGGCTGTGCACCGAATGTGATTTCGCCGTTTGGTAATTCTTCATCGGCGTTATCCAATACACCCGCGCACCAAACATTCACAAATTTCCCATTCACAGATGCCATTGTGCCGTTGGCCGTGGTTTTGCGTGCACCAAAACAGTCGCCATTTAATACGGCCGTGTCAAAATCGCGTTTGATTCCAATACCGCGTTCAATGTCGCGGCGACTGATTGCCATCGGGTCGGATGGATTCGCGGACAACGCCGCCGGGCATACCATTTTCAGCCCCCAACATTTACTGTCCGTGTCCCACAGCCCCTTGTCAAAACCGGCGCCCATTGTGGGATAGCAATTTGTCGGATCAAACCGGCATATTGTTGGTTGTTGCCACCATGGAACCGCCGCAAATGCATTTGCACATATCATTGACAAGGCCGAAATTAAAAAATATTTTTTCATATCAAAATCTCTCGCGTTGTGTGTATTTTATCAAATTTTTGTCGTTATCGCAAATGATATTCGTGTTTGCTATTTGCGGCAATATCCCCATTCTTTGTTAGCACTGGTTTCGGTATAGAATTCTGTGAACAATTCGTCACCCGTGATGGCGTGTTTGCCACTGCCACCACCGGCAGTATCTTTCCACGGGTCGGCAACCCAGATACCGCCCAAACGTTCACATTCGGCGGCCAGGCTTTTTGACATGTCGCTGCGTACAGAATCCATTACAACATTTACATCTTCCATAACGGTGGTTGGCAATACATAATCATCGGCGGTTGATTCCGATGGTCGGACGCAAACCTGCATGGCATAACGTATAACCTTTTGATACAAACTGCCCGGATAACTGGTCCCGCATGATGCAATCGCGTCGCCGTTTTCATCGTTGGACTTGGGCTCCTCCGTACCACCGGCACAAGTATACCCCGCTGGGCATGGTCGGCATTGGTGCCCGCACAGATAGTAGTCTGTGTTGCATTTGGTATAAACTTTTTTCTTCTGGCAGAAATAATCTCTTTCTTTGCCCATATATATTGTGCGTGTACATGATGTTCCGGTTGTACAGGAGCCATAAGTATTATTTTTCCACGTCACTTTTGGGGTGCCACTGGTCGAAATGTCAAAGTCATAGCACGAGTCATATAAATTAGTAGATGCGGCGACGGATAATACAGAATTGCATTTGGGTATCATTGCGTACCGTTGTTCCCCGGGGGCATACGTACGGCATGCATACGGATAACTGTGCAAAGTGTCATTGCCGGTCACGCGGCATATATCTTGGGTAAATTCCATCAATGTGGCGCGGCATTCCTTGGCAATCTTTTGATCGGTCAATTCGTGCATCGCATCCAGCAACAATTGCATTCCATCGGACGAGCCGCCATACAAATTACTGCATGCGTTTAATTTTTCACTGCATAATTCCTCGGATAATTCCAGACGCGAACCAATCAATAATTGGTCTTTGATATTGCTAAAATCTTTTAATTGTTTGCTTTGTTCGTCATAGCATGCGTTCACAACCTCCAGACATTCATTCTTTACCGTACGAATGCGCTCTTGTTGGCCCTGGTATATTTCGGCGATGGCCTGGCGCATAAATTCGTTCCATACATCGTCCGCCAAATCGCGACATGTGTCCAAACTGGCCGCGGCAAAATCACGACGGCGGTTTAATTCGGAAACGATATTGCGGTTTGTTGCATTGGTGAGTACATCGCCCGACAAAGAAATTTGATTGCCCAATTGGAAAAAGTTCGCGGAATAAATCGGTTCGCCCGTGTCATAGTTCAAATAGCGACCCGTTGTATCCAAACAGTGCACATAGTCCGTCCCGCATGCGGTATTTGCGGTTATGTCTGCGCGAACCAATGCAACGCAATCATTGATTGACGACGAATTGTGGTTGTTGTAATTTTCCAGACGCGCGTTGTTCATTTCGCGTTCGGTGCTGCGTATAGTGCTGTTTGCGTTGACCAATTTTTTATCCAGTGCGGTCACCAATGCCGTACAATCGTTTTCAATGTACATTCCGTATGCCGCAACAACCATATCCAATATAGATTGTGATGCGCAATTATCCGCCACCAAATCTACGCATTGTGCGTGAACGGCGTTGTATAATGATTCCCCAGTCAGGTTGGCAATATTGGTCCCGCCCGCCAAATCCGTTGTTGACCATATTGCATTTATGTCGCCCGCAATGTCCAATGTACCGGCGGTTGACAGGGATGATTTTTTAGTCTTGTTCAACACATCGCTGATACCGGCCAACTGTTGTGCGGATGCAGATGTATCCTTGGCACGGGCGGCGACTGCTTCGCCTGATGTTTCGGTCAACATCGCTGTGACCTCGGCCCCGGTCTTGGTAATTGCATCAATGTTCAAATCCTTGAAATTCTGTAATTGGTCGGCCGCATTGCCCAGGGCGCGTTCGCGCGATTGTATCTCACTCAGTTTTGACGAGCATACACACCGACGATAACTTTCATTTTGTTTTGCACAGAATTGGTCCATGCATGTGAAATATGATTCACGACATGCGTTGTACCCCGTGCCAAATGTTTTTGTTCCCGTACCCGATACTGTTGGGTTTGATGCCGCGCGCACCACGGTTTTGGTCGCGGTGGCGCGCGGGCTGGTTATGGGTTGTGTCGCACTGCGTGATGATTGTGCGGGCGCGGTTGCACTGCGCGATACGGTTTTGGTCGCGGTGGCGCGTGCGCTGGTTATGGGTTGCGTCGCACTGCGTGATGATTGTGTGGGCGCGGATACGGCACTGCGCGATACGGTTTTGGCCGCGGCGGCCCGCGCGGCAACCGATGTGCCGGTGGTGCGGTTTGTTGTGGCGGTGCGTGCGCCGTTTGTGGTGCGCTGGGGCGTGGCGGCGGATGGTGATGTTGCCGTACGTGCGACCGTAGCACCAGTTGATTGTGTGCGATTTATACTGGTCGCATCACGAACAGCGGCATCGGCAAAGCCAATGCACGCGCACGCTGTGGCGATAAAAAGCAAAATCTTTCTCATCCTTGTTGATTGATGATAGCAAAAATCAGATTTTCAGGGCAAGGGATATTTAACGGAATTTTAACAATTTTTTGCAAATAAAAATCCCACAGTTTGTGGGATTTGTTTATTGGTTTTGGGCATCGCCCGTCGGACGGTTTCGTTCAACAAATGTTATGCGGCCCTTGTCCAAATCGTATGGCGTCATTTCAACGCGTACGCGTTCGCCAACGTTGACCCAGATGCGTGCCTTGCGCATTTTGCCGCACACGGTTGCCAAAATTTCGTGACCATTTTCCAATTTTACACGAAACATAGTGTTTGGCAATTTATCTTCGACCGTGCCAGTGAATACAATTACATCATCTTTTGCCATGGTTTTTCCTTGGATTATTCATAGATTTTCTGGGGAATATAATACCGGTTTGCATAAAAAATTGCAAGTTGTTTTTAGCACTTGCACCGCACGCCGACATTTGATAAAATTAGGCATAATAATGTAGGGTGGATTTCATGAAATTGGGTGTTATTTTTACTTTGTTGTGCGCTGTGCCGGGCCTGGCATTTGGGGCGCCGCGCGATGCGAATAATGTTCGTGTTGGTGTGACGCGTATGTCGGCGGCGGCGGGGCGTGCACCACAAAGTGTGCAAAAACAGACCACTGCGGCCCCGGCCGAAACAACGGGTGGTGGTGCCGCATCCGCATCAACGGAATCTGATGCCACGGTGGCGGAACCCGTCGCCACAACGCCCGCGACAGATGGCGCGGAAATCGTGACACCGGCGGCCACGACCACAACGACAACCAATACAACAACGGCGACGGCCGCCACCACGGCGGCATCTGCGCCCGCCGCGGCCAGTGCGAATTGCCGCGAGGCATATCGTGAATGTATGGATGCGTTTTGTTTGCTTGATGAATCCGAGGGGCTGCGTTGTGCGTGTTCCGATAATATAAATCGTTCAAAATCATTGATTCAAGAAATCCAACAAATTCAGGCCGACGCAGACAAATTGTATACCGAGGGGGTAGAGCGCGAACAACTGGGGGCCAAGGCTAAACTAGTCTTTGGCGAGAGCGAGGCCGCCAAGAAAAGTTCGCAGGCGTCTGGTTTGAACTTCTTTGATTGGTTGAACAGTGGCGATGACGACGACGAAGACGGCAGTGTTGGCGAAGATGTCGACATTGGTGACAGTCTGTACAATATGGCGTCGGAATATTGTGCCGACACATTACAGGCGTGTGGCACGAAATCTGAAATGGAAGAAATGTTGTACCAGCGTCAGATTATTGCCGATTGCAAATCGTTTGATTCATATCTGGCGGACCAAAAAATAAACGCAAACGCGAACAAACGCACCGCCGAATCGGCCGTGCGCAAGGCCAGATTGGAGATGCTGGATACGACCAACAAATACAATCGTGGCGAATGCTTGTTGGCGTATAAATCGTGCATTTCGGACAAGGGCGGATGTGGTTCGCATTTTGAAAACTGTTTGGATGCCGATTTGTTGGGGCGTCGTTCAAATGCGTGTGAAAACGTGCTGGACCAATGTATGGCGGTGCGTGACACGGTATTAAAGGATTGGAAGGCCGAATCGGAAAGCATTTTGGTTGATGCCGAAAAATATGCCGATAAAAATTACCGCGCGACATGTTTGGCGCGTATTCAGGTCTGTTTGGAAGATGGGTGCAGCACCGCAACCAATTCGGCATGTTTGACCGATGTGAATGTTGCGGCTGGAATTTGCCCGGTCATTACCGAATGCGAAGAAAAAATCCCCGGCATCCAGGCGACCATAAATGATAAATTGGGATATTTGCGTACGCGGTTCTGCCAGAACGATATTGATAAATGTTTACAGGACAAATGTGGTGAAAACTTTACTGCGCCAGAATGCGTTGGGAAAAAAACGACCGAGATTGCAGCATTGTGTCCCCAGGATATGTACCCATCGTGCAAAAACGAAACACAATTTGACATTATTGTCCAGGCTGTTTTGTTGCAAATGGATTACCAGTTGATGCAGGGTTGCATAAACTATTTCGGTGAACAATTGGGCCGCGTATGCGGAACCGATATGTCGTGTTTGCCGACCGACACGAAAGTTGCATCGTTGGTTGAAATTCCTGATACCGAGGCCGGATTGGCCGAATTGCGTGAAACGGTTCGTGCAAATGCGACCGCATCGGTGGATGAATTCTTTAAACAATTTGAACAAGATAAAACGGTTGCCGCATGTCAAGATGGTGAAAAGCCCAAGGGCAAAGATTCATTGGGAACCAGCGTGTTTAACACGGCAAAGATGATTGCACAAATTGGTGCGGAAAATCGCGCTATGCGTGAATTAGAATCCAAGATTGCGGAACTGTCACGCAAACAAGATTTGGCCGCGGCCGAAGAGAATTGCAAGAATACATACAAAGTTGAATCGCCGGATAAATCGTCCCAGAATTACAGTTATATCCGCAGTGTGTCATTTGAGCCGTCGTTGCGTAATTGCCATGTGTGCCGTATGCAACAGGTTTGCGAAACCGGTGGCGAATCCAAGGGTACCGCGGCGGTCAAGGGATTGTCTGGTGGTCTGGCGGCGGGTGCGTCGGCCGGCACGATGATATCACCGGGATGGGGCACGGCCATTGGCGGTGTCGTCGGTGCGGTTGGTGGGGCGTTTGCCGGAATGGCGGCGTCTGACCAGAAAGACTATTGCCAGGAAATAGAGTCCTGTGAAGACATAAATATGTAAAAGAACCGGAGCAGAGGAGAGAGAAAATGCACTTGTATTGGAAACAAATTTGTGCGGCGTTGGTATGTGGTGCAACCATGTTGGGGGCGCCTGACGCGTTTGCGGCGAAAACATCGTCGACAAAATCGGGCAAACAATCCGCCATACAAAAGGGTACCAGTGTGCGCAGCCAAACCCAGGCAACGGGCCTGTATGACCAGGCGTGCTATGACGCGTACTATGGATGTATGGACCAGTTCTGTATTGCCGACAACACCAACGGGGGCAGTTGTTCATGCAGTGATGACAGTGCAAAATATGAAAAGCAATTTGCCGAAATTCAATCTATATTGGAAGAGGCCGCGCGTATTCGCACCGAAGAGGTTGAAAAGGTCAAGGCCGGCGCCGATGCGGATATTGTGTTTTCCGGTACCCGTAAATATGACGAGGATGGTAACATATTGGCGGCGGGTGAATTGACCAAGGCCGAAAAGAAAAAGAAGGAGATAGAAGATTTATTTAATTCCACGTTATATGATGACGAGGACGAAGAGGACGATGTTTTCAGCAGCATTGGCAACATTGGCGATAAAACTGGTGCCGAATTGTATGATGCCGCGCAACAGATATGCGAGGTCCAAGTCCCCGATAACTGTGCCAAAGATTTGCCATTTTTAACACAAATGTATTCGCGTCAAATTGCATCGGACTGCAAGGGATATGAAAACACATTGGCCACAAAAATGGCCGCGGCGAAACAGGAATTGACCGCCGCCCAGGGCGAGGTTCGCACCGCTTTAAAAGAAAGTTTTGAATCGGCGAACAAGTACGATTTGGGAACATGTATGGTCGAATTCAAAAAATGTATGCAAACCAAAGATGCATGTGACAGTGACTGGGGTAATTGTGTTGGCACCATTGCATCTGAAAATATGCAGAATAACGAAGCGGTCAGCACCGCCAAGACCAAGGTCGCAACGGTAAACAAATATGATATTACCGATTCCACCATGGAAATCCTGGATTCAAAACGCATTATCTGTGAAAAGGTTTTGGACCAATGCGTCGCCGTGCGTGACCAGGTATGGCCGGCATTCCTGCGCGAGGCCGCGCCGACAATAAAAATTGCGGAATCCAAGGTTGAATCAAAATTCCGTCAATCGTGCTTGAACAGCATTTCAACATGTATCCAAAATGCGTGTAAGGACGATATTGTGGGCAAGGGCACCGCAACAATGGATGCGTGTTTGTCTCGCCCAGATATGGCGCGCAGTTTCTGCAAGGTTGAAATTGACCCGTGCGAACGTATGGAACCGTTGATTTGGGGATATGTGGTCGATAAATTGGCCGCTATGCGTGTTGACGCCTGTACCCAAGAGGTCAAAGATTGCTTTACCGCCGACACGCGTTGCGGGGCCGATTTCTCGAACTGTATTGGTATGGATTACAATTACATCCACGATATTTGCCCGGTTGACAGCCTGGTCGTGTGCAAGGCGAACAACCCGAAATTCTCGATGGATGATTTGGATTCCATGTTGATGGGGTTGTATCTGAACATTGATAACAGTGCCATGGAACAGTGCCAGAATTTAGTCGACGAAAAAATGACCGAAATTTGTGGCAGCACAACCGACTGTAATAAATTTGCGGCCGACGACACAATCGGCACGGGTTCGTTGCGGTCCCAGAAAGATGGCACGACATATCGTGTGACCGGTATGATTTCATTCGGCAGCATCAAAATGGGCGATGCGTCGGGCAAAACAGTTGAAAAGATTGGCGAAAAAGAAACTGTTTTGGCACCGGGCGAAATCGGGGTCAACAGTTATATGGCCGAAATTCGCACACGCAACGCGGGTGTCGCCAATGCCGAGGGTATATTCTCGTCCATCGAAGAAGAATTGAACAACATTGCGGGAACAATCAATCGTACAATTACAATGATTGAACAAGATCCGAAAATCCAATTCTGTGTCAATGGGCGTGACCTGTCGCAAATCACGGGCGAGGCCGGCGCAAAAACATCGGCGCGTTTTCCGAACTTGCTGAACCAGGTGAAAATGCAAATTGCGGTTGCCGCATTGCGCAAGGCCCAGGATAACTATAACGCAAAACTGAACGAGGCAATTTCTGATGCGACCAAAAATGCATCGGCCGATTTGGCCCAGTATATGTGCCAGAAAATTGCTGAAAACGGTGGCAGCGGGGGCAGTGGTGTCGAAGCGTCCACGCCGTTGGTTGCTCCGTATTCCATCAGCTATGATGTTGGTGCGGGCTTGACCACCGAAGAATTGACCAAGGGTGGTGCTGGCGTTATATCTACCAAGGGGGCGACGTTCAACACTGGTAAATACCTGGGGGCGGGTTCTTTGGACAGCGGTGGCACAAACAAAACCGTACGCGCAGTGTTCAGTCGTGACACCAGAATATGCCATATCTGCAGCCAGACGACATCACAGGATTGCAAAACATCCGGCAGTGTCAGTTGGTTCCACAATAACCGCAAGGTCGATTGCAAGACCAATGTTGGCGAAGAGGTATGCGAGGATATAACAATGTAAAACAGAAACGGGTCGTATGACCCGTTTTTTTTAACCATAGGAATAAAAGTATGACCCAGGTACACGCATTGGCCAGTAATGTAAATCTTGAATCTGTAATAACATCGTTGGGACAAACCGCGGTTCATTTTGCAATAAAATTGACCATGTCTGTGTTTGTGTTGGTGTTTGGTCTGTGGGTGGCGGGGCGCATTGCAAATTCGATAAAGCGCGCCATGGTGCGGCGAAATTTGGATGCATCGCTGCGCAGTTTTATCGGGTCGTTTGTGAACATTATTTTGCGCATATTGGTGATAATTATATCGCTGACCACCGTTGGGGTACAAATGACATCCATTGTGGCGGTGTTGGGGGCCAGTGCATTGGCGGTGGGTATGGCACTGTCGGGCACAATGCAGAATTTCGCCGGCGGTATAATTATATTATTTTTGAAACCATTTCGTGTGGGGGACACAATTGTGAATGCCACCGGTGTGCGCGGCACTGTAAAGAAAATAAAAATGTTTACCACCGAAATACACACCGCCGATAACCAGGTTGTATTTTTACCAAACGGCGCATTGGCAAATGGTGAAATTACGAATTTATCATCCGATACATTGCGTCGCGGCGAATTGACTGTTGACGTCGCGTATGGCACAAAAATATCAATGGCGCGTCGTGCAATATTGGATATTTTGGTGCGTGACCCCCGTGTGGCGGCAACACCCGAACCAACGGTTGTTGTTGGCGATTTGGGCACAAATGCAATTACATTGACGGTGCGATATTGGGCGGCATATTCGGATTTGTCGTCTGTTGGCACAGATGCGTTGGAACAGATTTATAACGAATTGCCCAAACGCAAAATCAAATTCCCATCACAACAAATGGATGTTCGTATACGGAAATAGGGGCGGGGGTTAAAAAATTATCCGCCACATTTCTCTTTGGCTTTTTCATCTATGAACGCTTCACGACTGTCGCGTTCAATAAATAAATCGCCTTTTTTGTACAGTGACCAACACGCCTCGGGGACACAATCCTTGTTTGCGTCGCCGACATGGCATGTATAGGCCGTGCCATTGCAATCACCGGTTTTCTCGGTTGTGTTTTTCTCGTTCAACTTTGCATTGTATTCCGTCAATGATCGTTCTTGGTTCACGGCCAATATTTCCTTGTATCTGGAATCGTTTTTATAACTAAATGAATACTGTGATTGTATCTTTACCTTGCATTCTTCGTAATCGTCAATCTTGGTGTTTTTTGCGGTTTTATTTGTTGCCGTTTGTTGTGTGTTTTTTGCAACACATTTCCCGTTGACCAGGCTTTCGTTTTTGCCACATTGGGCAATACACTGGTTCCCGTTTTGTTTATATCCGGTCGCACATTTTGTAATTGTGCATGTCATGCGGCGGCCACTTTGTTTCCACACGGCGGTGTCTACATTGTCGGGATTCTCGGGCGTGCACGGCGTGCCAGCCTGTTTTTCGTTGGATGTTGTTTTTTCGGGTTGGGATTTCTGCTCGGTCCCTTTATCATTTTTATTTTTCTGTTCTGCGGTTGTCTTTGCCTTCTTTGATTCCTGTTTGACGGTGCGTGCCGCGGATTCGGCATCATTGGCGGCCTTTTTCGCGGCCGTTATGTCGTTGTTACTTTTTGCAGTTTCCGCCGCCGATGCAGCATTTGTTGCATTGACCGCGGCCGCGGCGGCATTGTCCAAATGAACTTTAACTTTTGCGGCCAAGGCGTCGTCCGTAATTGCTTTATATACGGTGTCAATCTCTTTTAATTCGTCTTCTGCTTCTTTGGCGGCATTCGTTGCCTTGGTGACCCATGTGTCGATTTTCGTATTGTCTGTGGCATCCGTACTGGATTTTTGCGCCTTGCATTTATTCAGTGTGGTGTTGACATTATATCCGTCGTCGCATGCGGTAATTTTACACGCCAATTTTTTGCCAACTTTTTTCTTTTGCCATTCGGCGGCCTTTACATGCTCGGTATTTTTCAGGCTTGATTTGCAATCTGTACCAACGCGCGCTGTATCCGATTCAACCTCGGGTGCGGGTGTTTTGTCGGCGTCCTCAATATCGTCGGCGTCGTCCGTTGCATCGGAATTTTGGTTTTTATATTTGTTTTTTATTTCGTCGACTTTGTTTTTATTCTTGGAATTTATGGCCAAATCGGCGGCAATCGTTGTCACGGCACCAACGCCCGCGGTGATTGCACCCGTCTTTAATTTCTTGGCCGTTTCGGATTTTTGTTCCGCAATTTGTTTTGCGTCGTCACTGGTTTCATCACTCAATGCGCGTGCCAACGATGCATACGCACCACCCGTTTTACCAATTGCCGCATTGTCATACAGCCCCGTTTCCGCCGCATCTATTATTGTCTCAGATTCTATCCCCGGGGCCAGACCCAATGATTCTTTGCGAACCTTTAAATCCGCCGCCAGTGTTTTGTATTCGTTGACCAGTGTAAATAAATCATTCCCACCGGGCAATTCAACATCGGTTTGACCACCGGTAATGTTCATACCCGTGCCATAATCGCATTTGAATGTGGCCAGGTACGCCGCCATATCGCGTTGTGCGGCATCGTCGGCGTTCTGTTCGGCCAATGCCGATGCGGCCATTTGTGTGCCGATACCGACCGAGCCAATACCAGCCGCGCCCAATAATTTGTTTTCGGCGGATTGTTCCTTGTCCCGCATTGCCTGGGCATTGTCACGTAATTCGGATAATTCTTCGTCACTGACGCGTTCGATTTTTTTGTCAGTGGATTTGTCGGCGTCGGTTTCCTGGGGTGTATCCGCTTTACTCTCTGTATCCTCTTTTTTCACAACCGCAACACATGATTTGCCATCGCGGCTGGTTTCATATCCGTCGGCACATGCGGTTGGTTGACATTTGCCGCGCTTTAATTCGCCGGCGGTTGCATTTTCCAATGTGGCCAATTGTTCCGCACTGCATTCGCCGTCACTGCGAATACATTTGCCATTGTCAACAATATATCCGCGTTTGCAACTCTTGATAACACAGTCCAATTTTTTTGTTTTGGTGTCCCAATTGTACTTTGCGGTTTTGGCATTCGCGTCACCAGATTCACATTTGGTGTTGTCTTTATCAATGCATTCGTCTTTCTTGGTATCCCATTCGTATCGTGGCGCAATACAGTTTATTTTGTTAAATTTGTCTGTTTTTTCGCATTTGTTTGCGTCTTTGTCCAGTTTGTACCCATCAACGCATTCAGTTATAACGCAGACCAATTTCCCATTTTTGTTTTCCCATTTGGCGGTTTCTTTGCCAGCTGGGTTAGTGGTTGGTACGCAATAGTCGCCGGCCTTGGCCTTGACCTCGATCAATTCTAATTTATCGGGGGCGGCGGCCGTTGGTTTTGCAACAACATCCAATGCCACGGCGTCTGATTTTAATTCGTTTTGGTTGGCAATCAGTGGGTTTATTTCGGCGAACGGTGCCCCGGCGGCACGTGCCATGGAAAGGAACACAACGAAAATTCCGGTTAAAAATTTTATCACTTTGTCGCGTCTGATAATGTTAAATTCGTTTTCGTGGGTGTTTTGGAACCCGTTGATGTTGTGGTTGGCATGGGCAATTTGCGTTCGCCTACAACTGCCTTGGCGGCGGCCTCTATCCCAAATTGTTTTTTGGGGGCTTCTATCTTTGGGGTCTCTATATGGCGGGTGGTGTCTGTTTTTTCCTTGGTTGTTGCATCGGTCGTGCCTGGGGTGCTGGCATTGGTGGCGCCTTTATCATCTGTGTTGGGCGCTTTTGCGGGCTCTTTACCGGCGTCGCCATCATCGCCTGCGTCGCCAGATTTCCTGACCAATTGATTTTCGGTTTTGTCTGCCTTGTCCGCCGCGTCGGCTGCGGCATTTTGCTTTTCTGCCTTTTTCACGGCGTTTTCGGCCTTTTTAGTATCAATCGCACGGCTAATTGCGCCGGATGTAATTGCGCCCGCCGCCACACCAACGCCGGCCCCCATCAGACCCGATGTGGCCGATTTCTGTTCGCGGGTCGCGCGATATGCGTTTTCTTTGAATGTGGTGACATCAATGCCAAACCAGTTTTGTGTGCAATCAAATGTTGCGCCGGCATACGCTTTTTTCGATGCGTATGGTATATCTGATGATGTGCCGGCCCAGAAATTAACCGTGTAAACACATGTGAAACTGCGTTCGTCAAACGACGCACCTAAACGGTGACATACTTCGGCCATTTTGTCGCGGATGTCATACAAACGTTGTTCGTCTTTTTTGACCTGAACCTCGGCATCCTGGCGCAGGGTGCCGAAAACCTCCATCGTGCGGGCGGCCAGACCACTGTCTGATTCAGTGCAATTTTTTGCAATGGTTGCGCATTTGCTGATGGCGTTGTCACCCGCGGTTTTGCCCAAGCATTTGGAGTATGTGTCGCCACATTCGGTCAAAATGCAATCGTTGTATCGGTTCCCGCAATCCAGCACGAGATTATATGACGCCAGGCGCGCGTTCATATCACGGTCGGCCCGAATTTCGGTTGTGAATAATTGATATTCGTGGCCTGTGCATGTCGTGTCGCGACGGCAAGTATCCAATTTCATACCAAATGTGGTGTCGTCGTCACCACTGCATTTCGTAAAATCGGTGCCACATTTGCTTTGCATACATGCGCGCAGTCCATCGTCACATGCGTTTTTCCCGCTGGCAATTGATTTCGCCGTGGCGGCCGCCGCGGTTGCGGTTGCATCGGCGGCATCCAATGCCGCACGTTGGCGCCGTATCATTTCGGCCAAATTATTGTCATTTGCCGCGGTGTTTGTGACGCTGGCCGATTGCAGCGATGCATCAAATTGATTGGCCTTGTTTTCAATAATAACGGGCTCTGGCTCTGGCGTTGCGACAACGACCGGTTTTTCCGCAACCGCGGGTTGCGTGACGGCAACGGCGGGCGCGGGTTCGGCGGCAACCGATGTGGCGGCCGTGGCGGTTGATGCGGTTGTTTGTGCGGCCTTGATTGCGGCGGCATTACTGGTGCGGGCAGGCGCCGCGCGTGATGCGGTGCCGCGTTGAACCACCGCGGCCGATGCCGATGCACATACAAATGCACACAGCGCAGATACGGCCGTGCCGCGCATAAAACTGTTAAAATTTTTGTTCAGTTTTGTCATTCGCACCATCACTTTAATAAATTACACGCCACATCGTAAAATTTGCACAATGCATTCGCCATAGTCTTTTCAGATTCAAACCCGGCCGCGCATTTGTTTGGCATACTGCGTTCGCATACAATATCCATACATGCGGTGCGCCCCGCGTTGTCGCGGCATGATGCCTGGGCGGCATTCAATTTAGATTCACGCGCCGATTGATATGCCGCAACAATCCCGGCCAGCGCATTGTCGGCGTTTTTAATTGCGTTGTCGCGCGATGCAATCAATGTTGTGCGGATGTCAGATGTGTATTCGTCGCATCCGGTGGCATCAACACTGCACGCGGCAAAGAATTTATTAAATTCGGCGTCGTCACTGCACGCGCGCCAGTCGGCGTTGCATTTTGTGGCGGCAACAATGCATGATGTAATGTCGGTTTGGCATGATGATTTGCTGGCCGGTTTGGCGGCGGCCGCGCGCAAAGACGCCATTTCGGCGGTTATACCCGCCGCGCGACATGATTGTTCAATCAGTTTGTCATAATTATCGGTCACATCGTCGGTGGTGCATCCGTCAACGCGCTTCATACATTCGGCGGTTGCCCAAACATAGCGGGCACCCGGCTCGGTGGGGGCCTTTTTTAATTCCTTGGCCGTCAGGGTATATTTTGCCGATGCGCCGACCGAAACACTGCGCATTTCGGATGTGGCCTCGGCCACGCCGGCACCAGATGTGCCGCAATATTGGCACCGCGCCGCCGGATTAGACGACATATTTATCGCGCATACGGAATCCAAGCAACGCGTCAAATTCGCAATTGAACATTTTGTCGCCGCGTGCGCACCGCCGGAAAGCAGGGCGAAACCCGTGACCATAAAAAATAAGGTATTTTTTTTCATTTCTCTCTTGGCTCGATTATATCAAAAAATGACGCCCCGTGCCAAGTGAAAAAGACAATATAATATATGTGTAATAAAAAAATCATTTTAATACTTGACAAAACAAATATTTTGTCCTATATTTTTATCATCAGAACAAAAAAGGAGCAGAAATGGCTAATATGACAAGATTAAACAAGGGATTATTGATTGGGGGTGGCGCGACCGCTATTGCACTGATTGTGCTGGCTAGTTGTTTGGGCCATAAAGCCAGTAAGTCAAATGCTGACGCTGAACAGACCAAGCAAGAATTAAACGACGCGGCGAATATCATTAAAATCAACGCGGCGCGTATGGACAGTTTGTACAACGCAAATCGTGAATTGGGCATTGAAAACAAAATTCAGGCGGATTCAATTATCGTTCTGAATGATTCTATTGATGTTTTGAACGATTCGTTGGCATCGTCGGCGAAAAAATTGGCCGATTGTAAAAATGGCAAACGCGTGAAAAACTGTGGCTGCAAAAAAGGCAATAAAAAGGCAAAACCGGTTGTTCGTGAACAGGTTATTGTACGCGACACTGTTTTGGTTCAGCCTGTCGAAGCACCAGTGCCCGTGACACCAAATGGGTATAAAAATATCGTTATTATGGAAGACAGCACCACAAACAGCGGCGATATGATTATATCAATGGGTGCGGAAAACGAAATCCATTTGAAACCGGGTGCCAACAATTCGGGTAAAATTATTATCGGTGGACAAACTGCGCCGGTTGCAAATCCGAATGTCAAGGCGTCTGCTGGCGCGTATTACTATGTTGTTGAAACACGCACCAAAACCCGCTAATTTATACGGTTGTATTTAACAGGTCCGCATCAATTGATGCGGACTTTTTTTACTAGACATATAATTTTAATCTGTGCTATGGTATCCGTACAGAGAGAAATTGATATGAAATACATCAGAATTTTACTGCTTTCATTATTCATGATGCCATTTGCGGCGCGCGCGGCTTCGTCGGAATTTATGGTCGCGGCACAATTGTTGTCGGCGGCAAAAAATGCCGATATTCAACAGGTACAATTATTGATAAACAATGGTGCCGATGTAAACTTTGTGGATTCCACAGGTATGTCTATCGTGTGCACGGCGTTGATGAACAATGATGTGCGGGCGGCACAAATTTTGCAAATGTATGGTGCCGATGCATCAAAATGTGACCGTCAAATTCGAAATTATAAATCCAAAAACACGACCCGCGGGTCGGGTGGATTGTTCGGTGGGCTGTCGTCCGCCCAGAGTATGACATTGGCGGCGGCGGGTGCCGCCGTTGTTGTTGGTGGGTTATTGTTATTGACCGATGTGTTGGATCCGGGAAATGATAACAGTAATGCCAGCACGGGGGGCAGTCACAACACCGACGACAATACCGGTGGCGAAACATCGGGCGCAACGGCGGCGGGCAAAACCGCGGTTGGACCGGCGTTTTTCACATCTGATGGCAAGGTAAATTACACCACGGCGGCATACAACACAAATTTGGAAAAATGGAATCCGTCCGTTGGTGGGGTTAACGAATGGGATTTTAACTATTTTCGTCTAAAAATTGGTGAAGATGATAACCCAGATAATTATAGGGACGCTGGTGGTATAACGGTCCCGATGCAGAATTATTTGCTGATGATGCATGGGTATTCGTCGTTTGCAAACGGGTATTTGGGGCAAACAACTTTCCGTGATACGGCAAACAACCCGCAAAAGGCCTCGTACGAGGGGAAACCTGTGTTGGTATCGCTGATTACCGAAAATGGTATAAATCCGTCGGGCTCGGCCGACCGGGGCGAGGGGATTGTATACGGTCTGACGGCGGCAACAGATGCACAAACGGCGCGCACGGACAAATATTTGAACTATGATAACCCGACCAGTGAAAACAGCACGGTGGTTTTGGGCGCAGAAAAAGGAACTTTTGATTTGTCTGGTTCGGGTACGGCAATGAATCCATTTGCGTCGGCAAATCAAAGTGCGCTGGCCAAAATCATTGGCGGATGGAATGGCAGTGCACGCAGCACCGGTGATTTATACGGTTTTATCCCAAATGGTCAATTGGCGGTATTGCGCACCGGTGGCGGATATAAATGGACCGATGTGTCGGACCCAACATCGGGCACGGTTATGGGGACCGTCGCCAAGGGCACGGGCAGTGCCACCGACCAAATGGAAATTGGTGACACAATCACAATTGATGGTAAAACATATAAATTGTCACTGGCAACAACCGGGACAACCGAAAACAATACGACCATTACGGTTGGCGGGAAAACGTTTAATTTGTCGGCGTCCAGTAAACTGTTGCGCGGCGTATGCACATCGTCGAATGCCGATGATTGTACCGATGTATCGGATATTGCAATTTATGTTGGAACCGATGGATATTATTATGTGAACACCACGGGCGGCAATCGACCAGACGCTGTGTATGTTGTAAAAAACAATAATATTTACACACAAAAAGAATACAAGGCCGCCGATATCCAGAATTACAGTGCGATGCTTTTGGCGCGTACACATGGCGGGGCGGCGATTGCAAATGCGGCGTTGAACCCAAAATCACGTTCGGTGTCGTATCTGACCATGGATGGGTTGAACGTTGCGTTTAATCTGAATTCGGGCACCGATAAAAAAACGGTATTTGCAAATATGATAAATAAATGCTATGGCGTGGATGAATCCACGGCCGAGGGCGCGGCGGCGAATACATTGTTTGGTATGTATAATACAACATTGCCAATTATTGTGAACCCGGCGGGCGAGTTTGAATTTGGATTGGGTGATGGGAAATCACCAACTGTATTGGATGCGACATTTGAAAACTATGCACCGTTGTTGTATGGTAATAATTTACAGCACATGTTTATGACCGTTGTCGCGGTCAGCCATACCACCGGTACCAGCGCCGCCGACACCATCGATGGCATCAATGGGTACGGTAATGGCACGGGCAGTGCGTATGGACCATTATATCTGTCGGCATGGACCGATACGCGTGGTACGGACGATACGACCGATGATGTTATATATATGTCGCGTAAATGCGGTGTGGCGGGTTCTGGCACGGGTGGCAGTGGTATTGACCCGTGGTGCTTTGCGGCGGCGGGACCAACAACAGAAATGGCAACGGCGGCGGCGGCCGGTGCGGTTGCGGCGGTCCAGGGGGCATTCCCATATATGACAAACGATAAATTATTTACTTTGTTGGCATTGACGGCCGATGGGGCATACCTGGGGTCAACCGACAGTGGTACCAGCATGACCAAGGCTAACCTGGTTGCGTACCTGCGCGCTATGTACAGTTTGCCACCGGAATATAACGATAAAATCGGCACGGCGGATGAATATTTGGCCGCGTTCAAGGATGTTTATGGATATGGATTGATAAACCTGGAACGTGCACTGACGCCGAACAAGCAATTGTATTATTACAACAGTGGTAAAATCGTTGGCGCGAATGGTAATGCATATTGGCGCGCGGCGTCAAACACCACATTCCGCACATCGTCGGCGTTCAGTCCGCGTATGGCAACCATCAGTGCGCCGTTCTTTGATAAACTGGAAAGTGTTGATGGCGAAATGGCAATGCCGCGTATTTGGAAAAACGAATTTGCGGTTGGCGCGCAATCGCGTCGTGGGTTGTATATGGGCGATGTTTTGGGCGATTTGCGTGTTCGTGATGTTGCGGCGCCGCGTACCCAGATTGGTAATTTGGGATTTTCAATGACCACATCAAACCGCGCGTGGGCCGATAACCTGGGCGGATTGGATACAATGCGTTTTGATTACGACGCGGGAAATTGGAACTTTGCCGCCGGGTACCAGCGCTATATGACCGATGGCGCATCGCGCTTTGGTGGTATGGCCAACCCGATTTTGGGGTTGGCGTCTAATGCGGTTGCAACCGATGTTGAATATGGCGCTGGCAATTGGGCGTTTGGTGCACGCGCGTTTTCGGGCGCGATTACCAGCGAAGAATTACTGGAAAACGACCCAACGATTTCATCACAGTATGCGCCGGCGCGACTGGGACTGATATCTGGTGTGCAATCACACGCAAAATGGCGCCATGGTGCGTTTGAAATGACCACGGCAATTGGTAATGCAAATGAAACCAACACCATATTGGGCGCGCAAACGGGCGGCTTGCTGGATATGGGGGCAGGGCACACGACATACATAGACAGTGAATTTGCATATCGCCCAACGAATGAATTGGCGTTCAAATTGCGTGGCACATTTGCGCGCACAACATCGGATATGACCGGCGGTGATTTCATTTTGGGTATATCGGACATTTATTCCGATGCGTTTGGGTTTGAAATGAATGCGGGACATTTCACGTTGGGGCTGTCGCGGCCATTGGGTGTGTCGCACGGCACGATGCAGTATTCGCACGCCGATTATGATATTGTCGATGCGGGCGCTGGGCGCTATGATATCAGTGTATCGAACGCTGGTGTGCGTGACATAGATTTGCAGCCAGATGCGCGTGAATACCGTATTTCGGGTGCATATCGGCATACGCTGGGGGCGTTTACCGATGGGGCGATTGGCTTTATTTACCGTATAAACCCGAACCATACGGATGCATTTGGCAATGAATCAATATTTATGCTGAAATTAAATCATCGCCTGGGAATTTAATAATTTGGTACTTTATGACGCTTGACAAATTTGATATTGAATGCTATATATTTGTCAAACAGAAGGTAGTGATTATGAATATTTACAGTGGTTTTGAATATGTGCGTGATGCTTTGAGTGGTGCCAACAATCGCGAGATTTCGCGAAACTGGTGCAATGATGTTGATTCGTTGATGGAAATATGCCGCAGTTGTGAATGGGTTGTTGCACACAATGGAGTCAGATATTTATATTTTTATCCCATCAATGACAATAGTGCAGCGCATGTGGCCGATGTATTAAAAAGAAACGGTTTTCTGCCGCGCATTCATACCAGTTATCGCGGGGTGTTCCCCGAATCTGTGGTGCGCATTCCCGAAAATGCCGCCTGGGCACAGCCGGGGAAGATGGCGTTCACGATTGAAATTTACCAGAAATTGCAAAAACGCGGATGGCACGATGTGGCAACCGCGTCGGTAAACCAGAAATCCCGTTAAATAAATGCGCCGATGGCGCTGTTTATGCAAACAAAATGCCGGAAAATCCAATATTTATTTGACTTTTGCGGGCGCGGGGTATAGAATACGCACGCGCGAAAAAGATTTTGCGCAACCGAACGGTGAAAATAATAAACTAAGCCCAAAGGAAAAACAGTATGATTGAAAAGAACTGGATGACCCTGATAAAGCCGAAAAAGCTGAATATCACGGTCGACGAACATAACCCAAATTTGGCAAAATTGGTTGCCGAACCATTGGAAAAGGGATTCGGACTGACATTGGGCACGGCGCTGCGTCGCGTGCTGTTGTCGTCATTGCAGGGTTGCGCCCCAATCTATATCAAGATTGACGGTGTGCAGCACGAATTTTCCAGCCTGCAGGGTGTTCGCGAAGACATCACAGACATTATCTTGAACCTGAAAGGTGTGTATTTCAAAGCATTGACCGAAGGCCAACACAAGGCAATCTTGAAAGTCAAGGGTCCGGCCGTTGTGACCGCGGGTATGATTGAAACATCCGGTGGGGTCGAGGTTATGAACAAAGACGCGGAAATCTGCACACTGGATAAAAACGCGAATTTGGATATGGAAATCACATTGGCAACTGGCCGTGGTTATGTGCCGGCGTCTGCACACGCAGATGGTTTGCCACTGGGTGTGATTCCGGTTGATTCCATTTTCTCGCCAATTTTGAATGTTGCGACGGCTGTATCGGAAACCCGTGTTGGCCAGTCGACAGACTATGACAAATTGGAAATGACAGTTAAAACCAACGGTTCTGTTTCGCCCGAAGATGCAATCGCATTTGCTGCGCGTATCCTGACAGATCAATTGGTTGTCTTTATCAATTTCGAAGATCCGGCACAAATCAACGCCCCGGCCGAAGAAGAAAAGGCCAAAGACGCATTGCCGTTTGATCCGAAATTGTTGAAACATGTTGACGAACTGGAATTGTCGGTTCGTGCGAACAACTGTCTGAAAAACGATAAAATCAACTGGTTGGGCGAATTGGTCCAGAAAACCGAAGCCGACATGTTAAAGACCCCGAACTTTGGCCGCAAGTCCTTGAACGAAATCAAGGTTCAATTGGAAGCCATGGGGCTGGGCCTGGGGATGGAAGTACCGGGTTGGCCACCAGAAAATATTGCAGAGTTGGCCAAGAAGTACGAAGACCCCTACAAATAAAATTACCATAGCACGCCATCTGGCGCGTTTAGATGGTGTCTCATGTAGGTCAACTACACTACGACACCACTAAACATCGCCATCTGGCATGTTCTGATAATTTTCTAAATTAAATTCTGTGGGCTCTTGTTCCAATAGTCTCACATGATTTAATTTCTCGATATGCTAGGAGTGAATAATTTTTCTGGCATATCAAATCCCACACTGCTGGTGTGAATCAGGGTGTGGCGTCTCAATGAAATCCCCGGGCACCGGGGCAGAAAACAAAAATAAAGGAGTAATCTGATGAGACACGCAAAAGCAGGTCGCACATTTAACCGCGACACAAACGCACGCAAAGCACTGATGGTTGGCTTGGCGAAAAACTTGATTGAAAAAGAACAAATCAAAACAACTTTGCCCAAGGCAAAAGATTTGCGCAGTGTTGTTGAAAAACTGATTACTCGCGCCAAGGTTGACACAGTTGCCAATCGTCGTTTGACGGCGTCTGAATTGGGCAATGGGTCGGACAAAACCGTGAAAAAATTGTTCACAGTTTTGGGCCCGCGCTATGCCAAACGCCCAGGCGGTTATACCCGCGTATTAAAGGCCGGTTTCCGTTATGGTGATGCCGCGCCAATGGCGATTATTGAATTGGTTGACCGCGATGTAAACGCGAAAAAGGTTGTGAAACCGGCCGCCGCTGATGAAGCCGCCACCGAAGAGGCGCCAGCCGCCAAAAAAGAAAAGGCTGAAAAGCCGGCCGTCAAGGCCCCAAAGACAGCGCCAAAGGCCGCCAAGGCGTCAACCGCAACGAAAACTGTTGCCGTAAAACGCCGCGCAACCGGCAAATAAAATTACCATAGCACGCCATCTGGCATGTTCTGATAATTTTCTAAATTAAATTCTGTGGGCTCTTGTTCCAATAGCCACTCATAATTTATTTTAGCCCCGCCCATTTGGGCGGGTTTTTTATAAGAGAGCAGAGAGCAATGTGGTGCGCCATTCGGCGCACTTGTTTTGTCGCCATTGTAATCCGAGTTGAAATCGTGCAAAATATCTATTATCTATGCTCTATTATCTGTGCTCTAAAAAACGCCCCAGATGGGGCGGTTTTTATTCGGTTGTATCGTCTGCGGTGGGCATTGCCTGGTCTGGAACGGTGATAGAGCCCGTCACCGTATATGCGCCGGCCAATGTTTGTGTGGCATCGGCCCCCGTTTTAACATGTGTTTCCGATAAATTATAAACCGCCAACGCCGTCGGGTATTGTTCCGCGGTTGATGATGCATCAATGGTTGCCGTTTTATTGGATTTATCTTCCTTGGTTTCCAATGCCGCATTTGTGGCGGTTGTCATAGAATTGGTTAAATCATACACGGCCTTGGCTGTCGGAAATTGTTGGTCCGTGGATGATGCGTCAATCGTTGTTGTGGTTGCGTCTGTAAGCACTTTGACGAGCGCAAAAGCGGTGTCTTCATCAATCTGGTTTATTTTTGTTTCCAGTTCTGTTTTCATTGCGTTTATGGCTGCAACACTGGGGTATGAATTTTGGGCATCTGTTGCGTCGGCCAAACTGTCAACCCGTTCAGCCTTGTTTTGATAGTCAGTCAGATGAATCTCAATTTGGTTATCAATGCCGCTCATTACACCTTCAACATTGCTGTTGACATTCTGTATTGCGGTATCCAGATCCTGGTATAACGAATATACAGCCATCGCTGATGGGTACTGCGTATCGGTTGATGAGGAATCAATGGCAGGTACTTTATTTGAAACAGTTTCAAATCCACTGATTTGGGTTTCCAATCCATCAATACGGCCGGTCAGTGTTGTATTTTGTTCGTCAATCAATTCGGTCAATATATCCGTGTTTTCATTGACCAGTGTGTTTACCGCACGCGCCGATGGATATTGCGTATCGGTTGATGTGGATGAAATGGTTTTGACCTTGTTTGATGTATCCTCTTTTTCATCCATGGTGCCCAATAATAAATCGGCAATATCATTCACAGCCTTGGCCGACGGATACTGCGTGTCCGTTGATGCCGATGATATGGTTGTGGTTTTGTTCGATACATCTTCTTTGCCCGCCAATTCGTCGGCGACCATTTCGGTCATTGTGTCAAAATCGGCCCGCACCGATTGGTCGGCGGCATAAACCGCCGCGGCCGACGGATATTGTTCATCGGTTGAATCCGCAGAAATTGCGACAACTTTGTTGGATTTATCTTCCTTGGTTTTAATGGCGCCCGCCAGTGTGTTGGTGGATTGAAACACCGCATGTGCCGTTGGGTAATGATTATCATCAGAATCGGAATTTATGGTCGTGACGCGGTTTGTCGTCTTTTCCATATTTTCAATCGCGCCGTCAACATAACTTTGTGATGCGACATAGACCGGATCCGCGCCGCGCGCATTCGCCGCCACAATTATGGCCAATACAGATACAGCAAAAATTTTCCCGGTAATTTGCATCAATTTCCGCCCACATTATACGCGCGTATTATACACCATTTTGCGCAATTGGTCAAACCAAAATGCCACGCCCGGGTCTATCAGCGATTGGTCAATTGCAATTCAATACGGCGGTTTTTTTGCAGGCTGGTTGCATCGTTGCCCAATTCAACCGGGTGCAAATCGCCAAAACCACTGGGTACCAGGCGGCGTTTTGATACGCCGTTTTTCGCCAATTCGTCGGCAACCGCCGTTGCGCGCAGCAATGACAATTGCGTATTGTTTTTGTATCCACGGGTGCCCGGCACAACCGCTTTTTTATCGGTATGACCATCGACGCGGATAATCCAATCTATGTCCGATGGGATTTTGTTTTCCATATCCTTGATAACATTCGCAATCAGGCGCAACTGATTTTTACCCTCGGGCGATAATTTGAACGAGCCACTGCCGAATAAAATGTCGCTGGACACGATGAAACGGTCACCATCAGGTTGCACCGTGGTGCGGTCGCCCAGCGCGGTTTTAATTGCACGGTAAAAATTAGATTGGTATTGTGACACGGTGTTCAATTCGGCAACCTTGTCCGCCAGGGCCTTGTTCAGGCGGGTTGACATTTCAACATACTGAATTTCCTGGGCGTGGGACTTTGCCTCGGCCGCGTCCAATGCCGCCTGCAGGTTTGACAATTGCTCGGTCAAACTGGCGCGCTGGGCATCCATTTGGTTTTGCAATTCGCGACGTTGTTGTTCCAGTTCGGCGGTTTTCTGTTTGTCTATTTTTGCCTGGTTTAATTGGGCGGCCAATTCGGCGATTTGACCCTGTAATTCGGTGCCGTGTGCCTGTAATTCGGCAACCTTGGATTCATATTGGGCAATCAATTCATTGGTGCTGACATCCATAGTTTCCAATTCGGTTGTCAATTGCGAATTATTGTTTTCCAGATTTTCCAATTCCGCGCGCGCCAACACCAACAGGCGTTTGGCTTCCTCGTCATCGGCGACCATTTGTTGAATTTTCTGTGCCTGTTCGGTGTTGGCCTGTTTCAAATCGGCCACGGTTTTCGCACCCGTTTGGGTGTTAAACACACTGGTCGTGGTCCACAGAAACACGAACACTATCAACAGGAATATCAATATAATGACCAAATTCGAAAACAAATCGACAAATGCCGGCCATGTATTTGTTCCATTGCGAAAGCGTAAATTTAACATTGTTTTCCCTCTCTCGATTTTTTATGCGAACACTATTGTTCGTCCATTGTCATGTCGGGCACATTTGCCACATGGGTATGTGCCGCCAAGTAATCTTCCAATTCGCGGAATATGGCATTTTGTGCCAATTGCACCTGGAGCCCCAAGAACCCGACAATTAAACTGCCCCCCAGGCCCATCAGCGACCCGGTAAATGCAACTGCCATACCGTGCAATGGTTTTGCCAGACCCGTCTGCATTGTGGTCATGGCGTTTACATCGGTGAAATCCAGACTGCCAATTAAATCGGCAAAACCACCAATGGTTGAAATCAGTCCCCAAAATGTGCCCAGCAACCCCAAAAATATCAGTGTATTCGTTATATACCGAATGGATTCACGTGCATCATCAAATCGCACCAATATTGTGTCCATCATATCACGCAATGTTGCCGACGATATGCGCATTGGCCGCAGACGCAGCATCATCGCAACCGGTCGCAGCAACACCGGCGGCAATGGCATATTGCGCCGCCCGGTCAAATATGCACGCAGCCAGCGATATTCCGGCAATAATTTGAACATGTGCACAAATGCCAGCCCAATACCAAATAATGTTGTGCCAATAATGACGCCGTTTAACCATATATTAGATGTCGCGACACGCAAAAATTGGTCATGAAACAGTATCAGCCCCGCTGCAACCAATGCAGTCAACGCCGCCATTCTGTTAAGATTTGCATGAAACTGGTGTGTCATATAATCTCTCTGTTTGGTTAAATGATAGTAAATTTTGCAAAATAATGTCAAGCGGGTAATGCGCACATTTTCACAATGAAAAATTACTTGATTTTATTAAAAAAATCGGCATAATTGGCGATGTCCTGCTGGCACATGGGGTGTCGGCTGATTAAACCATAGGAAAATATAAATGGCTTACTATGAAAGCGTCTTGGTTTTCCGCCAGGACTTGACCGAACCGCAGGTCAAAGAAAAAG
>CAKQGH010000011.1 GCA_934232895.1 uncultured Alphaproteobacteria bacterium
AAATACTAAGGAGCAAAATTATGGCAACTGTTATTCGTTTGGCGCGTTTCGGTGCAAAAAAACGCCCATATTATCACATCGTCGTCACAGATTCACGCAATGCGCGTAATTCTGGGAACACATTGGAAACCGTTGGTAAATACGACCCAATGCAGCCACGCGACAGTGAAAAACGCGTTGTGTTGAATGTTGAACAGGTTAAATCCTGGATTGCAAAGGGTGCGAAACCATCTGACCGTGTATATCGTTTCTTGGTCAAGGCCGGTTTGGCAACTGCGAAACCAGTTCCAGTTCAAACAAAGAAACATTTGCAGTCTGAAAAGACCCAGATGAAGATTAAAGACAAGGCCGAAAAATTGGCGAAAATCGCCGAAGAAAAAGCGGCCGCCGAAGCAGCCGAAGCGCCAGCCGCAGAAGCACCAGCTGCAACCGAAGAAGTTGCTGAATAATTTTGCCAAATGCGCCCGCGTTTGTGGGCGCATTTTTCAGGATTTATTATGTCGAACAATGCGCAAATTTTGGTTGGAAAAATCGTCGCCCCCCAGGGTATTCGGGGCCAGGTTCGTGTTCAAACCTTTTCCGCCAGTCCAATGGACTTTCAACATTTTGAAATAATCTGTGACCGGTTTATGCCGGGCGCGTTTCATTTTGTGCGTCGCGCATCACCGACATCTGATGTTATTATTGCGCGCATTGACGGGATTGACACCCGCAACGATGCGGAAACACTGCGCGGAACAGAGTTGTTTATTTCGCGCGACGCCCTGCCCGAACTGGGTGCGGGTGAATATTATCAATCGGACTTGATTGGATTTGTGGTATTGCGGGGGGGCGAATCAATCGGTACGGTCGCGTGCTTTCAGAATTATGGTGCGGGCGATATTATTGAACTGGATAACGGGGAAATGGTGTCTTTTGCCGGTGTCGCGGTTGATATGAATGCGCGAACCATTACAGTATAAGGAAACATAAAATGCTGATTCCCAAACCATTTATACAAGAATCTGAATTAGAATCTGGTGAACAAAGAATTTTTGTTCCCAAACAGCCCAGCGTAATCGACGGCATACACTATTGTGCATGCGTGCATGTTTGTAAACAATTTATGGATTACCCGGTTGATATATGGGGACGCCGCATTATTCCGCATGATGCAAAATGTCCAATGATGGAAACCAATGGCGACGCGCCATATTGTATCGGCAGATTTGTCAGCGTAAATGGCCGTATATTGCGCGCAACATCGGATTATCCTGAGCCTTGCCGGGTGTACGAACATCAAAAAACACGTTAAGAAATGCACTTTAATATACTGACCATTTTTCCAGAAATGTTCCCGGGCACATTGTCCGGTGGCGTTGTTGGGCGCGCGTTGGAACGCGGCGTATGGTCGTATGATGCAATCAATATTCGTGATTTTGCCATAAATAATTATGGCAGTGTTGACGATGAACAATTTGGTGGTGGTGCGGGTATGGTTATGCGCCCCGACGCGTTGGGCAACGCGATTGATTCCGTGAAAAAACACGGCAAAATAATATATTTTTCGCCGCGTGGCCCGCGACTGGACCAAAAAATGGTGCGAGAATTTGCCGCCGACCGGGATGCAACATACACATTGCTGTGCGGTCGGTACGAGGGCATAGATCAACGCATTATCGACGAATATGATATAATGGAACTGTCCATTGGCGATTATATACTGTCCGGCGGGGAAATTGCCGCCCAAGTTTTTATTGACAGTTGCGTCCGCTTGATGGATAATGTACTGCACGGTGGAAATGAATCCACCGCAAACGAAAGTTTCGAAATCGGGGGGCTGGAATGGCCGTTATACACCCGCCCGTCAGCATGGCGTGGACGCAATGTCCCAGAAGTCCTGCTGTCCGGTCACCACGGCAATATCGAACGGTGGCGGAAACAACAGTCGGACGATTTAACAAAACAACGTCGTCCGGATTTAATAAAGGAAAATGAAAAATGAGCATCATAAAAAAAATCGAAGCGGCGCAAGTTGAAAAACTGAAAGCTGACAAAAAAATCCCTGCATTCAAAGCCGGTGATACATTGAAGGTACATGTCAAAATCAAAGATGGCGACAAATTCCGTATCCAGGTTTTCGAAGGTGTTGTTATCGCACGCGATGGTGGCATGGGAAACAATGCGTCGTTTACAGTTCGCCGCGAAGCGTATGGTGTTGGCGTTGAACGCAAATTCCCATTGTACAGCCCAGCGATTGAAAAAATCGAAAAGGTTCGCATTGGTCGCGTTCGCCGTGCAAAATTGTTCTTCTTGCGCGGTCTGTCTGGTAAAAAGGCCCGTATCGTTGAAGATTTGTCGGCCACATCTGCTGAAAAGGCCAGCAAATAATTTTGCATCGAAAAATACAAAATCCAAAACACCGCCATTGGCGGTGTTTTTGTTTAATATAACAATTTGACATTACATCACACCAAATGTAATATATTCGGTATGAAAAAAATATTCGGATTTTTGTCGATTTTTGTAATGTGTACTGGCGCCGCAAATGCGTATGTTGACCGCAATACCGCGACACTGCGCGTTATGGACAAGGCCGCCGGCAAAGCGCAAACGCTGGTTGTGTCCGTGGACACGCCGACCAAATTTGAAAAATTGGATATTACCGTGCGTGCGTGCAAACAAACCGACCCGTTCCAGGCCGAAGATTTCTTTGCCTTTATCGAGGTCACCAAATCCACCGATGGACAAATATTTGGCGGCTGGATGAGTCGCAACGAACCCGGCAACAATCCATTACAAAACGCTGATTATGATTTATGGTTGGTAAAATGCGAATAACGGAGGTCGCAAATGGATAACGAAACACAAACAGTACAACCCGTGCCAGATGCACCCAAAAGCGAATTCAAGCGCACATTTTGGCGTGGTGCAAAAATCTTTATTGGCGCGGCCGCGATTATAGTGGTTGCGGCGTCGTTCTTTGCATCTATGCATTCCAGCAGTTTGGAATCGGGTGATTTGCGCACATGGAAAAAAGCACCGGTCGAACGCCGCGCGGCGGCCGTGCGGGTACTTACCGCGGGCGCCGATAACAATGAATTATTGGTCGCATGTGTGGACAAAATCGCATCACTGGATGGTGCCGATGAAATGGCGGTACGCGACGCGGTATCGTTATGCTATACCGGCGCACAAATAAAACAGTATCAGTAAAAATGAAACGGTTGTTGCTGGCTTTTATTCTGGGCGGGTGCGTTGTGTGCGCACACAACACCATTGGCGACAAATACATTGGCGCGAACTATGTTGCCGACCCGTTGGGCGAAATGCGCGCCCCCGACACCGACCCATTGATTCGAACCGACGCATTTGATTGCACAACATTTGTTGAAACGGCACTGGCAAATGGTGCTGTAAAAAAGTTAAATAAAATCAGATACAAAAACGGTGAAATTGATTTTATGAATCGCAACCATTTTATCGAAACCGATTGGATTCCAAACAATTCCGACATTGTGTATAATGCCAGTCGTAAATACGGTAAAACCGCCCTGCGCCATGTTGTGATTGACCGCGCATCGTGGATGCGGCGCGTTCATAACATTGAATCCGGCGACACAGTGACGGAAACCGACCTGGCATACATTCCGTATGCAAACATCGGTAAAATTGACAATACAGAACCGTTGATTGTGCTGTTCATTGTTGATAAATCGGATGCGCGCGCCGAAAAAATCGGCACCGATTTGGCGGTTGTGCACATGGGATTTTTATTACCGGGCGGTGTATTGCGTCACGCATCCAGCACGGCCGGCCGCGTTGTTGATGAAAATTTTTATAACTACATATCACAACGCCAGACAAATAAAAACAATTTGGGTATAACATTATTGGGAATAAAAAATGACTGATGAAAAATTGATTCGTATGGATATGGGCAATATGGCGGGCGACGCACATCATGGTGATGGGCGACCGGTGCTGTGCCTGGGGATTGAATCGTCGTGCGACGAAACATCGGCGGCAATCGTGGATTCTGATCGTAATATTTTATCGCATATAATCTATTCGCAAATTCCCGAGCATCAGAGATATGGTGGCGTGGTCCCAGAATTGGCCGCGCGCGCGCATATATTGGCAATTGATACCGTTGTTCGTCAAACATTGGACAAGGCCGGCAAAACAATTGACGATATTGATGTTATTGCCGCAACGGCGGGCCCTGGTTTAATTGGCGGTGTATTGGTTGGGTGGATGGCCGCCACCGGCATTTCCCAGTCAACCGGCAAACCATTGGTTGCGGTCAATCATCTGGAGGGTCACGCCCTGGTCCCGCGTTTGCACGCGGCGGCGGCAAATGGTGGCGACGGAAAAACATCTGTTGAATTTCCATATTTGCTGATGCTGGCGTCGGGCGGGCATTGCCAGATATTGTTGGTGCGTGGTGTTGGTCAATATGAAATGATTGGTCAAACATTGGATGACAGCGCGGGCGAAGCATTTGACAAAGTATCAAAAATGTTGGGATTGGGTTATCCCGGTGGGCCAATTGTGGACCAACGCGCACAAAAAGGAAACAAAAATGCGTTCCATTTTCCACGTCCATTGTGCGACAAACCCGGATGTAATTTTTCGTTCAGCGGTATAAAAACCGCGGCGCGCACATTCTTGGATAAAAATCCGGCCCCACACAACGATGAATTTATAAACGATTTCTGTGCATCGTTTCAATCGGCGGTTGTTGATTGCATTATCAACCGTTTGAATAACGCAATGCACGATGCGCGCGTTGTCGCGGCCGCACCACAAACATTGGTCGTTGCCGGTGGCGTTGCGAAAAACAGTGCCATTCGTGCCGCGATGGAACAATTGGCCATACAACACAATATGACATTTGCCGCGCCACCGATGAATCTGTGCACCGATAACGGCGCGATGATTGCGTGGGCGGGCATTGAAAACTATCGTTTGGGGCGCATTGTCACAACGCCTGTTGCACCGCGTCCGCGTTGGCCATTGACCGAATTGTAATTGAATATTTGGGCGCTTTGTGGTACAATATTCGGTATGGATGATTATGTAAGACGATATAACGCCGCAACCGAACGGTTGCTGGATTTGGCAACACAAATCGATCGATTTGCGTTGGAACGTTTTGACGCGCAGTACACATTGCACGACATCACATACGTGTTGCGCAGCAAATATGCCGACCACCTGTTTCGTGACAGATATATTGGCGATATGCAATTTATGGGCTTTACCCCATGGCCCAAGGGATTTTGTGCGCTGTCAACAATATGTATTTATGAACTGTATGGGGGCGACACAATATGGGAACCGTCGGCGATAAAATTGGGAACATGGGAATATGCACCGGTTGTGTTTAATCGGGAACGCTCGCATAACTTGGTGTTTGATACAACATGCGATACGTTTGCCCCATTGCATGTCCCGTACGAGGTTGCATCGCCTATAAATAAACCGGTTGGCGAAATGCGCACCCCAAACAAAAAAATGTTTATGCAGGAAATTAAACAAGCATTGGATAATCGATAAATGTTAGAAAAACCAGAACCATTAGTACAACCCGACACCGTGTTCAGTGTGTCTGATGCATCGGCACTGTTAAAGGGCGTTGTTGAAACCGCATTTCCGCGCATAAAAATCCGTGGTGAATTGTCGCAAATTACGCGTGCAACATCGGGTCACATATATATGACGATAAAGGATTCTGGCGCTGCAATATCTGCAATTATATGGCGCAGTACCCCGATTCCGTTCAAATTGGACGATGGACTAGAGGTTATAATAACCGGTCGTTTCACAACATATCCGGCGCGCAGTAATTACCAAATTATTGTCAGCGAAATAGAAATGGCGGGCGTTGGCGCAATTCTGAAAATGCTGGAAGAACGCAAACGCAAATTGGCGGCCGAGGGACTGTTTGACGCATCGCGTAAAAAGCCGTTGCCGCGCCTGCCCCAGACCATCGGTGTTGTGACCAGTCCGACCGGCGCCGCATTCCAAGACATCCAAAACCGTTTGCGTGAACGATTTCCGGTGCGCGTTATTTTGTACCCGGCAACGGTCCAGGGCGCAACCGCCGCGGCCGAGGTTGCCGCCGGCATTGAATATTTTAATCGCGCAAATAATGTTGATGTAATTATCGTTGCGCGCGGTGGCGGCAGTTTGGAAGACCTGTTGCCATTTTCCGAAGAAATTGTTGTACGCGCCGCCGCGGCCAGCCACATTCCGTTGATTTCCGGCGTTGGACACGAACCAGATTGGATGTTGATTGATTTTGCCGCCGATGTGCGTGCCCCAACCCCAACTGGCGCGGCCGAAACCGTGGTGCCGACGAAACTGTCATTGTTCCAAGATTTGGACAATATCTGGCATCGTATGTCATCAAATTTCACCACCCGTTTGGTAAATGCAAAATCGCGCATTGATTCAATCGCAATTAAAAGCCCGCGCCAAATGGTTATGGAACAGGCCCAGCGTTTGGACGACATATCGCGCACAATGAATATTTTTATAACAGGCGCATTGGCCACCGCACATCAAAAAATGAACACAGTTGCAACACTGCAAAACATATTGCAGAACAAAATGGCGACTTTGAATCAATCGGTTGGTCATTTGGGGCAAATGTTGAATTCGCTTAGTTATAAAAATGTGTTGGCGCGCGGTTATGCCATTGCACGCGACGAAAAAAACAATATCGTTGCACGCGCTGAAAACGCCCCCAGAATTGCATCAATTGAATTTGCCGACGGGATACTACAGATTTAACAAAGGCCGCGTATGCGGCCTTTATTTTCGTTTATTTGTTTGAGATTAAAGTTCGCGCGGTCGCCAACGATTCCGGCGTGATTTCGGCACCACTGATAATGCGCGCAATTTCATTCAGTCGTGCATCACCCGTGATTTCATGCACCGTGGTTGTGGTTTTGTCGTTTTCGACATTCTTTTCAATTTTGAAATGATGGTTTGCGAACCCCGCAACCTGGGCCGAATGGGTTATGACCAGTGCCTGGGATGCAGATGCCAATTTATTCAAACGCAACCCGACAGCACTGGCGGTGGCGCCACTGATACCGGTATCAACCTCGTCAAAAACAAATGTGTGCGACGATTGGTTATTCGCCAACACCACGCGCAACGCCAACATCAAACGCGCCAATTCACCACCCGATGCCGCACGATGCAGTGGCGCAAATGGCATACCAGGATTTGTTTTTATCATAAATACTATATCGTCGGTGCCCGATGCATTTGGTGCGACCGTATCAATTTGCACCATAAAATCGGCCTGGCCCAATTTCAAATCAGGCAATTCAGCCAATATGCGCGCACGCAATTGTTCGCCCGCCGCCGCACGCATTTGCGTCAAATTATTTGCGTACTTTTCAAACTCTTGCTTTTTTGCACTGACGGTGGCGCGCACGCGTTTCAATTCGGCATCAGAATTATCAATTGCGTTCAGTGCCATGGCCATCTGTTCCAATTTTGCTGGCAATTCATCTGCCGATACGCGATGCTTGCGCGCCGCGGCACGAATGGCAAACAATCGTTCTTCGACCGCGTCAATATTATCCGTATCAATTTCAACGGGTGCCAATGCGGCGGCAATTTCAGATACCGATTGTGCAACATCATACAATTTATCTATCTGGACCTGGTACGGATTGGGCTCGGTTTTAATATGTTCCAAGATATGCGCAACCGAAAACAATTGTTCGTCCAACGATGCCCCGCGCGGGGACAATGCGTCGTTTGCATCGGACAAAATTGCGGCGTCTTTTTCGGCATTCATCATTGCGGCGCGGCGCGTTGCCAATTCATCTTCCTCGCCCGGGCGCACATTCAGCGCGCGCAATTCCGCGACATTATGCGTTAAAAAATCGCGTTCGGATTCGGCACGTGCCAGCAATTCATTTAACTCGTTCAATCGACGCGTTGCCGTGTGATATTCGCCATAGGCATCGTGCACCGATTCCAGCAACACCGCATACCCATCAATATTTGCACAGCCAAAATCATCCAGTGTTGTGCGGTGTGTTGCCGGATTCAACAATGTGTGGTTCGCAAATTGGCCATGGATTTCAACCAATGCATCACCAACCTGCTTTAACACCTTGACTGATACGGGCGTATCGTTTATCCACGCGCGGCTTTTCCCATCGGCGGTCAAAGTGCGCCGTAATATCAGATTTCCATCCGACATATCAATTGCATATTCATCAAACAATGGGTTCAGTGATTCCGGCGACGCATCAAATTCCGCGATAACCGACGCCAAATCACACCCATGACGAACCAGCCCCGCATCAGAACGCGCACCCAATGCCAACGACAGCGCATCCAGCAAAATACTTTTTCCGGCGCCTGTTTCCCCAGTCAGCACATTCAAACCACCACCGAATTCCAAATTCAGTTTTTCAATCAATACGATATTAGAAATGTTTAATCCAATCAGCATGCCGGAATTATAGCGATTTGCCCCGCCCCAATTCAAGATATTTTACACATTTTCCAACACAAAATTATGCAGCCACAAAATATACCCGCGCACCGAATATCCGGGATATATTTGTCGCACCAATTCGATGTATTCGCGAACCTGGGCATGATATGCGTCGCGCGAATTATCCGGATTTACATCGGTTTTATAATCCATAATCAGAACGGTTTTGTCATTATCATTTACAACCATACGGTCAATTCGGCGACTGATGAATTTACCACGAATGCGTCCGGCAACGGGAACCTCGGTCAATGCATGCGAACAGAAAAATGGTACCAAATCCGCACGATTGCGCACGCGCGTGACGGTTTCGGCATCGCCATGTGACATATCACCATCAATCACAATGCGTTGCATCCGCGCATGCGCGGCGGTACCGGCATCGGTTGCAAATTTTTTCGCATTTTGTGCATCAATTAAATCATGCAAAGATTGACTCATTCTGTAATCCTGATTGTTTCCGCGGTATTATCGTCGCCCGCAAACACGCGCCACAATTGTGTGTGCCAACTATTGTCGGGGGCGTTTTTGCGCGGTTCAAAACCATATATGAACAACGCATCACGCGCACGCGTCATTGCAACATACAGCAATCGATAATATTCCGCCATTTTGTTTTGTTTCACCGCGTCTGAAACATCGGCACACGCAACTGAAACATTGTTGCTGCGCGGTGTCCACAGCCACGGCACCGGGAACGGTACATCCCCAGTGCGCACCGGCAACGGCAAGATATGTTCATTTTTCGGAATTCGGACCGTATCAATCAAAAATACCGCACGCGCATCCAGCCCCTTGCTGCCATGAACGGTCATCACACGCACACCGCTGGACGCATCCATATCGCGTTTAATTTCACTGTCACCGGTGACAAACCATTTCAGGAAATGTCGCAATGTCCCCGGCATTGTACGTTCGTATGCCAGACATATTGTTAAAAACTCTTCCAATGGGTCAATAATTTGTGCACCCAACACGGCAATCATACTTTGCCGCACACCATTTGATAAAACCGTGGTAAAAAATGTGTATGGCGACATTTTTTGCGACCATTCAATTATGTCACACAACCGCGCATAAACATCCGGATGTATTTTGGACAACACGGCAAAAACAGTTGTTGCATCATCTGCACCGTCATCCAGTTTTTTTGATTTATTTTCGGCATTTTTGATTTTACAAATATTAAAAATATCGACTTCATTCAATCTGAAAATCGGACTTTTTAACACACAACACAAACTGTAATTATCACGCGGATTCAAACAGAATCTGACCAAATTTAATAAATCACGAATGGCCGGAAAATCAGGCAAAACAATTCGGTCACTGCCCGCGACATCAATATTGCGTCGTTTCAGTTCGACAACCAATGGTGCCACCATCGGCACACGATTTTGAACCAAAACCATTATGTCGCGCGATGCGTATTCACCAGAATCAATCAACGATTTTATTTTATCGGCAATACCGCGCACATAATCCAAAACATCAATTTCATCATTTTGTTTGGAAACCAATTTATGCAATTCAACCAAACCGGGCGATTCCGTACGAAAACATTTGTGTGCGTTATTTGCAAAGTCACTGATTTCAACAACCGTTTTATCATCAAAAAATTTATCCACCGCGCGCAATATTGCGCCCAGCGACCGAAAACTTTGATCCAATGGAACCTCGCGTATGGTGCGCATATTATTTGAAATTTGTGCGGCAATTTCCGCGCGACTGGTTGCAAACGCATTTGGATCGGCGCCCTGGAACCCGTATATAGATTGTTTTGTGTCCCCCACCACAAACAATGAATGTTGGTGCGCCGCGGTATCACCGTCGGCAAAAAAATCACCCGACAACATACGCAAGATATCCCACTGGGCGGGACTGGTATCTTGGGCCTCGTCCACCAAAATGTGCGACAATGAAACATTCAATTGTGACAATACCCACCCCATTGTTTCGGGCTGTGCAAACAAACGCCGCGTGTACAAAATCATATCTTCGAAATCCAGCAAATCGCGCTCGTGTTTCAAATCGCGATATATGCGCGCAAACGCCGCCGCCAAATCAAACAAGGCAACCGTATCATTAAATATTGTTTGGTTTGCATAATACTGGTTCAATTCATAAACACGTTTTTGCTCGGATATTAAATATTCCTTTTTTGACACCGATTTTTGTGGTGCGCCGGTTGATGTTAAATACGCGGTTTTATATTCATCAAAATCAATAGTATTGTCAATAAACTGTTTTGTTTTGTTGATAACATCAAACAAATATTTTGCCGGCTTTTTCGTCGATTTTATATCAATTTCGGTCAAATCGATGATTTTTTGCAGCGCGGCAACATCAATTTCGGTTTGAACCGACGCATCCAATTTCAAAAATTGTTTCGTCGTATCAACAAAATATTTGCGATAGTTATCAAGATTTTCAACATCAAAAAAATGCTTATATTGCTCGCTCAGCGTCTTTAATAATTCGCCCATTGATGTTTCAGAAATGCGCCCGACTATGTATGAAAATGCGTCATTGGTACGCGCATCGCCCGACGATTTTATTAACCGCTGGAACGCGTCTTGTAATAAAACACGTTGCGCCGCATCAAATACCAGTGACCACGATGGTGAAATGCCCGCCTCTATCGGGAAACGGTGTAATATTTCCTCGCAAAAACCGTGAATGGTTTTTATTTTCAATATATCAGGGTTGTCAATGTATGTAAAAAATATTTCGCGCGCGTGCGCAACATCGGCGGCATTTGGCACGGGGTTCAACGCAATTCCGCGCAACATTTCGGTCAATTCATCGTCTGATTTCATCGCCCATTCGCGCAACGCCGACAAAATACGATTGCGCATTTCGCCCGCCCCCGCATTGGTATATGTCAGACATAAAATTCCGCTGTTATTGATTGATTCCGTGCGAAATAAAATACGCAACAAACGACGCACCAAAACCCATGTTTTGCCGGTTCCAGCGTTTGCCTGGACCCACACATTTTCTGTTGGGTTTGATGCCGTATCTTGGGCCGGTGTCAAAGCGCTTTTTTGTGTCATTTATACCCTTGCTTTATTTCGTAAATTCTAGTATAAATTTCAGTGTTCTGCAAGAACAATGAATTTATCAGGGGAGCGGATATGGACATTTCACAAGTAATTATAATTATCAGCAGTGTTTTGGGTGGATTACTGGCAATTGCATTGGGCGTTGTGTTTTTCATTTCACGACGCAGCCAACGCGTTATGGAATCGTTATTACAATTGATGACCAATCCCCAACGGGCCCAGGTCACCGATGCTGCGCGTGTATTGGAAACCATACTGGCGGGCGAAATTGCAAAGATAGAATCCAGTTTTCAAACTATGCGCGACACATTGAATGCACAAATTGCCACGGCCGAGGAAATGAAAAACAACCTGGGTGTGCAAAACGAAAAACTGGTTGAGTTGGCCGACGATGCAACAAAAAAAGTCGCCGTTATGTCCCAACGTTTGGAAAACACGGTACTGGGCCTGCAAAATGTTGTTATATCCGCCGGGTGGGCCGATGTACAAAACACAACCGACAAATTTAACACAACTGTCAATGAATTATTGGCCAAAATTGACACAACGACACACGATACAACCGAACGCATTGGCACCATACAATCACAAATTGATGGATGGATTGCCACCAGTGAAACACTGGACAACAATTTGAAAAACGAATTTGCGGCAAATGATGAACAGATGAAAAACCTGGCCGCGCAATCCGAAAATATGCAACAGAAATTGTCTGAATTGTCATCATCGGTGGCCGATGGGTTTACCAATGTGAAAACCGCCGCCACAGATTACGAGACCCTGATGACCAATAACGATAAATTGTTGGATTCACACCTGGAAAAAATGGACGCGTTCAGCAAACAAACCAAGAAACAGTTGACCGCACAAATGAACACATTGACCAATACGGCAAATGTTGTTGGTGGCCAGGTTCGTCTGGCGGAAACATCGCTGGACAAACAGGTGCGCAAATTGACCGACGCGGTTGAATCACTGATGGACAGCGCGGCACGCACCGAAACATCGGTCCGCAACATATCAAATGAATTGGCAACATTGACCAATCGATTCAATGGCGAAATCAAGGAATTCGCAACCGATGTTGTATCGGAACTGAAAACCGTATCTGGCGTTGCGAATACCACACTGGACAATACCAAGACGGCGGCGGGAAAATTCTCGGAATCGGTACGAGTCATGGCGACCAGCGTGCGCGAAACACTGATAGAAATGAACACTGCGCACACACAATTGTCCAAACAATCGGAAAGCCTGATAAAGATGTCGTCGGAAACGACCGCGCAATTGCAACCGTTGTCCGAATTGATAGAAAAATATTATTCAGCCCTGCCCGATTTGTCCCAGGGTTCGGTCGACGCGGGCGACAAATTGCAACAGGTTGTCGCGTCACTGAACGAAAAAATCAATTTGATGAAAAATACGGTTGCCGAATCGACCACCGCGGTTGCAGAATCTGCGGTTAAACTGGAAGATTTGGCGGGTCAATCGCGCCAGCAAATGATAGATTTAATGTCCGACTATGCCAAGGCCGTGAACACCATGCAGACATTAAACAAACAAATGATGGTCGCACGCGCGTCCGCCCCAATGGACGCTATTGGCACCGCACCGACCGCCACAACAATGGCGCGCGTCAGCGGGGCCGATTTTCTGAAACAGGCCGAACGCGCATTTGAAAAAATGCACGAATTGTCGTTGGATTTAACGCGTGCAACCGGCGCCGACATTCCCGATGTAGTGTGGAAAAAATTTCACGCGGGTGATAAAACCATATTTTCAAAATGGCTGGCGAAAATGATGTCGGCGGCGGATAAAAAACAAATTCGCGATATGTTGAAATCTGACAGTGTGTTCCGTTCCCAGGCGACCCAATTCGTGCGCAGTTTTGATAAAATAATGACCAGCGCGCAAAATACCGATACGCCCGACAAAGTATCGGCGGCGTTGGTAAAAACCGATTTGGGACAAATTTATCTTTCACTGAAAAATCATATCAGTTAAATTTGAATCCGGCAAAATTGCCGGATTTTTTTACATTGTATTTTAGCAACGCGTATGCTATGGTATAACCGTTGACGGGTGTTCCGTCAATGGGCTTGATAACCCAGGTACAGCGTCAAACCAAGACGATAAAATTCCAACCATGTTATGTGGTTGGAGTGTTGTGAATATATCGAATAAGCAACGCAATTCCTAATATTGTGCTTAAACTCCAACCACCTGAATTCGTTCCGGTGGTATTTTTTCATGCGGAATAGAAAATAGCAGTATGTGGCGGCGTTGGATTATCTTTATCGGTATGATTGTGTGTTGCACGGCGGCGCATGCGCGCGTGCTGCACGTTGGCGATGATACAATGCAGTTATACGAAACAAAAAACACAACACCGGCATTAAATGTAAAAATAGGCGATGAAATGTGGTACGGCAACCTGACGCAATGTCGCCGCACAATAAACGCATCCAGCGATAAATACCTGCATATAAAACAGGGCGACATCGATTACTATGCTTATTCTGATATTGATTCTGATGCCGAATTTTACAACATCATTGATGGTAAATTGACAGGCGTAAATGGCGAAGTTTATTTGGCGTCAACCGGCACGCAATATATTGACACCGAATACATACCGACCACAACCACGCGCACAGAAATGGATGTACGGTTCAGTAATGATGTATTTCATCCATCGGGTGCTAATATTTGCCTGTTTGGCGTTTCCAGTGCAATTACAAATTCGTCATACGAAATCAATTTTGGCGGCGATGCTGACCAGGCAACTCAGTTATTTCCGTGGTTGTGTATACAGGGGCCCAATTGTCCGACTGCCTCGGTCGGTATCGGTTTGACGCAAAAAACGACCCGACAAACCGTTGTGTTGGATGCAAAAAATAAAGTATTCAAATATGGCGCCACCACGCGCAGCCTGTCGGGGCAAACGCGTCAAAATTCGCACGATGCCGCTATGGTTTTATTTGGGTATCGACGCATCAACAGTACATTTAATGAGGTTGTACCATATTCCGCAAATAATTTTATGTATGTGTACGATGTAAAAATATACGAGGATGATACCCTGGTGCATCATTTTGTGCCAGTTCCATGCGGGTTAAAAATTGGCGATTACATGGTCCCGCAAAACGGTATGTGGGACATAGTTGAACAAAAATTCTATGGTAATTCCGGCACCGGCGAGTTCCTGTACGGGAGCGACGAATAGAGTGAACGAGTGATAAAGTGATTTAGTGATATAGTTTTTGTTTTTTTACTCTGACACTTTATCACTTACTCACTTTATCACTGATATACTATCGCCCCCCGCCCTGCGGGCACCCCTCTGGCCAGAGGGGAACTTGGTTTTTACCGTCGCGGACCAAGTTCTCCTCCTGTGGAGGAGTACCGCGTAGCGGGGAGGTGGTCTTTTTTTTGTTTGAAACTTTGTACAACACTACGCACTCTCAAGTCCACCCCGGCCTGCGGCCACCCCGACCCGGGTCCCACAAAATTGGAAATTTTGTGGGTGGTTCCCGGAGGGGAACTTGCCCCGCGACGGAGATACAAGACACAACCAAAGAAAAACCGTCATACCAGCACAGGCCGGCATCCATTGCCCCGCAGGGACTTTATATTGGATTGCCCCGCTGCGCTCGCAATGCCAGAAAACAAAGATTGTCATTCCTGCGTAGGCAGGAATAGGGTCTTGGAAACTGCTCTCGTTCATCGTTGTACAATGTTGGTAAAAATGGCTGGGACCATTATTGGCCGTACACCGCGATATTCTGTGTTTGGCTCGTTGCCACTCGCACTGTATAGTCCCTATTCCTGCCTACGCAGGAATGACAATTATGTGCGCTGACGCGCAAGTTCAATGACCAGGTTTCCGGTGTCAATGTTGTCCGCCAACGGCGGACACATTCTTTGAACTTTGAACTCTGAACTTTGAACTTTTTATCGCGTATTGATGGCGGTCAAGAATTCCTTAGTCGGGAAAATGTGTTTGATTTTTTCAAACGGAACACCAGCACGCACCGCCAGCGCCGATATAAAACCGCGCATGGCAACGGGAATATTGCCCTTGGTTGGCTGTAATATATAATCTATACCCAAATTGGCGTTCATAAAGTCCGCAGGCAGGCATGTATTTGTGCGGCGTACATCCATATCATTTGGCATATTTGCGCGCGCGTGGGCCATTTCCATATTGTTTACCGGCGGCAAGAAATACGCCACACGGTAATCGTAATCCCACCCCAACCCGTTCGCATTAAACCAATCTATCAATTGGCGTGCATATCGTGGCTGAATCACATCGTATACCAGGTGTTGACCGCGATGTTTTGCAACCTCGCTTTCTGGGACGCCATACAGCCATTTGGGCTGGCCCGGTTGCCAGAACTGTTCATTTACCCACAGATGCGTTGCCATTGGGGTAATATCGAAATATGATTCATCGCGGAAATAGTATTCGCGACCGTCAACCTCGCCGTCACGCATGGGGCGTGTGGTTGCCGATTTCAGGTTATAAAACAACCCGTCGGGCAAAATATTTTTAATAAAATACGATTTACCACTGCCCGATGGGCCGGTGCATATTAAAAGAGTTCTTTTCATATTTGTCCCCTTTGTAAAAAATACCCCACCGACGACGCCGGCGGGGAAAATATCAGTCTTCCAAGAAACTGCGTAATTTTCGCGCACGCGTTGGATGTTTCAGTTTCATCAACGCCTTTTGTTCAATCTGTCGGATACGTTCACGCGTGACGCCGATGTATTCACCAACCTCTTCCAGTGTGCTGGTTTTGTTGGTGCTCATCCCGAAACGTTGACGCAAAACGGTTTCTTCCTTGGGATCCAATTCCGACAGAATTTGTGTGACGATTTTGCGCAGATTTTTCTGGGCGGCCGACACAAACGGATTTTTCGCCGTTTCGTCCGCAATGATTTCAATACGACTGCTGTCGTCCTCGGTTCCGACGGGCGCCTCGAGCGAAATTGGTTTCAGATTTACTTTCATCGCCTTGTGAATCTTGTCCACCGGCAGATAAATAATCTTGGACAATTCCTCGGCGGTCGGCTGGCGACCATATTTGTGCATAAATTGACGCGACGCACGTTGAATTTTATGAATGTTGTCAATCATGTGCACCGGGATACGAATCGTGCGTGCCTGGTCGGCAATGCTGCGCGATATGCCCTGTTGAATCCAGTTCGTTGCGTATGTGGAAAATTTATTCCCCAAACGATAATCAAATTTATCAACAGCCTTCATCAATCCGATGTTGCCATCCTGGACCAGGTCCGAGAAATCCAATCCCAAACCGCGGTTGCTGGATTTTTTCGCAAATTTGATAACCAGACGCAAGTTAGCCTCGATCATTTCGCGTTTGGCGCGGGCGGCCTCGGTCTGGCCACGACGGACCAATTCAACAACCTTTTTATATTCGGCGGTTGGTTGGCCGGTTTCGCGGGCAATGGCGGTGATGTCGTCTTGGATTTTCAAAATGTCTTTTTCGTGCTTTTTCGCAAAGTTCGCCCACGCCGGGTTTTTATGTTTCATCAACTTTTTAACCCAGTTGCGGTTTAATTCATTGCCGGTATATTCGGCCAAGAAATCTTCGCGTTTAATTTTGTTCGCCAATGCCAGACGCAACAATTTTCCCTCGAGCCCCATCAGCAATTGGTCGCGTTGGGTCAAATGTTCCAGAATTTCCGCAATACGGTCGTCGTTCAGGCGGATTTTGCTGACATTTTCGAACAGTTCCAGACGCATTTTGGCATATTTCTTTTCCAATGCCTCGTCCGGTTTCGATGATGTTTGCAGATTTTCCAGACGTTTTGTCTGCAATTTCTGCATACTGTTAAATATGCGTTTAATTTTGGTGAACAGTTCGGTCACCATTGGCATCAATGCCTCTTCCATTACTGGGATTGGCACGCCAGATGTACCACGCGGCGAATCTTCTTTCTTGATGCCATCGTCATCATCGTCTTCGTCGTCATCATCTTCTTCGTCGTCGGTAGTAGATTCTTCCAAATCATCCAATTCATCGTCATCTAATTCATCGACATGTTCAACGCCCTTGGATTTCAAGGCCTCGGACAATGCAGCCAATGATTTCTGTTCGGATTCAGATGAATACATTACTTCCAAATTCAAAATATAGCGCAGGCGAATATCCTCGTTCAACAGTTGTTGATACCAATCAAGCATCGCCTGAATTGTCATCGGGCTTTCGCACAGGCCGTAAACCATCAGACGGGTGGCGGCCTCGATGCGTTGGGCAATTGCAACCTCGCCCGCGGCAGTCAACAACTGGACCGTGCCGATTTGTTTCAAATATGACTGAACAGAATCCTGGACCCCCAACACCAGATTACCCGTCTGGCTGCGTTCCAATTGTTTGGCATAGTGTTCGTAATCATCATCATTTACATCAACCTGTTCGGCATCGGCATTCAATAAATTGCGGGTTTTATCGCGCGGTTCGTCGGAATCATCCTCGTAATACTTTTCCAAATCTTGGGAATAATTGTCGGTTTCCAGAATTTCCAGTCCCAAATCTTGCTGAAAGAAATCCAAGACCTCTTCTTGCTCTTCGGCGGGCACTTCGTCCGCTTCGGTTGCGGCATTAAAATCCATTTGGGATAAATATCCCACCTCGACCGCAGATGTTGCAAGTTTCTGCAAATTTTCCGGCAACGATTCAATCAACAGTTTCGTTGCGTCATCCAATTTTTTGGCCATAAACCGCCCCTTAGAATTATTGTGTTTCCGATTTTATCTTATTTTTTCTTTACTTTGGCCAATGCATCGTGCACCGCAGATTCCGAAACCAAACCCAAAACAATCGGGCTTTGAATCTGAATCAAAGAATAAGATTTGTGGGTTTTATTGCGAATTGATGCAACCGTCGGATTGGTGCTGCGCATCAGGCGCGCAATTTGACCATCGGATAATTCAGGATAGTTTTTGATAATCCACAAAATACCGCCCAAACGATTTTGGCGATGCAGTTTTGGTGTATAACCAACACCTTTCTTGTTCTGGGCCTGTTGCGCAATGACGATCTCTTCGCGCAATGTCAGACGCGCCGACGGGTCGGCCTCGCACCGTTCAATATCTTCGCGAGTCAATTGACCGTTCAGAATTGGGTTCAAACCCTGAATTTTATATGTTTCAGCATCGGCAATGTTTTTAACCTCTAATTCATGCAAGCCGCAAAAATCAGCGATTTGTTCAAATGTCAATGCAGTGTTTTCAATCAACCAAAGTGCAGTGGATTTTGGCATATATGGGTAATTCATGAATAATCCTCTTGTTGCTGGGGGCAATATACACCAAAATTGCCCCAGATTCAAGATAAAAGTGCGTAAAGCATTGCACAATTTACAGAACAATGTCCCATGTGGTGCCGGTCGGCGAATCCATCAGCGCAATACCCCGTGACATCAGGTCCGCCCGGATGGCGTCCGCCGCCGCATAGTCACGCGACGCCTTGGCCGATGCGCGCGCATCAATTTGCGCCTGAATTTCGTTGGCTGTGATACCATTTTTAGTCAACATCTGGCCACGCATTGCGTCAATATATTCTGCGGGATTGCGTTGTAGAATATTCAACACACCGAACAATTCCCGGATTTTTTCAACAATTGCACCCAAATCGTATTCGGTTTGTTTTTTCGCCAATTCTGCCGATACAAAATCAAACCATTTGAACGCGTTTACAATAACGCCGTATGTGTTAAAATTGTCGTCCATAGCACTGTGGAATTCGTCAGTAATGTTTTGCACCATCTGGGCCGTTTTATCGGCATTCGCCGATGGATATTGACGCCCGCGCGCCGCGTTCATAACAGAATACATTTTGTATACATGACGCATCGCATTTGGAAAGAAATTATCCGTAATATCAATATCATTTGAATACATATTATTCAACAGCGCAAATCGAATAACATCGGCATCATATTTTGCCAGAACATCTTGCAACAATATGCCGTTGTTCAATGATTTACTCATTTTTTGACCGTTGACCTTGACCAGGCCGCAATGCACCCAATAATTTGCAAATGTTTTCCCGGTCAGCGATTCCGTTTGCGCAATTTCGTTTTCATGGTGTGGAAAAACCAAATCGCGCCCGCCACCATGAATATCGATCTGTTCACCCAGGTATTTCATGTTCATTGCGCTGCATTCAATGTGCCAGCCGGGACGCCCCCGCCCCCATGGCGATTCCCAATAAATTTCGCCGGGTTTGGCCGATTTCCATAACGCGAAATCGGCCTCGTCCAGTTTACCTGGCTCAATATCCTTGCGCACACCAATTTCGTTCTTGTTTGTTTGAATATGCGACAATTTGCCATAATCCGGAAACGACGACAGTTTGAAATATACATCACCAAATTCAGAAACATAGGCGTGACCTGTATCAATCAGTTTCTGGACAAATGCGATAATGTCATCAATACACTGGGTCGCACGAGCCATAACCGTCGGGCGATTGTTGCCCAGTGCGTCCATTTCCGCGTCAGTTTTTTTCATATAACGCATTGCAAAATCAATCGGATTTTCGCCAATTTTATTGGCATTTGCGATGATTTTATCGTCTACATCGGTATAGTTGCGAACATATTTCACATTGTATCCCAAGTGCGTCAAATAGCGTGTAATAACATCAAAGACAACCGATTGATATGCGTGTCCAATGTGTGCATCGGCCGACACAGTAATACCACACGCGTACATTTTTACCGCGCCCGGGGTCAACGGGACGAATTCTTGTTTTTGGCGTGTCATAATGTTATATATTTTCAGTGTCATAATTCGCTTCCTTTACTTTGTCTGATACGGGAAATTGTAATAAACAGATGGATTTTTTGCAAACGAAATATGCCCGTCTGCACGGCAGATTTTAACGACAACAACAAAAAGTAATAAATTTGATTGTCATGGGCCAGAATAATGCAATTCTGGCGGAGCGTATAGGACTCGAACCTATGGACCACTAAACGCGGTCACAGATTAGCAATCTGCTGCATTACCACTCTGCCAACGCTCCGCATGGTTGCGGTGGGTATTATACAGAAACTGTTTCCCGATTGCAAGTGTGAAAATTATAAAAATGCCCCACGCACGTGGGGCATTTGATTGCTAGTGTTCCGACGGATGTTCGGGACCATATATTTCAACATCGCGCGTCATCGCCATAAACTTTTCAGCCCGCCGCGTCGGCAATTCCGATGCGGGTATTTCCTGCAATTCGCGGATGTTTTCGGCGACGACCGACGACAACAATTCCATCGTCGTTTGCCAATCGGTGTGTGCACCGCCGGCGGGCTCGTCAATAATGCCATCAATAACATTCAAATCCGCCATATCGCGCGCGGTCAATTTCATCGCCTGGGCGGCAACGGCCTTGAATTTATTGTCTTTCCACAAAATGCTGGCGCATGATTCCGGCGCAATCACCGAATAGATTGCGTTTTCCATCATCAACACGCGGTCGGCCGTACCGATTGCGATTGCACCACCGGATCCGCCCTGGCCCACATTGACGGCAACATACGGCGTTTTAATGGACAGTCCCACCGACATAGACATCGCAACCGCCTGGGATTGGCCGCGTTCTTCGCCCTCGCGACCGGCAAATGCGCCCGCGGTATCAAACAATGAAATCAGTGGCAAATTAAACTTTTCTGCCAGACGCATCATTCGCTGGGCCTTGCGATAACCGTCGGGGTTCGCCATACCAAAGCGGTGTTTTTGACGGGTTTCAATGGTGCGGCCTTGTTCCTGGCCAATAATGACGGCCGGGATTCCACGCCAATAACCAATACCACTGCCCATGGCGGGATCTTCGGCATACAGGCGGTCGCCCGCCAGATATGTCCAATCGTCCACAATGCCATTGATATAGTCCAAGAAATGCGGGCGGTTTTCATTACGCGCCAGCAATACCTTGTCATACGCGTCGGTTTCGCCCATACCGCGAACCTTTTTATTATCGCTTAATGGGGTTGATACATTTATCGGCTTTGGTTCACGCGGCTGTTTTGTTAAAACCGCCAATACGCGCGCCAGCGCATCGTGCAATTCATCACGCGGCACAACCATATCGACCATACCATGTTCATACAAATATTCGGCGGTCTGGAAATTAGATGGTAATTTTTCGCGAATATTTTGTTCAATTACGCGACGCCCCGCAAATCCAATGCGTGCGCCACTTTCCGCAATATGAATGTCGCCCAACATTGCAAATGATGCCGTCACCCCACCAAATGTTGGGTCGGTCAACAGCACAATGTACGGTATGCCATTCGCATGCAGACGATTTACCGCAACCGTTGTACGCGCCATTTGCATTAATGACAAAATGTTTTCCTGCATACGGGCACCACCAGACGCCACGACCATAACGAACGGACGACGCGATTCAATCGCGTGTTCCATACTGGCAATAATTCCATCGCCGGCCGCACGCCCCATCGAGCCCATCATAAAATCGCCATTCAACACGCAAATGGTCGTTGGAATTCCGCCCAACACACCATCGGCCGCAACAACCGCGTCGTGATTGCCGTTGTCACTGCGTGCCTCGATCAATCTGTCGCGATATGGCATACGATCAACAAAGTTCAGTGGGTCGTCCGACACGGTCGGCAAATCCAGACGTGCCCAATCATTATTATCAAACAGCAAATCCAAACGCTGTTTTGGGGTCATAATAAACGCACGCCCACAGCGCGGACAAATATACAGGTTATCCTTGTAGTCCTTGTAATAAACCAAGCGACCACAAGATTCGCATTTAATCCACATTAAACGGCGCACCTTGTCATATCTGGCGCGGTCGTCGTTTTTTATTCCGGATTTTTTACCAAACAACATTTTTTATCCATTCATTTTCTTGGTCAATTCACGACTGGGTTTGAACAATATGGTCGTGCTGGCCGGCAAAGGCATTGGTTTACCCGTGCATGGGTTATATCCAACCTTGGTCGCGCGGGCGCGTGGTTGGAATGTGCCAAAACCGCGAACCTCTATGCGATTTCCGGCGGCAATAGATTCAATCATGTGATCGGCCACAGTATCCAGAATCGCCGCGGCATCGGTCGGGCGCATGTGCTTGAATTGAACCTGGATAGTGCGAACAATATCAGAACGTTTCATTTACTTTTCCTTTTCTTTTTCCATCATACATTATTTATATCATAGCACATTTTATCAAGAGTAAAGTTTTTTTATATGTGAAAAGGTTCTTGGTGCCCGAAACACCCCCACATGATACCATTTAATCCATATAACCAATGGAGTTAAATATGCACGATTTTATTCATGATTGCCAATGTCACCACACAGATGACATGGAAATGCCACACATGCCGCTGATTGGCGATATGGCGCCGGCGTTTACCGCACAAACCACAAATGGCACAGTGAATTTCCCCGCCGATTATGCCGGAAAATGGGTAATTTTATTTTCGCACCCGGCGGATTTTACCCCGGTTTGCACAACTGAATTTATGGTATTTCAATCAATGATTGAAGAATTCCGGAAATTAAACACCGAAATTATTGGACTGTCGGTTGGAACACTGACGGGGCACCTGGCCTGGATAGATGCGATACGCCACCTGACCTTTGGCGATTTGCACGACATCAATATCACTTTCCCGATTATTGACGATATGACAATGGAGGTCGCGCACAAATACGGAATGATTCACCCCAATGCCACCGACACAAAAACCGTGCGTGCGGTGTTCATCATAGACCCCAATGCAAAAATCCGTACTATTTTGTATTACCCACCATCAGTCGGGCGCAATTTTGCCGAAATTCGCCGCGCATTGGTGGCATTACAGACCACCGATAAATACCATGTTTCAACCCCGGCGAACTGGGTACCAGGCGACGATGTTGTTGTGTCGTCACCGGCAACCACCGCCGAAATGGATGCACGGATGCGGCGGGCGGATAAAAACCAAGATGTCCAGGCGTGGTTTTTGACATTCAAAAAATTGCCACGGAAATAAAAGATTAAAATACCAACGGGAAATCACGAATATCCAACGGCACACCGTCACGATCGGGGTCCCATTGATATTGTTCCATTATGACGCGTTTGTCGGGGGTGAATTTTACCCCCTCGGCACGCAGTGATTTATATTGTTCGTCGTGATATGGTTCGCCGCACAGACTGCCATCCTTGAACACAACGCGATGCCACGGCAGATGCCAACTGTTTTTATTATTTGATGCATATCCAACAAATCGCGCCATACGGGGGCGCCCAACCATTGCGGCAATTTGGCCAAACGTTGCCACACGTCCCGACGGGATGCGTGCAACGACATCATAAACCTGTTCATTAAATGTTTTCATGGGAAATAAATCTTTCTGGCGGAGAAGGAGGGATTTGAACCCCCGATACGGTTGCCCGTATACACGATTTCGAGTCGCGCGCATTCGACCACTCTGCCACTTCTCCGCAACGGTCGGTATTATACAGATTTTGTTTTACAATGCAAGTATTTATATTCTATTGATTGCGGACAAATGATACGGTCTGGTTTTTCAGCGATAATTTTTCAAACCGCCATCCATACGCGGGTAATTCACGTTTGAATGTCAAAAATGCATGGTCAAATTTGAATCCTGTGATTTTGGCAATCTGATTAAACGTCAGTGTGATGTGCACATCGTTACATTTTGATAAATATATCCACAACGGTTCGTATTTAGACATCAAAATTATAATTCTTTACGGATTTAACGATTGCCGCGACCAATTTGTTTTGATGCGCGTCGGATTTTAATAATTTTTCTTCGCCCGCGTTGGACAGATGCCCCAATTCAATCAGTGCCCCCGGCACGGTTGAACGCAGCACCGCAAACGGCGCATGGCGAACATCGGGCCCGCGTTGCTGTTCTATTTTTGCATTGCGGAACGCGCGTGATGCGCCGCCGGCGTATTCTTCAGACATTTCGGCAACGGCGTGTTGTTGTAATGCCGACAATGCGCTGCGAATATTTGGTTCAAAATCAGTGAATCCCTCGACCCCGATTTTGTCTGCGGCATTTTCAGCCTCGGCCAATTTTTTGGCCTCTTCGTCAGATGCCTTTTCCGACAATGTATAAACAGAGAAACCCTTCATCTCGCGGCTGGGGTTTGCATTGGCGTGCAGCGATATGAATAAATCGGCCTTGCGCTTTTCAGCAATTGCGGCACGGTCGGCCAATTTCAGATATGTATCATCGCCACGCGTCAGATATGTTTTGAAACCGTTTGAATCCAATTGATTGCGCAATTTGCGCGCGACCGATAAAACGACCGTCTTTTCCTGGGTTCCGTTTTTGCCGATGCAGCCTGGGTCCTTGCCCCCGTGACCGGCGTCAATCACAATAACATATTTTTTCCCGGCGGGCGTTTGCGATTGTGTGGTTGATTTAGCGGTTGAATTTCCACCACCGGTTGTGGCCGCGGCGGCCGTTTTTACGCCCGCACCCGTACCGGCCGCAAAATCCAGCACCAAACGATAACCGCTGTCGCCATTGGGTTCCAGAATCATTATCTGGCTTTTTTGAATTTCATCAATTTGTCCGGTTAAATTTGCAATGATTTGTACGCGGTCAGAAACCTGGGCCTGGGTGATAGATTTTACCAATGTGCCACTGGCCATTTTTGGTGCCAGTGACGAATTTGCCCCCGTGTTATTTAACGACACAATCAATTGATTTGGCCCATACGACAATGAATATGATGGGCGCGCCGCCATTTCAATGACCAAACGCGTTTTGCCGCCGGGCTGTGCGCCGGTGCGTACCGATTTTAATGAATTGCGCGCCGCGAATGCCATGCGTGGCATACAAATTCCCGCCATAATTGCAAATGAACTGACCTGTAAAAAAACGCGTCTTGATATTTTCATGTCGCCCAAAATTATATCAAAAACCACACATACATTCAAGAAATAACACCACCGTTTTTGATTTAGATTGATTTTAATTAGTAAATTCGCTAGCATGCATCCGTGTATTTCATATTTTGAAATACTAATAGCAGTTAGCAGTTGGGCGTCGATAACCCAGATAACTGACATGAAAATGTTTTGACTGACTGTCCCGACATATTGTCGGGAAGTTGTGGCCACACAACAGGTCGACTTTGTCGACTAAAAACCACAGGGTCAAAGTTATCTGACTTATCGAACTTCCCGACTCCTACTGTAAACAACGCAATAGGAGTTTTTTATGTCAAAAAATCCATTAATTTCTGTTGTTGTGCCAATGTATAACGCGGAAAAATTTATCTCTAAATGTTTATTACATTTGATACACCAGACATATAAAGATTTAGAAATCATCATCGTTGATGACGGCAGCACCGATAAATCCGTTGCATGCGTGCAACAATTTGCAAAATCAGATAAACGCATAAAAATAATTCGCCAGGAAAACGCAGGTCCATCGGTTGCATCAAATACAGGCCTTGCCGCAGCAAATGGGAAATATATACATTTTCACGACCATGATGATTGGGTAAATTTGGACTATTTTGAAATTATGGCGCGTGCAATAAATGAAACCGACGCCGACATTTTGTGTGGCCAAGTCAATCAACCGGAATACAATTTTCCATCATTTGATGCAATAGAAATCTGTACAACTATGTCGGAAAAGTTTTTGAAAACGGCCGCCCATAAATTAAACCCGGCATGGAGATATGTATATAAAAAATCATTTCTAGATAGGACGGGCTTAAAGTTTGAACCCGCACTATTTGGTATTCAAGATGTGTTTTTTACCAAGCCCGCATTAGTACTGGCCAAAACAGTGGCCACCGTACCAGGCGCAGTTTACAATGTGAATAATACCCCAACTGCATTAGGCAAATCACAACATAAAATAGCCAAATCATGTACCAGCGACGCTGCCGTTGCTGCAATCAACCGATACAATGAATTTATGCAACAACATAATGTTTGTGAATTGTTGGCCTTGCCAGAATTTCCGTTGGAATCGCATGAATTTAGAATATTTAATATAAAACTGGCGCGTCGTGACATATTCAAAAATAAAATCAGATACTATCTGTTTGGTATCAACATAGGAACATCTAAAATTATTAAATGAAAGCGGATAAAAAAACCGCCAAATGGCGGTTTTTGTTATTATGTCCACAATTATTTACTGACACAATTTGCAAACATTTGCGCCAACAATGATGTTTCGGCACTGGTCATTGTTGCGACCGGCACAACATAGCAACGCGCACTGTCGCGAATGATGAATGCCTTGGTCCCGCGAGTATATGCCGATTGCATATTATCCATTTGCGCCGAGGTCAAAAATGCGTTCTGGGTTGTTGATGCATTGGACAGCCCCGCCTGGACAACCTGGTGTGCGGTGGAATAATCCCACAATTCGGACATAGATGTAATTTCCATATACACCGGCTGGGTTTCGTTCGGGTTTTCACGTTCGGTTTCCGTGCCCGGGAACGCCATACCAACCGCCAACGCCGCCGCGGTTCGCAATGCGGTCGGTTCCGACGATGTGCCGGATGTGGTGGTCGATGTATTTACCGTTAAATCATCACCGCACGCCAAATTCATACGGTTTGTATAGCCCGCCAAAACGGCATCCACCGCCGATTGCCAATCAGAACCCTTTTTATTCAAATCCAGGCTGACAATCTTTTCCGCCCAGCCCCAAATGTTCGCGCCAACATTACCAGCATTTGCAAAACGGGTCACCATTTCGGCACTGCCCCCCGCAACACCTGCACCGCAATAGTCGGTCAATTGTGTGGTCAACATACTGGTTGTTTCATTGCCATACGCCAACGCAACCGAATGGCACGCCATGGCGGCCTCTAACTCTTGACGGCGTTGAATGCACAAATCGGAATGCGATTTAGACAACTGGGTCGCCATATTCGCCATTGATAAATATGACAGCAATTCCTGTTGCACATAGGCCGGGCACAAACGCGCCGCGGTGTTCATACCGCCGCCACCCGTACGTGTGTTTGTGTTGTACTGTGGCAATAACACCGATGTGTCCTTTTGCAGGCACAACAATGCATAATTGTACAGTTCACTTTCCGTTGCATATTGACATTTTGATTGACGCTGGCCCGGGACGACGGTCACATCGCCACAATAGTCGGCCAAGCATTTGTAAATTTTTTCACGACATGCGGAATCAACATCCGGCTGTGTCACCATAAAATAAGTATTGCGTTGATTGTTTTTATATGCGTTTGCAATTCCGGCATTGCCGCGGCCGCCACTGGTTGTCGTGGTGTTTACCGACACATACCGCGCATTGCCGTTCCCGGTTGTTGTGCCCGCCGACACCGCGCCCGCATTTGCACCCCATAAAACCATGCCAAGTACGCCAAAAATACTGAATATTTTATTCATCCATGTCCCTCTCGTTGTCGAAATTTTAACATATTTGACATTAAAAGGCAAACACTGATTTGCACCCATCACCAGAAAAATATTGATTTGGGCAAATAAATTGGTACTATGCAACGCATGTTGATACCAAATGAAACTTTGACGCAAATCCACGACGACATTTCTGCCGTCAGGGGGTTTCTTTGACCCAGACAAACTGGAATCTGAAATTACAAAATTAAACGAACAAACGAACGCCCCGGATTTATGGAGTAACCCGGACGCCGCACGCGCGTTGTTGCAAAAAAAATCTGGTCTGGAAAAGCAACTGGCCGAATTGCGCAGTTTGGAATTGGAATATCAAACACTGGTCGATTTGTATGACATGGCGCCCGATGATGCCGATGTTTTGGCGGCAATTGAAAAATTGGGGGTGGCGGCGCACCAAGCAAAATTCATCACCCTGTTCCGCGAACCGGCCGATAACAATGGTGCGTTTTTATTCATCCAGGCGGGCGCCGGCGGGACCGAGGCTCAAGATTGGGCACAAATGATGTCGCGCATGTATGCGCGCTGGGCCGAACGCCATAATTTTTCATGTGAAGTTATCGAAGAACACGAAGGCGACACCGCCGGAATAAAAAACATTACATATCGCATAGGTGGCGACCGCGCGTACGGGTGGCTGAAAAACGAAATCGGCGTGCATCGTCTGGTTCGTATTTCACCATTTAACGCCAATGGTAAACGCCAGACCAGTTTTGCATCGGTTGATGTTTGGCCGGATGTTGACGACACAATTGAAATTGAAATAAACGAAAAAGACCTGCGTATTGACACATATCGTTCATCGGGCGCGGGGGGCCAACATGTAAACAAAACCGACAGCGCCGTTCGCATAACCCACATTCCAACAAACACCGTTGTCACATGCCAGAATGAACGCAGCCAGATTCAAAACAAAGAAATGGCGATGAAAATGCTGCGGTCGCGTCTGTATGAATTGGAATTGCAAAAACGCGCCGCCGCCGAAGATGCCGCCAAGGCCGCGCAAAAGAAAATTGAATGGGGCAGTCAAATTCGAAACTATGTCCTGTATCCATACCAATTGGTCAAAGATGTCCGCACCGGCGTTGAAAAGACCGATTCCGCCGCCGTATTGGATGGCGACCTGGATGATTTTATGCTGGCCGCGTTGTCCCGCGATTAAGATTTATATCTGCTTGACATTTCAAAAAATTGACATAAAATATATTTGACAACTTTTAAGGAGCCTAAATATTATGAAAATTGCACCATACTATTTTGCAACCGCAATTCGTCACGCGATTCCGGATGCGTATGAAATCACCCGCCCTGAAATTCGTGGCGGCTTGGACAGCGTATATATCGCGGAATCTGAAAGTCGCGGCAAATTTATATGCAAATTCAATCATCGTGATATGGCGATGAAAAATGCAATCGTCAGTGAACTGATGCGCGAAAACAACATCAGCGTGCCGGATATCAAGGTTTTTGAATATAACGACAACTGGATGGAAGTATATCCGATGTTGCCTGGTCAAACCCTGTTCCAGGCGGTTCAAAACGGTATGCCAGAATATCGCATTATGAAGGTATATCGTGAAATATTGCGTCAATTTGAAAAGATGTCGCACATCCACGCGGGCGAAGTGCCACAGCATTTGAAATTCCGCAACATCCAGAATGTTGTTTACAGCAATGTGTCCGATATGACCAGCCCAATTGCGGCACCGCTGTTTGCGAATGCAGTACGCATTTTGAATCATGGTTCACGCGATGGACGCGGTCTGTACCATTGCGGCATAACACCGAAAAACATCATTGTTTCAAATCGCGGTCACTTTGTTGGTTTGGTTGATTTGGATGATGCGACCGTATGCAATAAAAATTATGCGTTTGGTGTTATGGCAACACAATATGAACACATGGGATGCGACGCCGATAAATTGATTGCAAACTATGAGAAACAAACCGGCGATAAATTACATCACGGTTTAATCAAACAAATTGGTCGTGTGAATAATTTTGGTCGCTGGGTGATGTGGAAAAATAACCAGCACTCTAAATAATGCACAAACACAGCACCCTTTTTTATCATTCGGCGATAAAAAATCTGTACCCAGATGCGCGCGATATTCGCACGCCCCTGGTTACAGGTGTGACCAGTCCGGTGTTTCTGGCCGACACGAATGCCGAAACAGTTGTTTTCAAATTTAACGATTGCGATATGATACAACGCAATCATACCATCAGCCAAGTTTTGCGCATTGCCGACGTGCCGGCGCCATACACACAAACGCATCGATATTTGGATACTTGTTTTGAAACATATCAATATTGTCCCGATAAAACCGTATTTGAACACATTAATGCCAATATGGCACCCAGCAAATTGTTTCACATTTTTTCCAGCGCAATGCGCGTGCAATATCAAATGACAAAAATTGATGTGTCTGGATTGAATTTGGGCACAAAAAAATATTTCTCAGATGTTTTGCTGTCTAACCTGCGCAATAAATTGAGTCCCACAAAAATATTACCATATTGGTTGTTTGTGCGCACTATGTCGCGTGGGGGGCGCCAGTATTTGATGCATAACGATTTGCACAGTAAAAATATGCTGGCCACCACAAATGGCGATTTAAGCCGCATAATTGACCTGGACGCCGTGGCGGTTGGCAATGAAACATTTGCAACCATAATGGTATTGCGCCACTATCCATTGACCAATACCAATGAATTGATGGAATATTACGAAGACATCAGCCACCGCAAATTGAACCGCCTGGTAATTTCGGCGGCCTTAAATGTAATTCATGCATTACGCGGCCCCAGCGCGCTGTGTCACGGATATGTCCGCGGTTAAAGCCTTGCAATTTATTCATAAACAATTATAATAGTGCGCAATGCACCCGTGGCTCAACTGGATAGAGCATCGCCCTCCGAAGGCGGGGACTGCGCGTTCGAATCGCGCCGGGTGC
>CAKQGH010000012.1 GCA_934232895.1 uncultured Alphaproteobacteria bacterium
CCTGGCGTACTACCTTGAACAATAGCGCCATTAACGATATACTTGCCGGATGGATCGAGACAGTTTTCATAATCGGACCCACATACGAAATCATCCTGCATGCAAGAGTCCAAAGCATTGATACAACCACGCAGGTCATAAGAATTCTTTTGCTGAGCGACCAACAAACGTGCCTTTTGTAAAACGGCCTTTGCATTGCGGACGGTAGAGGTCATTTGGTCATTAGATTCAGTCAGATTGCGTTCGTAGATAAGGCATTGTTTGTCGATTTCCAAATCATAAGAATTGGTAATAACAGAAGCATCGACGCCCTGTGCGGTGCAACTGTTCAAGACGGAGGTTTTCGTATGCTCCCCACGGGTGGGGCGCGGGCCCCGCATAAATTTTATTTATGTGGGCGCCCCACCCGTGGGGTGAGTTTAGTTTTCAAAGAAATTTGGCAGGTGCGATTTTTTGCCATTGTATATGGCCAATGTGCCCGCGCGTCGCGCGGCATCGTAATATTTTATTTTGTAATCGATAATCTTTAACATCTTTTTTATTTCGGCCATTTGTTGCATGGCGGCGGCGCGGCGCGCAACAAACATATTGTACCGTTGTTCTATGGTTTTGTCGCCCATGGCGCACCATTCCATAAATGTGCGAATCTCTGCCAGGTTCATCCCTGTTTTTTTCAAACATTCAATAACGCCCAATGTGTCAATATCGCGTTCACAATAATCGCGAATGCCACCGTTGCGTTTGGCTATGTTGCGCAACAGTCCGCTTTTTTCATAAAAACGCAATGTGTGTTCGGATAATCCTGTTATTTTTGAAACTTCATTTATTCTCATAAAAAACCTCTTGACTTCGAGTAAAGTCTAGGGTTTATACTGCATTTAGTCAAGGGGGAAAAATGAGAAAACTGACATTTGCAATTTGTGGGGTGCTGGCGCTGTGTGGTGGTGCCGATGCTAAAAGCCTGGTTGCGTATTATTCACGCACGGGCAATACTGAAACCGTAGCAAAAAAAATTGCCGAAATGACCGGCGCCGATTTATACCGAATCGAAACGGCCGATGCAAATTTCTATCCGGCCGAATACCGCGCCACCACCGAACAGGCGAAACAAGAAATTCAAAATGGAACTTTGCCTGATATAAAAACTATGCCAGATTTGGCGGCGTATGATACGGTGTTTGTTGGCACGCCTTGTTGGTGGGGTACAATGGCGTCGCCGGTACGCACATTTTTAACCAATGGCAATTTTACCGATAAAACCGTTATTGCGTTTGACACCCACGGGGGCAGTGGCGCCGGCAATGTTTTTACCGATGTTGCAAACTTGACGCCGAATGCCACGCACAAAAACGGTGTGGCAATATATGGCACCGATGCCGAAACATCTGATGCCACAATTAAATCTTGGTTGATTGAAATAGGGGAGATATCAAATGACAAATAAAAAAACAGTTGTTGTGTATTATTCACTGTCTGGAAATACGGGACGCGTGGCACGCCGCATTGCCGATGCGCTGGGGGCCGACATAATTGAAATCAAAACCGTAAAACCGTATGTTGGTACATACGACGAAATTGTGGAACAGGGCAAACGCGAGGTTGCCGCATCGTACACCCCGGACATAGAACCGATTGACATATCAAAATATGACCGCGTTATTGTGGGCAGTCCGACCTGGTGGTACAAAATGGCGCCGGCGGTATTATCGTTTTTGCGCAGCGCAAATTTTGCCGGCAAAGATGTTGTGGCGTTTTCCACGCACGCCGGTTGGGCGGGCAGTGTCGTTCGCGACATATCAAACGAAATGACCACGCGTGGCGGTTTCGCGGTGCACCCGATTGAAATTCAATTTGATGGAAATGAAATGCACACGCCGCAATCAACAATTGACAGTTGGATTGACGGACTGAAATAAAAAATCCGCCCCGTTTGGGGCGTTTTTTATATGCCGTGGTGCGCAATTAAATGCAACGCGACACTGACTATGAATATAATGGTGATAACGGCCAATATAATCTTTTGCGTGCGGTGGCCACCATTTTCGTGACAATGGTCGCATCCGCAATGGCAATCGCGCACAACCAGCACCCACGACAGCCCCAACATGCCCGCCGAAAATACAAATAACCACGGTTCCAACCATTCTGGCAATAATTCCGCGTGCGCAAATTCCGGCGCGAACAATGACACAACCGATAATACGATTGGTAAAACACAACAAAACAAGTGTGGCAACAATGATGCAATAATTCCAATTTTAACAGCACGATTTTTCATAATAAATACCCCCTGTGATGGGGGCATTATATAACTGTTTTGTGCAAAATCAAATTTCAATTAAACCAGATGAATGCGCGTCCAGCCTCTGGTGTGCCGGCCGGCGCCGTTGTTGGAATTGTGTCAAACCGACCATCGTTTCCCGCCGCAACGGTATTTGCCGCCGTTCCAACCGACAGACGCGCGGTGTCCAATGTGCCCGATGTGATGTTGTCGGCGTTTTGTTGGTCAACATTTGCGACATTGCCCAAACCAATTTGCGACTTTGTCACGGCATGTGGATTATCGGTGTTGCCGGTATGGGCGGCCACTTCCTGGCGAACGAATGCATCGGTCGCAACCCGGTTTCCGCCCGATGTGGTGGCGGCGTCATCCGCAAATGCGGCGGTTGCCATTAAACACATTGCCGTAAAGATGCCAAATTTCTTGAACATGCCAAACCCCCGATGGAATACATTCTTGATGGTATTTTACAAAAAACGGAATTATAACACAAGTGATATTTATCAGCCTTTGGCGTTCCAACCACAACACAAAAACTGTTTGGCGTTCCCACCAGGACTCGAACCCGGATTTAATTCTTAGGAGGAATTCGTTCTATCCCGTTGAACTATGGGAACGCGTTTTTTATTCTATTCCTTGGATTTTAATATTGCAAGTTGTAATAACCGCTTGTATAATGTGCCCAATAAAAACAGGAAGGTTATAAAATGGCAACAATAACAAGAAGTGATTTTGCAGCCCGTCTGCGCGAGAAATTTGGTTTAACAACGGCCGATGCGTACAAATTGGTTGATATTGTGTTTGATGAAATTCGCGACGCATTGGTAAACGGGGAAGAGGTTAAATTCGCCGGATTTGGCAGTTTCAAAATCTTGACCAAGGCCCAGCGTATGGGCCGCAACCCAAAAACCGGGGAATCGGCGGTGATTTCGGCGCGCCGTGTTGCGTCGTTCCGCCCCAGCAGTGAATTCAGACAACGCGTTGCAAAACACGAATAAAAAAACGCCCCGTTCGGGGCGTTTTTGTTAGAGAGCAAAGAGCAGAGAGCAATGAAGCGCACCATTCGGCGCGCTTGTTTTATTTCTGTTGCACAGAAATCACCACAGCCGCACGCGTGCCTCGGGGGCAATGTATAACGCGTCGCCCGGTTTAATTCCAAACGCATCATACCATGCATCAATATGTGGCAATATTCCGTTCACACGATTGCGTGCCAGTGAATGTTCATCAACCTTGGTCAAGCGCAACATTTCGGCGTCGCGTGTGTTTTGTGCCCAACTGGTCGCGTATGCGATAAAGAAACGCTGGTCCGCGGTGAAACCATTGGCGTCGCCGGTTTGCACACCAAAATTTTTATATGCGGTAAATGACACGGTTATGCCGCCATAGTCCGCCAAGTTTTCGCCCAATGTAAATGTGCCATTCGCGTGCACACCGGGTGCAATTGTTATGCCGTCAAAGAATTTGCGCATTGTGTCCGCGCGGCGTTCAAATCCACTTGCGTCATCCGCGGTCCACCAATCGGTCATATTGCCGTTTGCATCAAAATGGCGGCCGGAATCGTCAAATCCGTGTGTCATTTCGTGGCCAATAATACTGCCGATTGCGCCATAGTTAAATGCGGCGTCGGCGTTCATATCAAAGAACGGATATTGCAATATGCCCGCGGGGAAACAAACCTCGTTCGTTGATGGGTCATAATACGCATTGATTTCGTGCGCGTTCATATACCACAGTGTTGGGTCTTTTTCGGCGCCGATTTTGTTCAACCAAAACGCATCTTCGAATTTCGATACATTCAACATATTTTCCCACAGTGACGCATTTGCATCAATGTTCAGTTTGGAATAGTCGCGCCATTTATCCGGGTATCCGATTTTCGCGTGAAACGTGTTCAGTTTTTTCAGCGCTTGTTGTTTTGTCGCATCCGACATCCATTCCAAATTTTCAATACGCATACCCAATGCGCGTTGCAAATTTTTTACCAATTCCTGCATACGTTTTTTTGCGTCCGCCGGGAAATATTTTTGAACATACAGGTGGCCAATTTCTTCACCCAATGTGCCGTCCAGTAATGCGACCGCGCGTTTCCAACGGGGCTTTTGTTCCCGTTGCCCCGCCATGGTGCGATTATAAAAATCAAACGAAATGTTGTATGATTTGTCGTCCAGCAATGTATCCGCCGCACTGACAATGCGATATTTCAAATATGTTTTGATTAATTCCAAATCGGTGTCATTCATAATTGCAATTGATTCTGCAATCGCCTCGGGCTGGGCAATGTTGATTTGGCGCGCCGCGGTCGCGCCACGTGCGACCAGGTATTCGTCCCAATCAAAATTCGGAAATTGCGATTTGATTTCATCAATTGTCATTTTGTGATAATTCGCATGCGGGTCGCGCAATTTTTCCTTGGGATAAAATGCGCCCGCCATACGCAATTCCAAATCGTATAATTTTTTTGCATCAACCGAAATGCCAAAGTTTTTCATTTGCGCATCAATAAATTCCAAATATTTTTTGCGAATCTGGATTGTTTTTTCATCTGTGTCAAAATAATAATCACGCGACAGGCCCAATCCACCCTGGCCAATATTGTACAGGTAATGTTCGCTGTCGGTTTCGTCCAGGCCGACCCCATCGCCCCAGAACGCGGATGTTATGCGATGCATACGCCCCAAAAACGCGGGCAATTCAGATGCGGATTTAATCGCATCTATTTCGGCAATTTTTGGGGCAATTGGGCGCACGCCATCGGCGTTTAATTTTTCGGCGTTCATTGCAATTTTATACAGTGTGCCGATTTTCCCAGTATCTGTTTCGGCAATTTCGCGCACGCGGGTTAAATTTGTATCGTGCAGAACATCAAATACACCATATCGCGTATAATCATCGGGGATAGGGTTCGCACGACGCCACCCGGCGGTTGCAAAATCAAAAAAATCGTCGCCTGGGCGGATGGTTGCATCCATATTTTCGGTTCTGATGCCGGAATTCATAATAACCTCCTGTGTGTTATGCGAAATTTTGTGTGCGAACATAACCGCGGTAATCACCGCAACTATGCCGATAAAATTCAACCATTTGTTTTTCATTTTTTTACCTGCACAATTCTATCAGTAAATCATCCAAAATCAAATTGCCTTTTGGTGTGGTGTGAATGCGGTCGTGCGCGATGCCCAATAAATCCGGATGTGCCATTACATAGTTCATATCAACTGCGCGCAAAACATCGTCGGTCAATTTTACGCCACGCGTCGTGCGCAGACCAGTAATGATTTTTTCGGTCGCGCGGGCGCCCGCCCCCAATGGTTGCATTTTTATATCGCCGCCCGTTTGTTCATACCACGTGCCGTCAACATACGGCCGGCCCGCCGCACCGCGCCCAATGCCAATATATGGCGCGCCATCCCAAACGTTCTGGTTGTGTCGGCATTCGCATCCAGGGCGTGCGTAATTAGAAACCTCGTACCGGGGCAGTGTCAGTGTGTCGGCAATGGTGCAATACATGTCGGCCATTGCATCGTTTGATGGCATATTCAAATTCATTTGCCCCAGTGGTGTGTTCGGTTCAATTGTCAATTCGTACATTGAACAGTGTGTCAATCCAATCGCATTTATATCGTGGCACATTTGAATCACGTGGTCGGTGGTGTCGCCCGGCAATCCATATATAAAATCGGCCGATGTGCGCAGCCCCATATTCATTGCCGTGTCCAATAATTTGCGGGCATCCGCCGCGCTGTGCCGCCGCCCCAGAAATTTCAATCGCGTATCATCCAAACTTTGCACGCCAACCGATAATCGGTTCACGCCCGCCGCCACAAATTCGTGCAACCGCGCCGTGTCCAATGTCCCGGGGTTCGATTCCAGTGTAATTTCGCAATCGGGTGATAAATCAAATTTGGTGTGCAATGCATCTATAATTCGCCCAAATACATTTGTTGGCATCAGTGACGGTGTGCCGCCGCCGAAAAACACGGTCGGTATGGAGATTCGCCCCATTTTGTCCGCCCAAAAATTTATTTCGGAAATAATTCCATCGGCAAACCCGTCCCAATCGGGATTTGCACATGCGGCGGAAAAAAACGCGCAATAATTGCATTTTGACATACAATATGGCGTGTGGATGTATATATTATGCGCAATTTTCATGTATCGCATTGTATCGCGCGCGGCGACCAGTGCAAGTGATAAATGAAAAGTCTTTTTTATATGAAAAAATTATGATATAATATCCCCAAGATTATGAAATGAAGGCAGGGATTATAACCTTTTTAACCGGTGCTTTTGCGTCTGTTGCGGCTTTTGCCGCCAGCGAGGGTGTGCCATCGTACTATCAAACGAATGCCGCCGCAAATGCGAATAAAATCGGATATTCACAATATCAATCCCAGGGTTATACCAAATATGTTGGACAATCTGGCAATAAACAGGTCGTGGGCAGTCGCACATATTCATACCAGGTGCCGCGGGCAAACACAACCGTGCCAAATTATTCCGGCACAATGACCGCAAATGGTGTTGCGTTGGCGGACGAGCCGGCAACCAGCCTGCGTGCGGAATACATTCGTCGTTTTGCAGATTTTGAATTTGAAACCGGTGTAAATTCCATCCTGGAATGGGATGATATGGTTTTCAATGAAATTGGTGTCACGGCCCAGCATAATTTTTCACTGCGTAATTTTGATATGTTCGCGTTTGCCGAATATTCGTATGGGTCTATGTCGCATGGCGGTCTGTCCATGGATTACGATTTGAAACCATTTGACGAGGCGTATCCGACCCAGGGCATTTTCACCATTTCCATGGGGGACCAATCGGGCAAATCAAATCATTTCCGTTTTGGTATTGGTGCGCGCCATGTTTGGGATATTGGTGGGTGGAAATTGTCGCCATCAATTGGATATGAAATATTCAAACACAACCTGGAAATGGCAAATCACATATATCCAAACCCGGGAATTTATTTGCCATTGATGACGGACAAGGGCGATTATGTCTATGGCGATGCCGAGGGTAATTATTATTCCCGTCCCCAGAATTTCGAGGCACCCGACGATTGGTACCAGGTATGTATGTCCCCCGAAGATTTGAAGGTTGTACACGCATCGTCCAGTTATGCCGATTTGGGAACCTCGTTCACCACAATCAATTATGACCCGGCGTGGGGTGATGTGCCATGGGGCGTGTCCGAGGGCGACTGTGTTATCATTGGTGGCGATGGTGCCATTATGGTTTCGGGCACAACACACATATACAACACGACATGGTCTGGATTTTACATTGGTCTGGAAATGGAAAAGCAAATGACATTGACCGATAAATTGCGTTTCTATGTCCAGTTCAGTTTGCCAAAATATTCGTCCGAGGGTATTTGGCCCAACCGTGACGATTGGCAACAGAACCCCAGTTTCTTGGACGAGGGCGACAACGGCGCATATTCATACACCGCCGAAATGGAATATAATATGAAATTGTCCGACCGGTTGCAGTTGGGGTTAAAGGTTGACACCAATTATTTCTATGTTGGTGCAATTGGTGGTGAATTGTATGTCGCATCATATTCGCAATTCCAATTGGATGAAAACGGCCAATATGTATTGGACGATAACGGCAATCCGATAATTGAAACAATTGCCGCCCACACAGAAAAGATAGACAACCAATTGAAACACGCCGCATGGCAATCATTTGGTTTGCATCTGGGTCTGAAATACGCATTTTAAGTGGGGTTTCCATGAATAATATTACGCGAATTTTGGCGTGCGCCGCCATGGCGGCGTTTTTTGTCGGTACGGGTGGTGGATTTGCGGCGCCGGCGGCGTCCCCGGCCACTGTGCCCGATGCCGCCCCAGCAATTGCCGAACGCGGCGCGTTTGATATGGCGCGATGGGATTATGTGCTGAATGATATTCGTACGCGCGCGGCGGCCCAGAATATATCAAAATCAACAATTGATGCGACACTGAAATCACCGGCGTTTATTCCGCGCATTGTGCACCAGGATAAAAATCAATCAGAATTCAAAATGACATTGGATGATTATTTGCGTCGTACGGTTGCGTCATCGCGCATTGAAAACGGCCACAAAATGGCAAAAAAATATCCAACACTGTTGCATCGCGTCGAACAACGTTATGGTGTGCAACCACATGTGATTTTGGCATTTTGGGGCATGGAATCTAATTATGGTGCGCGTATGTCCGACCATCCGCTGCGTGATGCATTTATCACATTGATATATGATGGTCGTCGCCAGACGTTTTTTACCAATCAATTGTTGGCATTGATGAAAATTGCCGATAAAAATGGTGACGAGATTACCACCATGGGGGGCAGTTGGGCCGGCGCCATGGGGCATTTCCAGTTTATACCAACAACATTGGCACAATACGGGGTTGATGGCAATGGTGACGGGAAAATAGACATTGCGCACAGTATTGGCGACGCCATGATGTCGGCGGGTAATTACCTGAATAAATTGGGATGGAATCCGAACGAACGAATTGTGCGCCGTGTTATATTGCCGGCGGATTTTGATTTAACCATTTTGGATGGCAAAACGAAAAAGACCGTTTATGAATGGGCGGCGATAGGTGTACTGAACGCCGATGGGGCACCATTGCCGGCGTCTGATATGGTGGCGGGGTTGGTTGCCGACACGCGCGCCATTGCCGATGCGCGTGCAAATGCGACATTGGCGGCCATAGTTGACGCAAACAACCCAAATAATGTCGATACAGACATTGCGCCCCAGCCCGTGATAACGGCGTATTTGACATATCCTAATTTTTACAGAATTAAAAAGTGGAACAATTCTAATTGGTATGCGATTGCAATTGGCGAATTGTCCGACCAGTTGCGTGAAAAATAAAACAATTGATAATGCGGCCATTGTTTGATATTCTTCCTGTTATATATTGATATAAAAGGATGTATTTATGGCTATCAAGGTTCGTGATTACGAAGTCCGTTTAACCAGAAACAAAGATGAACGCCGCCAGGTTCGCCAATTGCGCTATGCCGCATTTGTCGAAGAAGAGGGCGCATCCGCCACCGAAGAACAAAAAAATCTGCGCGAAGAATATGATGCATACGACCGCTTTGCTGATTATATGGCGGTGTTTCACAATGGGCGCGTGGTTGGTACATATCGTATTATTGATCGTGCGGCCGCCGAAAAAATGGGCGGGTTTTATACCGAAAATGAATTTAATATTTCCAAGATTAAAAAGGTAAATGGAAACATCGCCGAAATGTCGCGTGCGTGCGTTGATCGTGAATATCGTGAAAATGCGCTGGTTATGCGTATGTTGTGGGCGGGGTTGTCCGAATACGTGTTGCGTCGTAAAATCTTGGTTCTGTTCGGCGTTGCGTCATGGGCGGGCGATAAACCTGTAAATTCGGCCCAGGCCATTTCGTACCTGTATTATAATCATTTGTCGCCATTGCGCCTGCGTGCAACGGTGCTGCCGGAAAAATTTGCCGATGGCGTGAACCCCAAAATGTCCCAGATGAATATTTTACCGCGTGCGTTTGTCGATGCCGCCGATGCGCGTGCACAAATGACGCCACTTATCAAGGGCTATCTGCGCCTGGGGGCAACATTTGGACGCGGGGTGTTTATCGATAAACCGTTCCATTCGTATGATGTTTTTGTAATGCTGGAAACGCGCAATATTGACCGCGTATATCAAAAACATTTCTTGGGCCGTGAAGATGCCTTGGATGATTTCGAGGTCAAAGATGGTGCCATGAAAACATTGGGCAAAATAATGCTGTTCCCAGTGACCGGCCCATTAAAGGTTATCGGCGCGTTTGTCGAATTCTTGCTGCGCGAGGATGCGGCCGATGCCGAATTTATCGAAGATACAAGGGATGACGAAAATGCAGAATAACAATACGCGCCGTGTGCGTCGCCCAAACATATTTCAAATATTGTTTGGAACCTTGAAATTCGCGGCGTTTTGGATTGGCGTTGTGATTCAGGTGCCGATTATATTTTTACTGCCGCGTGGACGCGCGTCGGTTTGGTTTATGCGCGTATTTATGAAAATATTGTTGATGCTGGCGGGAATTCGCGTGCGCGTGCATGGCGAATTGTCGTCGCACCGGCCGTTGTTGGTGGTGTCTAATCATATATCACTGTTTGAAATTGCAACTTTTCCGGTTGCATTCGGGGGCAGTTTCGTTGCCAAGGCAGATGTTCGCAATTGGCCACTGGTCGGGTGGATTTCGGAAAAATTCGGTGTTGTTTTTGTTGACCGTCGCCCGTCGCACGCACTCGAGGCATTAAAGATTGTCCAAGAACGCGTGAAAAATGTGAAATATCCAATGTTCTTGTTCCCCGAGGGCACAACCACAAACGGTGCGTATGTAAAGCCTTTCAAAAGCACACTGTTTAATTTTGTTGAAAATTCCGATGTTGTGGTGCAACCTATGGCGGTGCATTATCGGTTTCGTGATGGTACGCCAATCAGTGACGCGGATTTGGCAAATCATTACGCATATTTTGATAATAAAAAAATTGATATGGGTCCGCGCGCCGCGCGTGAACGCAGTGCATTTATGCAGGTTTTTCATATCATGATTCTGGGCGGATTTCGTGTTGAAATCACGGTAATGCCACCACCCGCCACCGCGGGCATGGACAGAAAGCAGATTGCGGAAACCCTGCAAAAAATGGTATCCGATAAATATGTGGAATTAAAAGACAAGAAGACAAAAGATAAATAAAAGAGATAAAAAATGAAAACAGCAATTACCCCGACGCGGGCGGAAAATTTCAGTGAATGGTATCAAAACCTGATTGTGGCGGCGGATTTGGCCGAAAATTCACCTGTGCGTGGTTGTATGACGGTAAAACCGTATGGTTGGGCAATATGGGAACTGATGCGCGACGAAATGGATAAACGCATCAAGGCGTGCGGTGTCCAAAACGCGAACTTTCCCCTGTTGATACCAATTGAATTTTTTAATAAAGAGGCCGAACATGTCGCCGGTTTCGCCAAAGAGGCGGCCGTTGTCACACACTATCGGTTAAAGATGATTGATGGCACATTACAACCGGACCCGGATTCGAAACTGACCGAACCGTATGTAATTCGCCCGACATCTGAAACCATTATAGGCGAGGCTATGTCCCGTTGGGTCCAGTCATATCGTGATTTGCCGATGAAATTGAACCAGTGGGTGAATGTTATGCGCTGGGAAATGCGCCCGCGTATGTTCTTGCGCACGTCTGAGTTTAATTGGCAAGAAGGTCATAATGTTTTTGCCACCCATGCCGAGGCAAACGCCGACGCCCGTAAAATGCACCGCGTCTATGCGGACTTTATGGAACAGATTTTGGCAATTCCGGTAATTATGGGTGAAAAAACACCCGAAGAACGCTTTGCCGGTGCCGACCACACATATACCACCGAACAGATTATGCAAGATGGCAAGGCATTACAGGCCGGCACATCGCATGATTTGGGCCAGCATTTTGCAAAATCATTTGGTATCCAGTATCTAGGGGCCGATGGCAAATTGTCGCACGCGTGGACAACATCGTGGGGCACATCAACGCGAATGATGGGCGGTCTGTTTATGACGCATTCGGATGATGACGGGTTGGTTTTACCACCGGCGGTTGCACCATATCAAATCGTGATTATTCCGATTACGCGTGATGACACGGCGGCGGCACTGAACGAATATGCAACCGCGTTGGGCGATAAATTGCGCGATGCAGGTATTCGCGTTTTGGTCGATACATCTGATATGCGTGCCCCGGACAAGATGTGGAAATGGATTAAACGCGGCGTTCCATTGCGCGTTGAAATCGGTGCGCGTGAAATGGCGGCGGACCAGGTGACGGCCACGCGTCGTGATTTGGGGCGCGCGTCCAAGCAAACAATTGACGCGGCCGCGCTGGTTGCCGGTGCCAATGATATGTTGGCCCAGATGCAACATGATATGCTGGATGCGGCGCGCGCCCGCAACGCGAAAATGATACGCGATGTTGCCGATTTGGATGCGTTGGACGCGGCGTTGTCAAATGGTGAAATCGGGTTCTTCCGCATTAAATATGATTTGACCACAAACGAACGGTTTGACGCCCTGATGGAAAAATATAAAATCACGCGTCGATGCCTGGACGATAACGACCCGACATACGTGTTTGTTGCAAAATCGTATTAAGAAAAATCCCCTGGGCGTGCCCAGGGATTTTTTTGACTAAATTTTAACTTGCAAAATGGGGGCTGAAAATATACCCTGAAATATGAATCTTATGGGAATAAGGTTCGGGATCTTCAAAAATCCCACATCACGGCGATGCAAGAAAATGTTGCACCGTAATCCGCACAATATGCGGCGCATTTGCGCCATTTATTGTGTTTTGACCCCGCCAATTTGGTCGGGGGGCCGCCGGCGTATAACACAGGGGCAACCCAAAGGCCGGCGGGGTCATGCCGTGTTATGATTTTTGAACCTCCCGACCACCAATGATTTTGGTGGTTTTCTTTTTCCCTTAATTTTCAGCAACAAATATGGGTGGGTGCGGATTCTCGCAAGAAATCCGGAACGGATAGCTAAACCTGTCGGTTGTTTGAACCCCACCCGCACAGGGAAAAGGGACCCGCATGCCAAAAACACGAGTTTTATTCTGTATACCAAACATGGTAATTGGCGGTGTTGAATTTGTTTTTGTTCGCACGTTGACCGAGCTGTTAAAAGACAACAATTTGGAAATTTCTGTAATATTCTCGTCGCCCTTGACTGAACCTGTGTTTGTTGATTGGTTTAATAATCACCCACAGATACAAACCCATATTACGTTCCCGTTGTGTCAATGGTTTGAATCATTCAAAGATAAATGTCGTTGTTTCCCATTAAAGCAAATCAGAAAACTGATTTTCAGTATTTATAAAAATTTCAAACGTATTCAACTGGCCCACAGTGATTTTATAAAAAAACAGGATGTAATCATTGATTATGCCAGTTTCGGCTTTATCAAGGAAATTCGCCACATACATAAACCAAAAATAACATGGGTGCATTGTTCTATAAACTATTTCAACAATAATAAATTTTATGACAAAACTAAATATTACGATAAATTTGTCGTGCTGAGTGAGTCAATAAAACAGGATTTATCCCAACAATACCCAGATATGGCCGATAAATTGGTGCATATATATAATCCCATCAATTTGCGTGAAATTATGACTAAAAGCGCACATGCTGCTGTGCCATCTGGTTCTTATTTTGCGTGCGTGTCTCGTTTGGATTATGACAAAGATATCGAAACATTATTGTATGCGTTTGAAAAATTTTGGTTATCTGAAAATAAACCTAATGTCAAATTGTATATTATTGGTGGCGGACCAAAAGAAAATGAGTTTAAGGCGTGTGCCGCAACATTAAAATCTGCAAAACATATCGTGTTTACTGGCAAACAGCAAAATCCTTTTGGTTATATGCGTGGTGCGTTGGCACATATTTTATCCAGTTATAATGAAGGATTGCCCACGGTATTGATTGAAACTGCGGCGGTTGGGACATTGAATATATCATCAAATTGCAAATCTGGCCCGGCCGAAATATTGATGCACGGGCGTGCCGGGGTGTTATTTGAGCCGGGTAATGCGGACGAATTGGCGTGTATAATGTCAGATGTTTATGCAGGCCGGATTGACGCAGACAAATTGATTCGCAATGGTACGGTCGGTTTGTCGCGCTTTACCCCAGATTCCATAATTCCACAAATAACAAAATTGATACATAAAATTAAAATGGTACCTCATGCATAAACGCTGTTATTTTTCAATTATAACTCCATCGTATAATCGTGCACACTTGTTAAAGGGTGCTTTTGATTCATTACAAGAACAAAATTTTACCGATTTTCAATGGATCATAGTAGACGATGGTTCTACTGATGATACAGCAAAAGTTGTAGATTGTTTTGTAAAAAAAGCCAAATTTGAAATTATATATAGAAAAATAAAACATGGTGGCAAGCATTTTGCTGTCCGTGCAGCATATCAAATTGCAGCGGGAGAATATGCGTTTGAACTGGATAGTGATGATAGTTTATATGACAAAAATACATTAAATAATTTATGGAAATTGACTAAATCGGTTCCTGATTATCCATGTATAGGCGGATGCTTTATTGATCAACATGATGGCGTGTTCCCAAAAATAGATGGTGAATATATTGATTATAATTGTGAACAGTATCTAAATGTATTTTGCAGCCCAAATGGAATGGAGGCACTAAATATTGCATGGTTAATGAAAATGGATTATGCACGCAGTATTCTGCCACCAGAAATTCATGATAATTTATCTTATTTTCCCGAAGCTGTAATAAATATTCGACGTGTGCTGAGTTGGTCAGATTTCCATGTGCGAATATTTAATCAAGCTTGGTACAGATATAATATGTTTAATGCCGACAGTGTGTCTGTAAATACTTATACAACCAATGCGATGTGGTATTATGCAAAATCGTTATTAGAGACATTTTATGAATATGATTTATTAAACAAATATAAAGATTTTTGTTATAGATTGGTAAAAATGTTGTTTAATCATACACCCGGCAATAAATCGTTATTCGATAATTACAAAATACTATGCCATATTCACAAAACAAACTGGTTCATGTGTGTTTTTGTGAAACATGTATTCAAACAAATTTTTTCAGTTAATCACGCGCATATAACAATTATAGGTATACACGTTAAAAGGGGAAAATAATGAAACTTACCGATATTAAATTGATAGTATGGGATTTGGATGATACTTTTTGGACAGGGAATCTTGGCGAAGGTACAGCGGTTTTTTCAAATAAAAATTGTAATTTTGTAAAAAGATTAATTGATAAAGGGATAATGAATTCCATTTGCTCAAAAAACAATTTTTCTGACGTAGAACGAAAATTTCAAGAAAAACAGGGTTTGTTCGATTTGTTTATATTCAAATCAATAAACTGGGAACCCAAGGGCCCCAGAATAAAAGAACTTATTGAACAAGCCCAATTACGTCCAGTAAATGTGTTATTTATTGATGATAATGAATTAAATATAAATGAAGTGAAATACTATAATCCTGACATTAAAACATGTATGCCAGATGAAGTGGATGATTTAATTGTTCAGGTCGATGCGATAGATAAAAAAGATGAAAAACATGCACGGTTGAAACAATACAAAATTTTGGAAATCAAGAGTCAAGAAAAGCAAAAAATTGGTTCTAATGATAAATTCTTGGAAGAAAGTGATATACATGTATCAATACAACATGATTGTATGAAACAATGCGATAGATTGTATGAATTATTAATTCGTTCCAATCAGTTAAATTATACAAAAAATCGTTGCTCAAAAGAAGAATTTATTCAAATTCTGCACGATAAAAACATAGAAACAGGCTATGTTAAGTGTTTCGATAAATATGGCGATTATGGCGTAATAGGTTTTTATGCCTTAAATAAACGTAAGCATGAACTATTACATTTCTTTTTTTCGTGCAGAACACTGGGAATGGGAGTGGAGCAGTACGTATACGCTAAACTGGGATTTCCGGTTTTACGAGTGGAGGGACAAGTTGCTGTAAATGTAGTGCAAAATAAATGGGTTAGTTATATTAAAGATGGGCGGAAACACAGCATAAAAAAATCTGCAAGTGTCTACACCAAAAGAGTTTTATTGAAGGGCCCTTGTGATTTGTCTGGAATTATGCCGTATTTGTCCAATAATTTGGGAATTGATACAGAATTTGTTCATGCAAATCAAAATCGCGCCACCACATTAAGTCAAGAGACCACTGTTTGTGCTGTTGATGCAGCAAGATTGTCAAAGACAGACATAAATAAGATATTACAAAATGTGCCTATGTTGAGCCAAGAAGACTATACGACGTCAATTTATGATAGCAGATATGATGTTATCGTATTTTCTATGTTGCTGGATTGTCAATTAGGTTTATATCGTGACAAAGAAACCGGTATTGTTTTTCCATTTGGAAATTACCAAATTCCAATCACAGATAGGCAATACGAAGATATTTGGACAGGGAGTACGGTATATGCAAAAGAATATTTTTTAACAAAATCTGATTTGGATAACTTTAGAAAAACGCTTGAATTTTTGGGGCCAATATCACCAGATTCATTAGTAAAAAATCTTACATATATAAGAAATCATATACAACCATCAACAAAGTTGGTTTTGGTTCTAGGTAGTGAAAAGGAACCCGTGTCAGAGTTATTTGATAATGCAGGATTGTATTTGCGCCATCGCTTGGTAAATAAAGCAATTCGGGAATGGGCAAAAACACAAAATAACGTCACGATAATAAATTTGACAGATTTCATAAAATCTGCCGAAGATTATAGGGATACGGTAAATCATTTCCAACGTCACATTTATTATAAATTAGCGCAACGTGTAGCATTGGAAATTTCTGATAATTTACATGTTCGTGATAAAAAATTCTGGAAATCAATCAATATAAATAAGCACCGTAGACAAACGTACGAAAATGGAAGTTATTATTCCCATGAACAACTTTTTTTGCATGTTTTTGGTATAAAAATTCCATTATCAAAGAAACACAAAAAAATAGTAGCTAATGGATAATGCATGTTTTTTATAAAATCGTTTCGTAAAAAATTGCACCTTAATAGGGTAGAGTATCGTGATAAATCTAATATGTGCATTGTGCATATGCCAGATGGTCGCACTAAATACAACCCAAAATATATTAAATGGGTTTGTATACGATTCAAAGGTGCAAACAGTGTAATAGAAATATGGCTTTCGCATAAATTAAACGGGTCTGTTTTTATATTATATAATAATGACCATTTTATTATAAATGCAGGAGTTGCGGCAGAAATATTTGTTATAGGCAGTGCAGGGTGCTCTGGTGGTGCGGTTTTAAATATTGGCGAAAACAGCTCTTTGAATAATACCAAATTCTATCTAAATTCGTGTCCAGGGGCCTCTATAAGTTTGGGCAAAGATTGCATGTTTTCGACAGACGTGACGTTGTGGGCCAGTGACACACACCAAATTACAGATTGCTCATCACAGCTGGTTATCAATAACAGAAGTGGTATTATCATAGGGGACCATGTATGGTGTGGTACCAGATGTACAATATTAAAGGCGACAGAAATTCTTGATAACACCGTTATAGGTGCTGCTAGTGTCGTTTCTGGCAAGTTTGATGTCGGTAATGTTATTTTGGCTGGTAATCCCGCGAGAGTGATAAAGTCCGGCATTGATTGGAAACGTGATTCATTGCCGGACAAATAAACTTTATATTGTTGTCATGCCACTTACTTGCCAGTTCGGGACATTAGTTGCATTTGTACCTGCAGTAGGCCCACGAAATCTGAAATTTGTTGTGGTTTTTGAATCTATACCAATTGAATAGCCGCCTGTGCCAGAATTTTTCATTTGTGGTATTGCTATAACAGTATAGTTTGCGTCAGACATTTCAACTGGTAAGGTTATACTGCAAACGGTATTCGACGCTCCGCTGGGACAGCCTCCTTGTTCCACCCAGCCGCTTTTGTATTTGCGGTACCAGGTATAATTATTTTCTGCGGTGGGCGTTTGCCATGCAACGACATAATCGGCGGCGTCCAGTGTGCTTTGCCGTGCCAGCATTGTGCCGCCGGGGGTTGTGCCGTCGTGCACGCGAATGGTTTTGTTGGTGGTGTCAACGGTAATCTCGCCATCGGCCCCGGTAAAGTTTTTATGCTCGTCGGCGGTTCCCCGACGAAACTGAATTTGTCTTGCCATATTGTATCCTTTGATTTATTGTTTCGGTCGGTTGTTTGAATAAAAAAACGCCGATGCGGTCTGCATCAGCGAATGCGCGTATTATACCACAAAACGCGTAAAAAATCAATCCGATAATAAATCCTATGCCGAAATCTGGACGATACGGCAAATATCTGATATAATTATGTGGTTATAAAATATGGGGGAATGTATGAAAATTGCAATTATTGGTGTTGGAACGGTCGGGTCGGCGGTTGCCACCGCGGTGAAAAATACTGGGTTTGTTCACGAAATAGTCTTGTTCGATCGTGACGCAATTCGCGCACGCGCCGCCGCCGAAGATCTGGGTCACGCCGCCAGTTTTGGTTTTGATGTGAAAATTTCCGCGGTCAGCAACTATCGCGGCATTCGCGGGTCCGACATTGTGATTATTGCGGCCGGTGCCAACCAGAAACCGGGTGAAACGCGTACGGATTTGCTGAACAAAAATGTCGCCGTTATTTCGGACATAGTGCCGCGCGTTATGGCAAATGTTGATGCCAAACATGTTCGCATTATTGTTGTGACAAATCCGCTGGATGTAATGGTTATGTTGACCCAAAAATTGTCGCGGTTGCCGGCGTCACGCGTGATTGGCACGGGCACTATGTTGGATTCGGCGCGCCTGCGCACGATTTTGTCGCGCCAGTTGTCGGTATCGACCAGTTCAATTAACGCATACGTTTTGGGCGAGCATGGTGATTCCAGTGTGGTAAATTGGACATCGGCCACCATTGGTGCGGTTGCGCTGGACGATTTTTGTCGCCAGATGAAAACGCCATTGCCGGCAACAACGCGTGCGACCATTGAACACCGCGTGCGTAATGCGGCATACGAAATTATCCAGGGCCGTGGCGCAACATGGGATGGTATCGGCGCGGCGGCGGCGGACTTGCTGCGCTGCATCATCAATAATGAACATCGTATATTGACCGTCAGCTGTGTTGCCGGCGTTGGGCCAAATATGGTTGCAATGTCGTTGCCGCGTGTGGTTGGGGCCGACGGTGCATCGGCACCAATTATGCCAAAAATGTCATCGGCGGAATCGGCGGCGTTGCGCAAGTGTGCGAAAATCATCAGACGAAATTACGATTCAATTGGAAAGTAATCCGCTCGGCGGGAATCTGGGGATTCCCGCCGTTTTTATGTATTCAATCATATTTCTTGTTTGGGGGTGTGCTGGTATAATTTACTGTACCAGGGGGCATGTATTATGGCAAAAGATATAACATATACACTGTATTCCAACGGTCTGGGGTTCAGTGCCGATGTATCGGGCCGACACATTGGGGAAATAACATTTGTTCGGTCGGGATTTGACAAGTTTATAATTGACCACACGGCGGTTGTGCCGGAATATCGCAATGCGGAAATAGGGTTGAATTTGGTGCGTCATGTGTGCGATTTGGCGCGGCATCAACAACGCAAGATTATACCGCTGTGTCCGTTTGCACGTGCGATGTTTAATCGATATACAGAATTTGATGATGTGCGTTTTATGATGCGCGAATTATAAAAAAACGCCAAATGCGAAAAATGACTTGCGCCACTGCGTGTGGATTTCTATAATCCAACCAGGAAAAGGAGCAAATATGAAAAAATTATCAATTCTGTCGGCCATTTGTGGCATGGCTGTTTTTGGCGCGGCGTCTGCGGCCGATATTACGATTTTCTATTCACCGACATGTCCGCACTGTCACCATGCGCGTGAATTTATTGGTGGCCAAATGGTATATGAATATCCAAACCTGGCCGTACGCGAGGTTAATGTTATGACGGCCGAGGCACGCCCAATGTTCGAAGAAACATTGAAAAAGTGTGAATATGAATCTGGTGGTGTGCCGGTCATTGTCGTTGGTGAAAAATGCTTCCAGGGCTATGCCGATTTTATGCAGGACGATTTGCGCACCGCGGTCGAGGTTGATATGACCGACGCCGATAAAACCACGGCATCTGAAAATCGCAAGGCGTTTGCCGACGATGCCGACGCATTCAAAACCGCGCATGCCGATCGTGCAAATGCGGTGACCGAATATGTTCCCGCGGCGGACGCGCCACAAAAAAAAACTGACAGCCACAGCAGCATGTACTTCTATGTATTGCTGATTGCATTGGTTGCGGCGTTGGGTTTTGTTTTGGTTCGTCGCGACGCAAAAAAATAATATACAGGGAACACAAGAATGTTTGATTTAACCGCTTTGGATTATGTGTATGTGGGTGTCGTTTTGGCATCCACAATATGGGCAACATTGCGTGGCGGCATTTATGAAACCATTGCAACAATGTCGTGGGTGGTTGCGGCCGTATCGGCGCGTTTTGCGTCGCCCATATTGGACGGCTGGTTACAGCGTTGGTTTGATTTGTCGGAATCAACGGTTGGCACATTGGTTGCGTCATACTTTATTGTGTTCTTTGCCATATTGATGTTGGTCGGTTTTTTCAACCAGAAATTGCGCGATAAAATCCAGGCCAGCATGATGAAGGTGACCGATCGCACACTGGGCGTTATATTCGGTATTGTGCGTGGTATATTTGTTATGGGGGTGACATATTGGGTTGCACTGTGGTATTATTCCGATGCACCACGTTTGCCCGAATGGGTTGCGGCGGCGCGTACACGTCCGATTATGCAATTGACTGCGGTTAAATTGGACGAATGGTTTGTCCCGGGCAAGGAAAACAAATTGCTGGCGCGTGATATGACCGGCACCCAGGAAGCAATCGCGATATACAACAACCTGATAAACCCGGCGGTTGCAGATAAAAATAAACAGGCCGCCCCGGCATCCGATGGCGTGGTACATACCGAACCCGAAACCGGGTACAAATCATCTGAACGCAGTGCGCTGGAAAACCAGTTGTTGCAAATTGAAACCGCCGCGCGTGCGGATGATGTGACTGACGCCGATGAATAATGTTTGGTTCCAATTTTAATTGCGCCGCCCCAAATTGGGCGGCGTTTTTTATGAAATTGTTCCCGATGATTTACGCCGGAAAATATGCAAAAATGTGGGTATATAACCACGGGGGTAAATAATGTTGAAAATAAAAATATGTCTGACGGTATTTTTCATTTATGAAATTATTGCGGTTATGTTGTTGCACGCACCGAACAGTTGCGTTGGTTTGTTTGGATTATATTTCTGTGCCGACACAGTATATAAATATTTTATTATGTGCGCGGCGGTTCCGATGGTCGCAATGATTATCGGCATTTGGGTGCGTGAAATAGTGCGTGCGCGCGCACGGCGCAAATCATTGCTGTATCGTGCGGGCGGGGCATTGCGCAGTGTTGCCAAAAAGGTTGGCGGCACCATTTCTGAAAATATTTCTGAATCCGATTTAGAAAAAGTGATTGTTGCGGCATTGGCGACCGGCATAAATCGCTATATGGCGCATCACACAGACACCCAGAACCCCAAAGACGGAGAACGCGATGACCAACCCACTGCACGCGGTAAAAAACATCCTGCCAAAGCGAGAAAAAATAGCAAACAAAATGGTTGACAAAATATTTTTGTCAATCTATAATTGTGTCAATAAATAAGCGAGGAAACTTTGGCACAATTTTGCATTTTTTGTGGTAAAAAACCAGAAAACAAAAACAAAGAACATGTTATTCCGCAATGGCTGAGCAAAGAAACCGACCGGTACAAGCGGATTTGCCACCTGGATGGTGTGACCGATAAACAAATTCCGTTCAGTCAACTGACATTCCCGGCATGCACGGAATGTAATTCCAAATTTGCCCAACTGGAAAGCCAGGCCCAGTCCATATTGGCGGACATTCGTGCGGGCAAATCTTTGGATGCCATACAAATTCACATATTCCTGGATTGGATGGATAAAATTCGCGTTGGATTATGGTTGGGTGAATTGACATTGTCTAATCAAATAGAGCAAGCAAACCCAAAATTTCATATTGCCGATCGCGTTGGCGCAAAAGATAGAGTGCTGATGATTGAACGCATTGCCGATTTTGGCAAAGGGTTGGCGTTTGTTGGTGTGGCGACAGATTTGTTTTTGGATTCGCCCAGTGTATTTCAATTGGTTATTGATAACTATGTGTTTACCAGTGCATCCGAACATGGTCTGGTTTCGGGCAAATTGGGATTCCCAAATGTCTCTAAAATTCACAAAAGTGACGATCGCGCGAAAAACTATTCGGATGTGACGCCGGGCCGCAATAAAACAACGCACCCAGTTATAATGAATATGATGGCGTCGCCAATGCGCACAATTATATATCAACCAATATTTCGTACGTTTAATGCAGACCAGAAACAAATGTGGGACAATCCCTATGTTCGTGCACATTCATTAAGTTTTGAACACGGTGTTGGTGGAATCTTTTACCAGAAAAACAATAACACCATACAATATTTGGATGGTGAATCGCGGGTAAATATTTCCCCAAAACAAGATACGCCATATCGCGATGTTGAAAAAGTGTATTTGCGCACTCTTTCGTTGCAAAATTATGTTTTGGAAAATCGCATTGATTTCAAATCGGTCAGTGATGTGTCGCGCCGATACTACAATGTGTTGATGGCGCAAAACAGTATGGTGCTGCGTGCCAATAATTGTCGATAAAACACGCCCGCCGGTTGGCGGGCATTTTTATATTCCCGCAATCGGGATATTTAATTTTGATTTTCGTTTATTTTTGGTGTAAAATTTATGTCGAATCCAATGGGAATTGGTTTCGTGGCTGTCGAAAGCCAACAGAAAAGCAGTATTAAAAATATCAATACTGAATCCGCCGATAGGGGCGCGAAAGCGTCTTTTATTGTATCCCCACCAGCCTGGTCGGGGAGCCGTCAGTACATACAACAGGGTTTCCCGAAGACTGGCGGAATCATGCTTTTCTGTGATTTTCGAACTCCCCGACCGCCATTCCGTTGGCGGTTTTATTTTGTTTGCGTTGTTGGGGGGAATATATGCGGCGTTTAATCATATTATTTGGTGTTTTGTTTTGCGGTGCGGCGTACGCCGCAACCGAAACAATAAATTGGTTTGTTGATGGTGGGGTGTATGCCACCACCACATGTGAATCCGGCGGCGATATTACTTTACCCCCAACCCCAACAAAATATGGATACACATTCCATGGGTGGTCAGCTTACAAACGACTGGAATATATAGAGAGTACAGGCACGCAGTATATTGATTTGTCGTTTGGGTTTAATGCGGCAGACGAGATTGAGACCCAAATCAGCATTGATATTTCAGAAGGCACCGAAAGAGATAAGGCTATGTTATCGCCAATCGTTTGGAATGATGATAAGAACCGATTTTCTTTTGGTGTTTTTGCAAGCAAATTTACCATTGGTTTTGGGAACCAGGAAACAACCAGTACCATTTTACAACCAGACACCAAAAACGATGGTAATTTACATACCTGGTATTACGGCGACCGCACGGTAAGCATCCCCGATGTCAATGCCGAACTAGATTTACAAAATATAACATTTGGGGGAACTACACAAAATTTAAGATTGTTTTATGGGGTCAGAGCCCCCACCAAAGGCAAGATTGCATACTACAAGCATAAAAGAAACGGGTTTTTAATAGGCGACCTTATCCCGGTACTTGATCCCGAAGGGACGGCGTGCATGTACGATTTGGTGGAACAAAAATATTATTACAACGCCGGAACAGGGGACTTTATCGCGGGACCGGTGGTTGGCGAGTAATATATGAAGTGGTACCCCGTAATCTTTGCCGTATTGATTCCTGTAAACGCATTTGCGCTGTATACAGAACCCATACCCAACATGTGTGGCGCGCTGGGTGATAAAATGTATGCCATATTTACCGTAAATACGCACAATTGCGCATCCGGACAATTTTTACCCGCAAACACCGATGGATGTCGCACGTGCCCGGCGGATTATACCTGCTCGGGTGGCACATATACATTTAACCCAACCGAATACTCCGGGGCGGTACGGTCGGCAAAGTACATTACACATACGATGACCAATATGTGCGCGGATAATGCACAAAAAACATTTGTGGCGGTATTTACCCCAAACCAGCATACATGTGCACCGGGGTACTATTTACCCGCAAACATCGACGAATGTACCAAATGCCCAACCGATAATTATTGCCCGGGCGGAACATATGCATTTAGTGAATCAACCCCCGGTGGTATAACGCCATGCCCCGCGGCACACCCGTATGCGCCGGTTGGGATGTGGGTTGAAACCCAGTGTGGTCGTAAATTACATATAGGTGATGATGTAATGTACCTGCATCAAATGCCGGCAACACCGACGGAACACCGATTTACGGTTGAATACAATGGCACGAAATACTCTGTAAACACTGTACCGCGTGAAAACACATCAACGTTGCCGAAAATGTCGTCTGGCGCGATGCACGAATTACACATAATGATGCCAGGCGTCGATGGTGCGGTCGCCGAATACATTGCCCACGATGATTCCGGCGAATAAAAAAACCGCGGGTTCCCGCGGTAATTCTGGTGCCAGTTGTCGGACTTGAACCAACGACCCTCTGATTACAAATCAGATGCTCTACCAGCTG
>CAKQGH010000013.1 GCA_934232895.1 uncultured Alphaproteobacteria bacterium
ATCATAAAGTATCTTGACCGCAAGGTGCAAAATTGCTATAAATCTGGGGAAAAAGACAAGGAAAAGTTATGTTAAAGAATATTATTACAAAAGTTCTGGGATCGGCGAATGACCGGTTGGTAAAATCTTATGATAAAACGGTATCCCTGATAAACGATTTGGAGCCCAAATACCATGCAATGACCGATGACCAATTGCGTGAACAAACACAAAATCTGCGTGCGCGGTTGCAGGCCGGTGAAAAAGAAAAAAACATTTTGCCCGATGCGTTTGCCCTGGTGCGCGAGGCATCTGTTCGTACGATTGGATTGCGCCATTTTAATGTTCAAATGATTGGTGGTATGGTGTTGACCGGCGGTCAAATTGCCGAAATGAAAACCGGTGAAGGTAAAACGCTGGTTGCGACATTGGCGTTGTTTTTGAAGGCTTTACATGGCCGCGGCGCACACCTGATTACAGTGAACGATTATTTGGCATCGCGTGACGCCGCCTGGATGGGCCAAGTTTATCGTTTCTTGGGTCTGACCATCGGCACAATTCAGCACGATATGACCGATGACGAACGTCGCGCGGCATACGCGTGTGATATTACATACGTGACCAATTCCGAACTGGGGTTTGACTATCTGCGCGATAATATGAAATTTTCCAAGGCTCAACAGGTTTTGCGCCCATTGTATTTCGCCATTGTTGACGAGGTTGACAGCATTTTAATTGACGAGGCCCGTACCCCGCTGATTATTTCGGGCCCGGCCGAAGACACCAGTGAACTGTACGCCCAAGTTGATGCGGTGGTTGCACAATTGGCGCCAACCGATTATAAAAAGGATGAAAAAGACCGTCATGTCACATTGACCGAAACCGGGGTTGATACCATTACGCGGTTGTTAAAAGATGCCGGTTTATTGGTGGGTGACAATTTGTATGCGTCTGAAAATGCGGCGTTGGTTATGCATATTCAGCAATCGTTGTTGGCGCATCATCTGTACCAGAAAAATGTGAACTATGTTGTGCGCGATGGTGAAATTCTGATTGTCGATGAATTTACCGGACGTGTTATGACCGGTCGCCGTTTTGGCAAGGGCCTGCACCAGGCGATAGAGGCCAAAGAGCATGTCAAGGTTCAACCAGAAAACCAAACCGTATCCAGCATTTCATACCAGAATTTATTCCGTTTGTATGACACATTGTCTGGTATGACAGGTACCGCCATGACCGAGGCCGCCGAGTTTGAAGAAATCTATAAACTGCGTGTGGTGTCAATTCCGACTAATCGTCCGGTGGCGCGTGTTGACCACCACGACGAAATATATCGCAACAAGGAAGAAAAATACGACGCGATTATTAAACAAATCCAGGAATGCATGGACAGAAAGCAACCTGTTTTGGTTGGTACCGTATCGATTGAAAAATCCGAAGAATTGGCGGCAATTGTGCGTAAAAAGTTGCATATCAATCCGGCGGTCCTGAATGCAAAGCACCACGAGTCCGAGGCTAAAATTGTATCCCAGGCGGGCGCGCCGGGTGCGGTCACCATTGCAACAAATATGGCTGGGCGTGGGACCGATATTAAATTGGGTGGTAATGCCGAAGATTTGATTGCCGAACTGGATGCGGACGCCCCAGATTACGAAGATAAAAAGAAAGAAATATACGACCGCATTGAACAAAACAAAAAGATTGTTTTGGACGCGGGTGGTTTGTATGTAATCGGCACTGAACGCCATGAATCCCGCCGTATTGATAATCAGTTGCGTGGGCGCAGCGGCCGCCAGGGCGACCCGGGTGATTCAAAATTCTTTTTGGCATTGGACGACGATTTAATGCGCATATTTGGTGCGGCGCGTTTGAATGGTATGTTGACCACTTTGGGTTTGAAACCGGGCGAGGCCATTACCCACCCATGGATAACCAAGGCGCTGGAAAAGGCCCAGAAACGTGTCGAGGCCCGCTATTTCGAAGCGCGTAAAGAATTGTTGAAATATGACAATGTTATGAATGAACAACGCGGTGTTGTATATAAACAGCGCGACGATTTGATGACCAGTGAAGATTTGGCACCACTGGCACGCGAAATGATTGGCGATGTGGTGGAAATTATTTGCGAAAATAATATTCCAGAAAAATCGCACCCAATGGATTGGAATACTAATGGTATTCATGATGCCATGGTCCGTGTATTCGCATTGGATATTACCGACATTGAAAAATGGAAAACAGACGAAGAAATTACCGAACGCAAAGCGTACGAGATTTTGCAAAATCTGGCCATGCGTCGTTATGCACAACAGACCGAAAAATACGGTCCGGAAATGATGCAAATGGCGTCGCGTCAAATGATGCTGGGGGCGCTGGATGCGGTTTGGAAACGTCACCTGCAACAGATGGATTATTTGCAAACGGCAATCGGCCTGCGCGGATATGCCCAGAAAAATCCGTTGTACGAATATAAACGCGAGGCATTGGAATTGTTCAAGAACACCATCAACAATTTCAAAATTATGTCTGTGTCGTACATTTCACGCATGGAATTGACACGCGCAGATGTCGATGCCACCGAACAGCAACGCGCGCAACACGATGCGGCACTGAACCAGGCATCGGGAATGGAGGCGCGTCGTAATGCACCCTGCCCGTGTGGTTCGGGATTAAAATATAAACATTGCTGTGGAAAACTGCATTAAAAAGAACGCCCCAAACGGGGCGTTTTTCGTGTCAACAGAAAAATCTGCATTTTGTTAAATATCTGGTTGCGATCGGGTGGCAAAATTTGCTATTGTGGCGGCATGGAAAATCAATTCGTTCATCTTCGTACACATACGCGTCTGTCCATGGGAATCGGCACAATCCAGGTCAAAGAATTGCCCAAATTGTGCGCGGCCGCCGGAATGTCTGCGTGTGCGTTGACGGACACGAATTTGATGTCTGGTTGTGCCGAGTTTTCTGATGTTATGCCATCGAAAAAATTACAGCCAATAATCGGTGTTGAAATATCGTTAAATCACCACAATGCCGATCCAAAAATACTGCGTGCGGCATCGTTATCGAAAATTGAATTATTGGCACAAAATCATACTGGGTATTTGAACCTGTGTGAACTCAGCCGCATTATGTACATGCGCACGGAAAATCATCATTTGGGGCCGTATATCACATTTGATGAATTGGCATCACATGCAACGGGGATTATCTGTCTGTCGGGCGCGCATACCGGGCCAATTGGTATGGCATTATTAAATGCCCAGGATTCCCAGGCGCGTATGTATGCCGAACAATTCATCTCTATCTTTGGCGACCGATTCTATATGGAAATTCAACGTCACGGATTGGCGGATGAAATTAAAACAGAGCCTGGATTTTTGAAACTGGCGCGTGAATTAAACATTCCAATTGTTGCAACCAACGATGTTATGTTTGCATCCCCGTCGGATTACGAGGCCGAAGATGCCCTGTCCTGTGTTCTGGGTCAGACCAAGGTTATTGATCCCGATCGCCCACGCAAATCGTCCGAGCAATATTTCAAATCGCCCGAAGAAATGTTGGAATTGTTTTCTGATTTGCCCGAGGCATACGAAAACACCGTCGAAATTGCGCGTCGTTGCGGATTTATGGTGAATGTGCATGAAAAGCCATTGTTGCCCCGGTTCGGTGACGATTTGGAAAACGAATGTCAAATGTTGCGCGACCATACTATGTCGGGGCTGGCCGCGCGTATGCAAGAGCAAGGTATTACCGATACCCAACCATATTTTGACCAGGCCGAATTTGAATTGGGCGTTATTATAAATATGGGATTCCCGGGATATTTCCTGATTGTTGCGGACTATATTGATTGGTGCCGAAAAAACGATGTTTTGACTGGTCCCGGTCGTGGTTCGGGCGCGGGGTCCATTGTGGCGTGGGCATTGGGTATTACACATGTAAACCCGTTAAAGTACGGGTTGCTGTTTGAACGTTTCTTGAACCCGGATCGTATTTCTATGCCCGATTTCGATGTTGATTTTGAACCGACTGGGATTGAACGCGTGTTGGCGTATATTTGCGACAAATATGGTCACGATTCTGTGTGCCGCATTATTACATTTGGCAGTCTGCAAGCCCGCGGGGCAATTCGCGATATTGGACGTGTGTATGGTATGCCCTATTCCAAATCGGACCGGTTATCAAAACTGATTCCCCAGGACGCAAAAACATTGCGTGATGCCGTTGGTGCGTCGCCCGAAATTCAACATATATTGGACACGGACGAGGATATGAACAAGGTCGTATCCATTGCCGAGGAATTAGAGGGCTCTATCCGCAACCTGGGCCAGCATGCATGTGGCGTTGTTATCGGTGACCGCCCCACAACCAAGATTGCACCGGTTTACCGTGACCCGGCCAACCCGTTGCCATCGTGCCAATTCGATGGACACTATTTGGAATCGGCGGGTTTGATTAAATTTGACTTTTTGGGGTTGGAAACATTGGTTGTGTTGAAGTACGCGGTGCGTTTGATTCAGCAAACCCGCGGCATCAACATAGATTTGGATAAAATCCCGGTTGATGATGCAAAGACAATGGATTTATGGCAACGCGGCTTGACCGAAGGCATATTCCAGTTCGATGCCCCGTTTGTACAGCAAACATTACGCAAAATGCGCCCAACCAGTTTCTTGGAAATTTCGGCGTTGAATGCGCTGAACCGCCCAGGGCCAATTGCGTTTATTCCACAATTTATTGCCCGTATGCATGGCGAGGAAACAATTGAATATGTTCACCCCAAGGCCGAGCCGATATTAAAGGAAACATACGGCATTATCGTGTACCAGGAACAGGTGATGATGCTGACGCGCGCGTTGGCCGGGTTTACCCGCGGTCAATCGGACACCGTGCGTAAGGCTATGGGTAAAAAGAAACTGGAATTGTTGGCGCAATTAGAAATTCAATTCTTGGATGGGTGCGAGAAAGAAAACACCCTGAATCGCGAACAGGCCAAAGACCTGTGGGAAAAATTCAAAGAATTTGCGAAATACGCATTTAACAAATCGCACGCGATTGCATATTCCATCGTTGCAAACCAATGCGCATATTTGAAGGCGAATTTCACACCGGAATTTTTGGCCGCATCTATGTCCAGCAACCTGAACGACACCGACCAATTGGCGCTGTTCGTTGACGATGCCAAGGCTAATTTTAACATTACAATCGTGCCGCCAGACATCAACACCAGTGAATCTTTGTTCACGGTGCGCGATGGAAAAATTATATATGCCCTGGCCGCGATAAAGGGCGTTGGCACGGCGGCAACTGATGCGATTGTGGCGGAACGCAACGCGCGCGGCAAATTCAAAAACTTGACTGATTTTGCAAAACGATGCGCACCGATTATGAACAAACGAATACTCGAGGCATTCGCCCGTGTTGGGGTTTTGGATTCGTTGTGTCCAAATCGTGCGGCGGTGTTTATGAATGCCGATGCAATTTTGTTATATGCATCTAAATCCAAAGACGGTGCGAATTCGTTGTCGCTGTTTGCAAATACAATAGAAGATGATGTGGCCGATGATCGGTTGTTGAAAAATCTGCCGCGGACCGCACCCTGGACATTTGGCCAGCGTTTGGAAAACGAATTGATGGCGTTGGGATTCTATATTTCGGCCCATCCGTTGGACCAATATAAACATTTAATTCAGCGCGCCAAATTGGCGACCAGCGCCACACTGATTGACCTGGGCGACCGCAAACCGGTGCAAATTGCCGCGAATGTAAATTCTTTCTCGCGGCGGCGCACCAAAACCGGCAAAGATATGATTACCATCAATGCATCGGACAGTTTCGGTAATATTGACGCGGTGGCGTTTGGGGAATCGGCGGCAATATTTGGCCAAATGCTGGCGGGTGAAAATGTAGTGCTGATTTCTGGCAAAACATCGGCGCGTGACGACCGTGTGTCCATATTTGTTGATTCAATCACCCCACTGACCCAATGGGTGGCCAAAGTTGCACGCAAATTGACCCTGGACATATATACCAAAGATGTATTGCCCAGTGTGAAAAAGGCGCTGGGGTCATTGCCGCACGGCGGAACGCGTGTGGTGCTGATTTTACACGGAGCGGATAAAACGGCATCTATTGCATTGCCAACCGGGGTCGAATTGGGCGCCACCACGGCCAAGGATTTAATTGCCCTGGGGATAAAGGTAGAAATAGAATGACAACCGAAACCAAACATATTCCGGTATTGTTGGGTGCCGTAATGGAAACATTGGACGATATTCGTGGTATGCGCATTATTGATGCAACATTTGGGGCGGGCGGTTATTCGCGCGCCTTTTTGAACGCGGGTGCAACTGTCACGGCGTTTGATCGCGACCCAAATGTTGTGGCGGACGCAACCGCCATGCACGTCGAATTTGGCGACCGGTTTACCTTTATTCCACAACCATTTTCCGCAATGGCCGATTTAACCGATACATTTGACGCAATTGTGTTTGATTTGGGAATATCGTCCATGCAGATTGATATTGCATCACGCGGTTTTTCATTTCGGGCGGATGCTCCACTGGATATGCGTATGTCGGAAAATGGCAAAAGTGCGGCCGATTTAATTGATGAATTATCCGCCACCGATTTGGCGCACATATTACGCGAATATGGTGATGTGACCCGGGCGTCAATTATTGCCAATGCGATTAAACGCGCGGCACCAAAAACAACATTTGCATTGCGCGATTTAATCCATAACCCGCGCGATATTGCCCCAGTGTTCCAGGCGCTGCGTATTGCGGTGAACGACGAAATGGGCGAATTGGAACGCGCGTTGCGGGCGGCGCCTGGGTTGCTGGGGGCGCGCGGCAAATGCGTATGCGTGACGTTTCATTCATTGGAAGACAGGATAGTCAAAAACACATTTCGCGCGTGGACAACCGCGCCCGGTGACCCGCGTATGCCCACGGTTGCCACGGCCGATTTTGAAATGTTGGCAACCAAAACGCCCGATGTCACTGAATTGGAAAACAATCCGCGTGCCCGCAGTGCACATTTGCGTGCGGTCGTAAAATCATGTTGACCCGTATATGACATTTTGTGTAAAATCACCAGAAAGGAAGGTTGAATTATGAAAAAATTACTTGTTTTATTGTCTGCAATATTGCCAGGTACTGCATTGGCAAACCCGGCGTGTCCGGTTTGCACAATTGCAATTGGTGCATCATTGGAAATCGCGCGTCAGATGGGCGTACCGGACAGTGTGGTTGGCCTGTGGGCGGGCGCGCTGTTGGCTTTATTGGGATATTGGGCGATTAAATTCTGTGATAATCGCGGGTGGAATTGGCGCGGGCGTAATCCGATGCTGATAATTTTATCGGTTGCGATGATTGGTTTTATTTATATAGGGCGCGTAAAATATAATCCTCAGGTGATTTGTGGCACATTTACAATGGACCCGGTGCTGTTCGGCACGATATGTGGCGCGGTACTGTTCATCGTGGTTGAAAAATTATACGATTGGATGAAGGCTCGCAACGGCGGCCATGCCCATTTCCCATTTGAAAAGGTTGTTTTGCCACTGGTTGCCCTGGGGTTGGCCAGTTGGGCAATGACGGTATGTATGTAAAGGAGAATAAATATGAAACGCGACAGCAAAAAAATGACTTTGGACGAAATGGTCCAGAAAGTTGACCAATCGAAAAAGGTAAATCCGTTGGACCTGTCGTCCGACCAGGATTTGTCGATTGCACTGATGAATTTAATTTCATTGGAAGAACACTTCTTTTTCAGCGGCGGTAAAACCCACAAGACCGGGTTTTACGATTTAATCAACACCGTTCGCGAAATGCGCAAGGAATTAATGCAACGCATTGTCCAGCCTTCGACCGGTGACACGGGCGAAGTATGGTGCATATCAAAACACCTGCTGGCGGCATCTATGCGTATAATGGAGGTCGGCACCAAGGCATTAGGCGCCGGCAACAAGAAAACCGCATACGAATTATTTGACAAGGCGTACGACCTGTATTCATTGTTCTGGGGAATCAATATGAATTTGATTGACCTGACCGGTGTGAAACAGGCGGCCCCCGATGTATACGACCACGCAATCAGCGAATGCAAATTGAACACAAAATCCGACAAGAAAGACGAAAAAGTCGCATCGGTCGATGTTCGTGAATCTAAATCTACGGTTCGCAAACTGGGCGACTGGGTAAAAAATGCAGTAAATTGTTGTATCGAATAAATTTCTGTATTGATTCACATTGTCAAAAAATGGTATAATGCAACAAAAGAGAGATGAAATTGACTGCGAAAAATTCTCGTTTTGTTAGATATTTGATGGTTGCGGCGACCGCGTTTTGTGGCGCCGACCTGTACGCGGCCCAGGCGCCTAACCCGCGCGGCGGCAATGTTGTTGCGCAATCGGCGCGCGGTGGTGAACACACCGCGACGGCGCGCACGACCGCCAGTGCAAATGGCACCGCGTCGCGTTCGGCAACCACCCGCCCGTCCACAACCACGGCGCGTGCGGCATCGTCAAATGTTGTCAATGTTGCAAATACCCACACCACCACTGGGCGCAGCGCAGTGCGCCGCAACAACATAGTTTCGGCGGTGTCGTCGGTTTCGGCGCGTGCGGCCGCAAATAATACATCGCGCAGTGCGACAAATGTTTCACGCGCGGCGTCGTCATCAAATGTTGTGCGTTCGGGCGTTGTTCGTTCGGCAACAAAAACCGGCACCACATCATCGGCACGCAGTGCAACGAATGTTACCCGTGCGGGTTCGCGTGCCGGTGTTGCACGTGCAACGGCCGTGTTTGACGATATTTCCAAAATTGGTGGTGGGTATGCCACCTGTCGCGAGGCGTATGCCACATGTATGGACCAGTTTTGTGCCAAGGCAAACGAGACATATCGTCGTTGCTATTGCAGCGAACGCTATACCGGTTTTCGTGACACCCAGGATGCAATATCTGCGGCCAAAGAATTATTGGCCAAGTTCGAAGATAATAACCTGAACGCGGTTGATAAATCCGCGGCCGAGGTGAACGCCATGTACACCGCCACGGTTGGCGAACAGGCCATCAAGAACGACACCAGTGGTGCGGCGGCAATTCTGTCGGAAATTGGCGATTTGCTGTCCGGCAAGAAAAAGGCATCAAGCAGTTCATCCAGCGGCACATCGTTGGGCATTATGGATTTAAGTTTCTCGACCGACTTGGGTGACATTTGGGGCGATTCGTCGGGTTCATCATCTATATTCGGCAACGATAATGGTGTTGACCTGTCTACACTCGAGGGGGTTGACCTGTACAACCAGTCACATAAACAATGTTTGCAAATGATTGGCGATTCGTGTGAAAACAGCGCGGTCACCACAATGGCTAAAAGTTCGTACAGCATTTTAATCAGCCAGGATTGCAATGCATACGAAAAGAAAATTGATGCCCAGGTCGAAAGTGTCAAATCAACCGTGCGTACCGCAGAAAAATATTTGCGCGAGGCGCGTCTGGAAGAATACCGTTCCCATAACAGTGCCGATGTGAACGAATGCATTGCCAAGGTTAAATCGGCAATCACCGCGGACACGGCGTGCGGTGTGAATTATAAACGTTGCTTGGATCCAACCGGCGCATATATTAATCCAAGTACCGGTGACCCGATTTATTCCCCGCGCTTGTTCAAGTTGGAAGATTTAATTTTGTTGGATGGCGAGGGTGCAGATGTCTTGAAACAAAACAAGGATTTTGACGCGTATTTGGAAACGCGCAAAATGTTTGCAACCACGGCGTTGGATTCGTGTCGCGATATTTCCGCCACCGTATGGGAGGAATTCAAACGCACCGCATTGATTGAAATTGCCCAGGCGCAATCTGCGAAAGTAGAAGAAGTTAAAATGTCCTGCGTCAGCACAATGGCCGAATGCTATGATACACAATCCGACGCATTGAAAAACTTTGATACAAACACGGCCCAGGCGTCGGGCGCGGTTGCGGCATACGCGGCAAAATCGATGTGTCAGGACAAGGTTATAGCCTGTGCGTCATTATATGGTGATACCACGAATTGCTCTTTTGACGGAAACGGTAAATTAACAACTGGCAACGATGCCGGTGGAACGCGTTGTGGTTTGACCGCCCTGCTGGCGTTTGTTGACACGGTTGACGAAGTTCGTGTGGCCGAGGGATGTTCCACCGCGGTTGAAAGTTATGTGCAGCAATTATGCACACCATCAACCGATGGCGACAAATACCCATGGTCTTGCCGTAAAAAGAAATTAGGTACCGAGAATGACACAATGGCAGCAGAATCATCGGCATCATTGTATGCAAATGTGAAACAATATGCATTTGATTCATGCAAGGATCCAAACGGCGACTATAATAAAGACCCGGATACAGGTAAATATCCAAATACAGCATTTGATGATTTACCGGCCCAGACGCGTACCCAGGTATATCGTATAATGGATGATATACAGGAACAAATGAACGAACAATTGGGCGAGGCATGCGAAACACTGAATGGATATTGGGTTGGTTCGACTGTCACAGGTGGTACATATTTGGATGCATTCTATAAAACCGTATTTGGTGATGCCGATACGACAACCAAGGACAAAGCGAAGGGATGGGGACGTTGCCTGGAAAATACCGAAATGGTTCGTTGCCTGCGCTATAACAGCGATGGTAATACCGTTGCGACATTTGATAACGCATCCAAGACATGTACATTTACCGATGCATGGTACCAAGAACGGTGCGAATCCATCGGTGGATATTACAGCCAAGATGTATGTTATACAGAATAAACAACTCCCCGCCCCGTGCGGGGCGTTTTTTTAGAGCACAGATAATAGAGCATAGAGAATAGATAGTGCGCCATTTGGCGCGCTTGCCTTATTGTCATTGCGAGCGGAGCGTGCCAAGTTCTCCTCCTGTGGAGGAGTACCGCGTAGCGGGGAGGTGGTCTTTTTTATTTGAAACTTCGTACAACATTGTGCGCTCTCAAGACCATCCCGGCCTGCGGCCCCCTCCACCGGAGGGGAACTTAGTACGTTCTTTACTCTTGTCATCCCGTGGCTTGTCCGGGGCCCGCGGAATTGATAAAACCCGTGGGTGGGCAAAGGCAAGAATGACAATGAAAAAAATGCGCCAATGGCGCATTATCTATTATCTTTTATCTATTCTCTATGCTCTATTACCTGTGTCCTATCCCTATTCCATGCCATTTAATGTGCGCAGCATTTTCATAACCATTTTGCGTTGGCTGTCGTCGGGCAATTTCCAATACAGGTTTATCAGTGATAAAGATTCGTTTTTTGCCAATGGGTCGTCGGGACGCGATTCGGCCACGCGACCGGTTGATTTGCCCCCACGAATTTCAACCAAGTTATTGCCAGGCAATCCCTGAAAGAAAAACGACACCGGCGTATTCAATGCAACACTTAAATCAAACAGGCGCGACGCCGATATACGATTTCCGGCCGTTTCGTATTTCTGAATCTGTTGAAATGTCACACCACATATCTGGGCCAAATCTTTTTGTGACAGGCCCATCATAACGCGGCGCAATTGTACGCGTTGCCCGATATGTTGGTCTACGGATGTTGGTGTAAATGGTCGTCCACTCATGGCTTTTATCCTATGGCATATCTCCTAGGACAATTTATACAATTTTTCTTTTTCTTTTGCAATCAAAAAACGGTTGTGGTATTTTTCTGCCAAAGGCAGGAACAGAAATATGACGAAACCAATTGTTTTATGTATTATGGACGGCGTGGGCATAAATAACGCCACCACGCATAACGCGGTTAAAATGGCACACATTCCATATTTTAATGGGTTGTTGGGAAAATATCCCCATTCGGTATTGGACGCCAGTGGCGCGGCCGTGGGGTTGCCGGTTGGCACCATGGGCAATTCCGAGGTTGGGCACATCACCATTGGCTCGGGCCGCGTGGTGAACCAATTCCTGCGCCGGTTTCAATTGGAATATTGGGATAAAAACATCCCCCTGCGCGATTTTATATGCGATGTACAGCGCGGCGGTGGCACGGTGCATTTGGCCGGGCTGATGTCCGATGGGCGCGTTCATGCCGATATAAACGATATGATGACCATCGCACTGCATGTGTTGCGTGCTGGGTTGCGTGTGTGCATTCACTTTATTGCCGACGGGCGTGACACGCCACCGAAATCGGCCGGCGAATATATACAATTGGTAAAAAACAGGCTGGCCGAATATTTGGCCACTGGCCAGGCGTTTTGGGGCACACTGTCGGGGCGGTATTACACAATGGACCGCAACCACAATATGGACCGCACCGAATTGGCGTTTAATGCGATTGCCCGCGCATACAGTCCGATTACCGCCGCCACAATTGATGACGCGTTGCAAATGGCGTACGACCGCGGTGAAACCGACGAATTTATTCGTCCAACCGTCATAGACGGTGACGTCCCAATTGCACCGAACGATGGATTTTTGTTTGGAAATTATCGCAGCGACCGCGCCCGCCAAATTGTTCGCGCAATGTTGGCAACCGGCGTTCGTATGTTGTGCTTTTCCCAATATGGCGAGGGCCTGGACGAATTCTGCCCCGCCCTGTTGCCTGATGTGCCGGTAAAAAACACGTTGGGTGATATTTTGGCGGCGCATCATTTGCGCCAACTGCGAATTGCCGAAACAGAAAAGTACAATCATGTGACATATTTCTTTGATGCGGAACGAAATATCGATTTTAATGATGAAAACAAAATTCTGGTTCCATCGCCGGCCGTTGCCACATTTGATATGGCACCTGAAATGTCGGCTGAAAAAATCACCGATGAATTATTGGCCGTTTTGCCAAATTACGATGTGGTGATTTTGAATTATGCAAATGGCGATATGGTGGGCCACACTGGTAACGAGGCCGCCGCAATACAGGCCATGCAATTTCTGGACACGCAATTGGCGCGTTTGGTCCCGGCAACACTGGCGCTGGGCGGAACGGTTTTAATTACGGCCGATCATGGCAACGCCGAAAAGATGTGGGATGATGCGAACAATATGCCGTGGACGGCACATACCACCAACCCGGTGAATTTCATAGTTGTGTCAGACACGCATTGGAATGTGCATGACGGCGGTTTGGCCGACATTGCACCAACAATACTGAAATTATTAAATGTGCCCCAGCCATCTGATATGACCGGTCACAGTTTAATCGATTGATTTTTTCGTACGACGCGCGGCAAAGAATTCACGCAACAACTTTGCCGATGCGTCTGCATATTCTGGCATTTGGTGCGTTGCCGGTTTCCATAAATGACGGTCGGTTTCGTATACCCGTGCATTTGCGGTAATGGCGCCACCCTTGGGGTCCGATGCGGCAAAATAAACCGTCCGAATTCGTGCAAATGATATTGCCGTTGCGCACATTGCGCATGGTTCCAACGACACATAAATATCGCAATCGTCCAGGAATTTCACCCCCAGTTTTTTACAAGCACGGTTTATGGCGACTATTTCGGCATGCAATGTCGGATTATGTTTTTGCTGTACACGATTTTCGCCACGGGCAATAACGCGCCCATCACGCACAATCACCGCACCGATTGGAACATCGTCGTGCGATTTTGCGCGAATTGCCAAATTTAACGCTTGCTGCATTGGGTTCATGTGGTACACTGTATCGTATGGATTCAAAATTGCAAATTATTTCGGGAATGTTTCGTGGGCGTAAATTACATCTGCCCAGCGGCGCCCGTCCAACCCAGAATCGCGCGCGCATTGCATTGTTTAATATGCTGGGGGAAATTCTGGGAACACGTCAAAATCTGACCGTGTGGGATGCCTTTGCCGGCAGTGGCGAATTCGGCATTGAATACCTGTCACGCATGGCGACGGCAAATGTTATATTTACGGACAACGCCGTCCAATCCATTAAAACCATAAATGCAAATATTGCGCCGCTGAATGTTGGGGTGCGCGCAACGGTTGTTATGGCGGATGCATTGACCCGTATTGACCAATTTGCCCCAAAATCAGATTTAATATTTGTTGACCCCCCATACGAATTGGCCGAAATTGGCGCCCGGTTTGTTCGGCGTGCGGGGGCATTCGCACGTGCGGGCACAATATTGACTTGGGAACAAGACGCCGATAAATTTATGGCGCCCGATGCGGCAACATGGGAAATATTGCGTGACAAAACATACGGTCGGGCCAGATTTTTAATTTTGCGGCGCGGCGCGCAATAAAAACCTTGATTTTTCGAACATTTTGATAAATAATATGCCCCGCACGGCACCCTTGGAGGTCGCGCACAGTTAAACAAACGCTATTAAAAGGATAAAAAATGGCAATTAAATTAAACGCAGAGATTCGCAACGTTGCCGGCAAGGGGGCCGCACGCAGCATCCGCAAAAACAAAAAAATCCCCGCTGTTATTTATGGCGAAAAGAAAGCCCCAGTTGCAATTGAATTAGATGGCAATGGCTTTGAAATGCTGATTAAAAAGCCGGGTTTGCGGACAAAATTGTTCGAAATCGATACAACAAACGGCAAAGAAGACGCCATGTTGATGGATATTCAATATCACCCGGTGTCGGATGCGGTTATCCATGTTGATTTCAAACGCATTGATGTAAACAAACCTGTGAATGTAGTTGTTCCGGTCGAGGTTATCAACGCCGAAACATCCAAGGGTTTGAAATTGGGTGGTGTTTTGAACTTTGCGGTGCGTAAGGTTGCATTGCGCGGTTCGATTCATTCGATTCCTGAAAAAATCGTTATCGATTTGACCAATGTCACAATCGGTGATGTGGTTCACGGAACAGATTTGGTTTTGCCAGACGGTGTTGAATTGGGTCTGCACCAGGCGGAATTGGCGTTCGCCACAATTGGTGGTAAAATGCCGGACGAAGCCGATGCGCCAAAGGCCGCGGCCGCCACAACTGCTGCGCCTGCTGCCGCTGCGGCAACACCAGCCAAGAAATAATAATTTTATTTCGAATATGGCCGCCCAAATTTGGGCGGCTTTTTTTGTATTATTTTTTTCCTGTGGTCTTGAAATGCGTTTTCGTGTCACTATATGATGGGCATAAGAAAATTCAAGGAGTGAAAAAAATGGCAAAAGTTTTAGGTATCGATTTGGGAACAACAAATTCCGCCATGGCGTTCATGGACGGCAATGACCCAAAAATTATTGAAAATTCCGAGGGCGGACGCACAACCCCATCGGTTGTCGCAATCACATCGGGCGGCGAACAATTGGTCGGCATCACGGCAAAGAACCAGGCTATTACCAATCCAGAAAACACAATTTATGAAATCAAACGTTTGATGGGCTTGCGCTTTGACAGCCCGGCGGTCAAAGAAATTGCCGCGCGCGTACCATATAAAATTGTTCGTGGCGACAATGGCGACGCATGGGTTGAAATTGATGGCAAAAAATATGCCCCGTCCCAAATTTCGGCCATGATTTTGGCAAAATTAAAGAAAGATGCCGAAGCATATTTAGGCGAAACCGTATCTGATGCGGTTATTACCGTGCCGGCATACTTTAACGATTCACAACGCCAGGCAACCAAGGATGCCGGACGCATCGCGGGTCTGAACGTGTTGCGTATCGTAAATGAACCAACCGCGGCCGCATTGGCGTACGGTTTGGAAAAGGATAAAAATGGCACAATCGCCGTATATGACTTGGGTGGTGGTACATTTGATATTTCCATCTTGGAAATCATCGATGGCGTATTCGAGGTTAAATCCACAAACGGTGATACCGCGTTGGGTGGCTCGGATTTCGATGCACGCGTATTGAAATACCTGATTGATGAATTCAAGGCACAATCTGGTATTGACCTGTCGGGCGACAAATTGGCGTTGCAGCGCTTGAAAGAGGCCGCCGAAAAGGCGAAAATCGAATTGTCGTCGAAAATGCAGGCGGACATCAACCTGCCATATCTGACGGCGGACGCAACGGGTCCAAAACACTTTAACACAACATTGACACGCGCAAAATTGGAATCGTTGGTCGATGACCTGATTCAAAAGACAATTGAACCGTGCAAGAAAGCATTGAAAGACGCAGGCTTGGATAAATCGCAAATCAACGAGGTTATCTTGGTCGGTGGCCAGACCCGTATGCCCAAGGTCGTTGAAACCGTCAAAGAATTCTTTGGTCGCGAACCACACAAGGGCGTGAACCCGGACGAAGTCGTCGCATTGGGCGCGGCAATTCAGGGTGGCGTTCTGAAAGGCGATGTCAAAGACGTTCTGTTGTTGGATGTGACACCATTGTCATTGGGTATTGAAACATTGGGTGGTGTGTTCACGCGCTTGATTGACCGCAACACAACAATCCCGACCAAGAAATCCCAGGTGTTTTCAACCGCCGAAGATAATCAGTCGGCCGTGACAATTCGCGTATTCCAGGGTGAACGTGATATGGCCGCCGATAACAAATTGCTGGGTCAATTTAATTTGGAAGGTATCGCACCGGCGCCGCGTGGTATGCCACAAATCGAAGTGTCTTTTGATATTGACGCAAACGGTATCGTTCACGTGTCGGCCAAGGATAAAGGCACCGGCAAAGAACAGACTATTTCAATTAAATCTGATGGTGGTCTGTCCGAAGAAGACATCCAGAAAATGGTTGACGAAGCGGCAGCGAACGCGGAATCTGACAAACAGAAACGTGCCCTGGCCGAGGCCAAGAACAACGCCGAAGCCGCAGTGTTCAGCATTGAAAAATCACTGAAAGAACATGGTGATAAAATCAGTGCCGACGAAAAGGAAGCCATTGAAGATGCAAAACAAGCGTTGTCGGATGAATTGGCAAAAGCGGACGCGACCGCGGAATCGCTGAAAGAAAAGACCGACGCATTGATGGAAAAATCAATGAAGTTGGGCGAAGCGGTTTATAAAGCCGCACAAGAAGCGCAGAAATCTGAATCTGGCGATAACAAGCCAAACGAAGATGGTACGCGTGACGCAGACTTTTCTGAAAAGAAATAAAAAACGGGGCAAATGCCCCGTTTTTTCAAAGTTCAGAGTTCAAAGTGCAAAGTTCAAATATATGCACAAACAAACTGCATCACTCTATCGCCTGCTCTCTATAAATAAACGCGCCGATGGCGCGTTTATTTATTTTACCTCGCCAATATAGATTCCCATGTGATGGGCGACATCCAATAATGGGTCATCGGGCGAAACGAATGCGTCTGATGTTTTTAATCCTGGTATTTTCGGATCGTCGGCAATTTCACCGGCATCAAAGAAATCGGCCAGGCTGATTGTGGTGACATCGCCACCATTTACCGCGGTCATAACGTATGTTTCGCCGTTTTCAATCGCGTGCAATGCGACATCGGCCATACGCGCACCCAAAATACGATCTGTGGCGGTGGTGTCGCCCGTGCGTTGTGTGTGTTCAGGGAATGCGGTGCGATTTACAATACCTGCCGCGTTTAATTTACGCGATATAATATCCGCCGGACGTCCCGAATGACCGCGCAGGCGCACGCCTTCGGCAACCAAAATAATGCCATAATCGGTGGCGGCGTTTTTAATGTGTGCAACAACCGCATCCAAATCAAATTTTATTTCTGGAATCAATATGACCTCGGCCCCACAGGCAACACCCGCATTCAATGCCAGTGCACCACAATCGCGGCCCATAGATTGCACAACAAACCAACGATGATGACTGCGCGCGGTCAACATCAATTGGTCACAAAACGATGTCAATTGTGCCACCGCGGTATCAAAACCAATTGTTCGGTCGGTCATTGGAATGTCCATATCGATTGTTTTCGGAATACATATCAATTGTAAATCGGCATACACATCACGATTGCACCACGCCAATGATAAACTGCCATTGCCACCAATCAATATCAACGCATCCAGTTTTAATTCACGCAATGATTTGCGCAATTGCTTGTTAAATTTTGCCAAATCGCCATCTGTGGCCGCGGTTTCAAAATTCATTGCACCGGCGTGACCATTGTGCAGGAAACTGCCCGACAGGCGCGCATTTTCAATTGGCAAAGTATCCATATTCATTTTTATCACGCGTGGGGGTGTGGTGCACAGACCATCCGTGCCGTCCAAAATCCCAATGACCTGCCATCCGCGCAATGTTGCGCCACGGATAATGCGCTGAATCACCGTATTCAAACCGGAACAATCACCACCGGTCGTCATAATGCCTATTTTTTTCATATTTTCCCCCCTGCTCGATTTGGGCAAATTATATCACATTTAAGTTGACAAAGAAAGATTATTTGCAATAATTTGTCCAAAGTTTGACAGAACATTATCCGCAGGAGTCCGATTATGGCAAAACAGACACAAAAATCCGCAAATATGGGAAAAACCAAGCGTTCCACTGATGATTTGATAAACGACGCAATTGCCAGCCAGAATTCTTGGATGGAAAATCGCCGTGCTTTTGCCCGACGGTTTCTGAAAACATTAAACATATTTGCCCGCCCGTCGGAAAAGCCGGTTTCCACCGCCACAAACACTTCGCGCCAGGCACGCACCGGGTTGGCAGCATATTGGTTCCCGATATTGTGTGCACTGTTCGTAATATTCGTGGCAATTTGGGCGGCGTTTATTCACACAACCGCGCCACGCACGATCGTTGTTGTTCCCACCGTACCCGAGCCCGTTGTTCAACCCGTTGTCCAGGTTGAAATTCCAACATTTGATATTGTCCGCATTGAACCCGCGGGCAATATTATTATAGCGGGTCGTTGGTTGGCGCATCAAAATCTGTCTATTATTATGAATGGCAAAATGGTCGCGACCGAACGCACAGATTCAAATGGTGAATTTGTCTATGCACCATCACACGCGTTGGCGGCGGGCAACTATACGATTTCACTGTTGGGCTCCGATCCGGCGGTAAAATCAGATGAAAATGTATTTGTATATGTTTCGCCAAATGGGTACAAAAATTCCGTTTCATTACTGATGACCCGTGACGGCAGCACCCTGTTGCAGGCACCATCACAATTGGCCGATGGCGATTTGACCGTGTCAAAAATAGACTATTTGGATACCGGTCGTATTGTTGTGACCGGCGATGCACTGCCGCGGTTGCGCGTATCGTTGGCATTGAATAATAAATATTTGGGCTTTGCCCGCGTATCTGACCACAAACATTTTGGGTTGGGCGCCGATGTTGGCAAATTAAACCCGGGCGATGAATACACATTGACCATTCGTCTGCATGACGGCGATGGTCGCACCATTGCACAAATCGGTCATACTTTTGTTATGCCAGAAATGACCGGCGACGATGACACATTTTACACTGTGCGCCGCGGCGATTGCCTGTGGGTAATTGCACGCAATTTCCTGCGCCGTGGGATATTGTTCAGTATTATTGCCGAACGCAACAATATTGAAAATCCAAATCTGATATTTCCAAAGCAGTTATTACAAATTCCAGTCGGCGGAAAATAAATCTGTGTTACGGTAAAAAAATAGCCTTGTGTATAACAAGGCTTTTTTGATATTATATGGCATATAAAGGGTTGTATGCCGAGAGAATGCGTTCATTAAAATATCTTTTGATGATTGCTGTTTTTTGTGCGCAAGCGATTTCGTTTGCGTGGGCTGACGATGCTGCAACCGAATTACCCCAATCTGATGATGCGGTGGCCGCCGAAACCACCACGCAATCAAACAGCCGTGTTGCAGAACTGTATGAAATTTTGAAACAGGCTGGATGGGGTGACGATGACGATAACACCGAACGCATGGAAATATTTTCCCGTGTGGAACAATTGGCGACCGCATCCGACGAAAACACCCAGGCATTACGTGACAATGCCCAGGCTATGCGTGACAAGGAACAATCCGCCGAAAATAAATTATTGGGCGCGGCTGGTATTGGCTCGGTCGGTATCGGCACACAAATGGCCGCATCGGCGTTGGCCGAACAGAACGCCGACGATGCCGCACAACGCGATATGGCCGCATACCTGGCCACATTCAAATGCGATTATGGCACGGGTATGAACATTACCGGTGGTCAAACCGATGTCGAATTGCCCGGCGGGAATGATTTATTTACACTGGTCAACGAATACAAAACACTGGCGGCGGATTTAAAGGTTCGCAAAGAATCATTGGGTCTGGCCCCGGGGATAGAATCTGAAACAATAATAGATGCGGCGGAAACTGGGCTGTATGACAATGCGGCAATTGGTAAAACGGGTGGTGCGTATGCATCGTTGGCGCGCGCGTTAAGCGATGAAACCAGTGACGACGCAAAACAAATTGCGGAACAAAAATCCGAAACGGCCAAGAAATTAAAGACTGGTGCAATCACCGCGGGCGTTGGTGCCGTGACAACGATTGCCGCCGATTTAGCCATAAATTCCAAGAATAAAAACAAGTCTGATGATTTATTGGCACAACGCGATCAAATTGAATCTGATACAACCGATATGATTAAACGCGTTATTGATGAATGCAATGCCGATATTGCCAAGAACCGCGAACTGGCGCAGAAAATAAAATCTGAAAACCCAAATTGGGCGTCGGATGAAACGCTGAATGCGTATGTCACGGCGTCTGATGCGGCGGAAACATTGCAATCGGATGCAGATATTATAAAAATCAAGGATTCGGCACTGTGCAGATAAAATTTATTAAATTTTTATCGTTCGTTGTTTTGGCACTGTGTTGCGTGCATGGTGCGAACGCCGCTGAAAAATATGACTATGACGCCATGGCACAGTATGCCGAGCAAGCAAAAAGCACACCCAACATAAAATTTGTTGCGGTCTGTGAAAACGACAATGGCGGGTATTGTGTTCGTGACGCATTTGCAAAAACAAATGTACAAATGTTGCAGGCAACCGCCCTGGCCCAGGAATACGCCCGCATCAAAAACAAACACGATGTGATTTGCAGTGGTAATTATCGCCGCTCGTGGAATGACGATTATGTAAAATGCACCGACAAGCAAAATAAATATTTCTATGAATTTCGATTTGACGATGTCAAAGAAAGTTTCGACAACGAAATTCGCAACAGTGTGTGGCGTGCGATATGTGAAATGCACGGTGGCACGGTGCCTGACGCGCGCAGCAATACTTGTGATGTTGCAACATCGGGGGTATGTTCAAATATAAACAACTCGCTGGCTAAATTTGGATATTCATCAAAATTTGTTGATATTGCAAATGGCGTTCGTGGGTGCCAGGTTTCATTTGGTGCGAAATCCGCCGAAACATACGAATTAAAAACTGCGTTCGGGGTCGATAATAAAAAGTTTGTAAATCTGCAAATACAAAGTGGTGCCGATTTGCAATTCTTGTTGCGTCGGTATACCGCGGCACAAATGGAAAAATCTGGGGTGACAATGAATTCTTTCAAATGTAATTCCGGGTTCCAAACATATTATATCGACACATTCAAGAAAGACGATATTTTAACCTGCTATGCCAATAATCAACCGATTGATTTTGTGTTCGATGACGCAAATGAAATGGTAAACATTACCGCCAGTGGCGGCACAGCCGGTCTGCAATGCATCGCCGACCAGGGTGGCGTTTTTGATGGTAAAAATTGCCACGGTCTGTCACAAACACAATGCAGCGAAATCAGTTCAAAAATCACTGGTGGCACGCATTGGGACACAACACTGGACACTTGTGTTTTGAACAGTGCAGCTGCGGCTGAAAAATTGGACCAGGTGACCGATGTTGCCACAACAATTGGTATTGGTGTTGCGGTGGCCGCGGTTTCGGTTGCAACCGGTGGTAGCGGGGCAGCGGTCATATTGGTCGTGGTGGGAACATCGCTGACGACCGCCGGAACCATTGTGGATATGAACGCAACCAGCAAAAAAACACAAAGCATCCGTGAATTTTTGGCCGAAAGTGCAAAATGCAAGAACGCCCAATGTGCCCAGAATAATTTGGGCTGGTTCTTGACCGAGGCCGTACAGTATTATGACGATATGGGTGGCCAGGTTTTAAGCGCGCTGGATTCAGAGTTGGCGCGACTGATGAATTTGATTCCTGTTGATGCCGAAATTTACCAACGCGCCATCGAGCACGCCATCGCCGACAGCCAAGATATTGCCAACTATGCCAATTGGTCGGCCACCGAAAAACAGGGATTTTATGGTAAAATATTGGTCGGCGCGGGACTGGTTGTTGGTTTGGTCGGTGGGGGTGGATTAATAGGTTCGTTAAAAACCCAAGGCAAAAATGTTATGGCGGTATTTGCCGGAAAAATCAAACCACAAACCGTGGCCAGTATATATTCAAATTATAAAAAACAGAAAGGTGTTGTCACCACGACCCAACGACTGATAGGTGGCGCCAATGTGACGGTAAACAATCTGGAATCCGCCGGCAGCCTGGCACCAACCGGGTTGATTACCACAACCGGCCAAACAGCCACTTCGTTGATACCGACAATCCCCGGCGCATAAGGTGAATTCACCTAAACAAAAAACCGACACAAAGTCGGTTTGATTTTTATGGTTGTGAGTGTTTTGTCCGCCTTCGCCGCTAACAATGAATTTATGTCCATAATAATGAACAATGCTGCGGTGGACACTCAATTTTCAGTCCTTGCTTCGCGGCGGTGAAAATTGGTGGTGCGGGCGAAGGGAATCCCTCGGCATTAAAATGCCTGCGGGCAAACCGTGACGATTTCGCGGCGTTTCACTTGCAAAATCTACTTGTTTTCGAACCCTTGGGTCGGGTTCTCTTCCGTCGTCACATGCCAAAAATAAAACCGACACAAGGTCGGTTTGATTTTTGGTGCGGGCGAAGGGAATCGAACCCTCGCCTAAAGCTTGGGAAGCTTTCGTTCTACCATTATACTACGCC
>CAKQGH010000014.1 GCA_934232895.1 uncultured Alphaproteobacteria bacterium
ATCCCATAAAATCCCCGCAATGCCGCGGTGGGTGTGGCGCGGCGCAAAAAAAGAAATGCCGAAAAAAACGGTGGTTTTTTACGGCATAAAAATGGGGTTGCGAAATGGCGGATTTCTGGGTATAATTTCCGTATAAAAGTGCCGAAATTAAACCACCGTTTTTTTCGGCATAAAAATGGGGGCAAATATGAATTTTTCAAATATTTCATCGCGTCGAAAATTCTGGGCCAGATTGGCGACAGATTGGATACCCGTAAAATCATATCGCAAGGCATTGCGTGGAATTCTGTGGATGGGGGTTGGCAACTATATGCGCGTATTGCGCGGCGATCGGGTTGCCAAATTTGATACCGAATTGTCCGTGGTTGCCATTATGAAAAACGAGGGCCCATATCTGAAAGAATGGTTGGATTTTCACATATTGGCGGGGGTTGGCAAATTTTATCTGTATGACAACGGGTCAACCGATAATACGACCGATGTGTTGGCGCCATACATATCGCGCGGTGTTGTTGAATATAAATATTGGCCGGGGGTCGGACAACAAAATGTCGTTTATATCGATGCGTTGCGTAAATATTCGAACAAAACGCGTTGGATGGCGTTTATTGACCTGGATGAATTTATTGTGCCGGTGCAACATAAAACCATTCCAGAATTCTTGCATACATTGCCGCGCGGGTTTGGTGGGCTGGTTATGTCGTGGGTTATGTATGGCTCGGCCGGGCATGTGACGCGCCCCGATGGCTTGGTTATGGAAAATTTCAAATACCATGCGGATGCATCGCGTGATTCCGGGTGCAAATCAATTGTAAACCCACGGTTGGTTGTGCGGCTAAGTAATCCGCACATTCACGCCGTTGCCGGATTTTTGGTTGATGAAAATGGTCGCAAATTGGGATACATAGACCAAACGCATAACCCACCATCGCACAATAAAATTCGTTGTAATCATTATCTGACCAAATCGTACGAAGAATACATCGCGCGTGGCACCAGGTTTGGGGGCGGTGCTCGTGTTATGGGGGGGGCAAACGGCCACCGGTCGCCCGAAAAGTTCAAACAGAACGACACGAATGATGTATTTGACCCGATTATGGATTCGTGGATTCCACGCGTTAAATCGTTCAAGTTGTGATAAATAAGTTATAAAAAAACCGCCAATTGGCGGTTTTTTGAATTAGTGAGACATTTTACCTTCGGTCATAACCACATGCTTGCGCAATTTCGGGTCATATTTACGAAACTTCATTTTGCCCGCTGTGTTTTCAGACTTGGTATTTTTGGTGGTTGTGTAATAATAGCCGGTTTCCTTGTTTTCCAGCTTTACAACTTCTTTGCTGCCTTTTTTAGATGCCATTTTATTGCCCTTTATAATTATTCTGATGCCGATTTTATGTTAAAAATTACTGGAAATCAAGTCTTTTTTATCATAACCTTGTTTTTGTCAATCGTGCGGGCGTGGCGAAATTGGCAGACGCGCTGGATTTAGGTTCCAGTGGGGCAACCCATAGGAGTTCAAGTCTCCTCGCCCGCACCAATAATAATGCTCGTGGCGACTACGACGCTGTGCGTCGTGTGGTTGCGCCGTCAGGCGCGACCAAATTGGCAGACGCGCTGGATTTAGGTTCCAGTGGGGCGACCCATAGGAGTTCAAGTCTCCTCGCCCGCACCAATCAATAATGCTCGTTTAATATACTGGGTAATTGCGGGGATACGCCGAATCCGGATGCGACAGGTCGCTTTTCACACCACACGCGGCCATGGTCATCGTCGCTATCAATAAAAATCCAATAAATGCCTTGCTCATACGGGTGATTATACCTGTTGCCGATGGAATAGTCAAATATTTGGGGTTCTGGTTTTTATTCATTGGAATTTTATGATAAAATACCCAATTATGATTCCCGTGGTAAAAAACAGATTTTCGCGCGATATGCGTTTGATGATTGCGCTGGCGGCGTTGCGCAATGTGTATGAATTGTTTTTTTGTACATTTTTCGTTTCATATATTATGCATTTTGCCGCAAATGATATTGTTTCGGTTGGTGTGTATAAATTGTTTGAATATGTGGGCACTTGTGCGGGATTTTTTGCATTTGCCAATTGGTGTAAACAGCGCAGTAAAATCACCGTATTCGCATTACAATTCATAACCAAAATTATGTTGCTGGGCGCAATAATCTTGGCCGGGCATGGCATTACGGAATATGTGGTGCCAATGGGGCTGATTTATGGGGTTGGGGCGGCAATGTTCTATTTGCCATTGAATACGATGCTGTGCGAAAAGGTGCCGACCCAAATGATGGGGCGATACATCGGATTCCGCAATGCCACCATGTACGCGGTCAAGGTTGCCGCCCCGGTTATATTGGGATTATTTATCACGGTTGGGTCATATACCGAAATGGCGGCGGCATTGATGGTGATTGCGGTGGCGGAATTGGCCATGACAATGATGTTGTCGCCGTCGCGGCATCGGACGCGCCGCCCAATTGATTTTATCGGGTTCTGGGCGTGCGTGATGCGATTCCGCGTTTTGCGTACAATGTTTTATGGCGAAATATGCCGCGGATTTGCCGTTGGTTTAATGACGGCGATTATTCCGATGTACACAATTTATATGTTTCACACGGATTTGAATCTGGGGATATTGACCACACTGTTTTCACTGTGCACGGTTGTGTGTTCGTATGTCTTTGGGCGGTTTATACCGCGCCGGCGCTATGTGGGGGCGTTGATGCTGTGTGCCGCGGTCACGGCGGTGGGAATGGGAACATTTGTGGCATATACCGTGCCGGCGACATTTATATTGTATAATTTCGTATACGCATCGGCGATAACTTTGTTTTCCCAGATAAACGAGGTCGGCCTGTATTCATTGTCGCATTCGCGGTGCGTCACGGACAATCATAAAATAGAATTTTTCGTTCTGCGCGATTTCAGTTTATTTATCGGGCGGTGGATTGGTTTTGTGGGGCTGATTTATGTTGGTATATTTGGTGGCCACACGTGGTTGCGGTGGTATTTGATAGTGATTATTGCGGCATTGCTGGGTGCCCAGTTTTTATCTGGCAAAATATTGGCCGCATTGCGCAATCGGTAAATTTTCCTGGGGCGGGGGATTACTGTCCTGTTTAACGGCGCGCCCACACGCATTATGATGTAGTACATAAATTTTATAACCAAAGGGGAAAATTATGTATCACACCAGTGGCAATTACGAAGCATTTGCCGACGCGCGCAAACCGGCAAATGTGGATAAAAAATCGGCATACATTGTAGGTGGCGGCCTGGCCGGATTGGCGGCGGCGGTCTTTATGATACGCGACGCGAAAATGTTTGGCAAAAAAATTCACATTTTCGAAGAACTGGCCATCCCAGGTGGCAGTATGGACGGTATCAAAAATCCAAAGTTGGGCTATATCATTCGTGGTGGCCGCGAAATGGAGGCGCATTTTGAAACCCTGTGGGATTTGTTTCGGTCTATTCCGTCACTCGAAGATGAAAAAGTGTCGGTGCTGGATGAATTTTATTGGCTGAACAAAGATGACCCCAGTTTTTCCCACACGCGTATAATTGAAAAGCGCGGCAAGCAAATTCCGACCGACGGCAAATTGACATTGACCCCGCGGGCGATTCGTGAATTGGTTGACCTGGCCATGACACCCGAAGATAAATTGCAAGATGTTCAAATTGACCAAGTGTTCAGTGAAGAATTCTTTGCATCTAATTTCTGGATGTATTGGGCAACGATGTTTGCGTTTGAACGCTGGTCCAGTGCGATGGAAATGCGCCGGTACATATTGCGCTTTATCCATCATGTGGGCAGTTTGGCCGATATGTCTGCGTTAAAGTTCACAAAATATAATCAATACGAATCGCTGATTACGCCATTGGTGCGCTGGTTGACGGCGCGTGGCGTTGTGTTCCACTATGACACGCGTGTGACCAATGTGGTGATTGATTCCGGTGCATCGACCAAGGTCGCGAAATCTATTGAAATGGTGCGCGGCGGGCGCAAGAAAACAATCAACCTGTCGCCAGATGATTTGGTGTTTATCACAAATGGATCTATTACCGAAAACAGCACATACGGCGACAACGATACCCCCGCGCCAAAGCCACAGGGCCTGGGTGCCAGTTGGGATTTGTGGAAAAACATTGCGGCACAAAATGTCGAATTTGGGCGGCCTGAAAAATTCTGTGAAAATATCCCGGCGGCAAATTGGGTTATGTCGGCAACAATTACTTTGACCGATGACCGCGTTGTTCCGTATATCAAAAAGATTTGCAAGAAAGACCCACACAGTGGTTCCATTGTATCCAGCGGTCCCGTCACAATTCGCGATTCAAATTGGCTGTATGGATTTTCGATTTCGCGCCAGCCGCATTTTCGCGCGCAAAAGAAAAACGAAATCGTGGTGTGGACATACGGATTGCTGTCGGATACAACGGGCAATTATGTGAAAAAGAAAATCGCCGATTGTTCCGGCGCGGAACTGTGCGCGGAATGGTTGTACCATATTGGCGTTCCAATGGCCGAAATCGAAGACATTGCGCACAATGCATCGCACACCGTACCGTGCCACATGCCGTTTATTTCGACATATTTTATGCCACGCGCATTGGGCGACCGCCCACTGGTCGTGCCAAAGGGTGCGGTCAATTTCGCATTTATCGGAAACTATGCCGAAACCGAACGCGATACGGTGTTCACAACCGAATATTCGGTTCGCACCGCGATGGAGGCCGTGTACACATTGCTGAATGTTGACCGCGGTGTGCCCGAGGTATTCGATTCATGTTTTGATGTCCGCGTTCTGATGCGCAGTGTGTATTACCTGAACGATAAAAAGAAACTGGCCGATATAGAAATGCCGTGGTTTATGAAATTGCTGGGCGCGGCCGGTCTGAAACGCGTGCGCGGCACATATATCGCCGAATTGATGCATCAAGAAGGATTGATATAGAGCATAGAGCATAGAAAAACGCCCCCCCACGGGGGCGTTATATTATCCTTGACAATTTATATTTTGCCAGTTATAATTTGCCGGCAATTTTTAAGTTTTGGCCCCATCGTCTAATGGTTAGGACACCGCCCTTTCAAGGCGAGAATCCCGGTTCGAATCCGAGTGGGGCTGCCAAAATAATAAACCACCCTTTGGGTGGTTTTTTATTTTGTGGGGTGTCCGGGTAAATCAGGTCACCTTTTTAGTGTATTGCCATAAAAAAACGCCCCCGTGGGGGCGTTTGTGTTGGAATGGCGAATATTATTCCGCGGTGGCCGCAGGTACATCAACGGTGATGATTTCGCTGTCTTCGACAATGGTGGTGTCGTCTGGCAATTCGGCGACCTGTTTGAATATCATTTTGCGGCCGTTGTTTGCCGTCAGTGTCAATGTGCCCGCGTTCAGGTTATATTTTTCAACCGTGGACAAGAATTCGAAATATTCGCGTTCGGTTGCCATTGCGTCGCGTGGGCCCATCATCATGGTCATGGCGCCTTGGTCAAATTTGATGCTGTCGCCGTGGGCGGTGTACGAACCGTTGTACAGATTTACCACCTGGCCATAGAAACGCATTTCATTTGCGTCAAACGCCAGTGTAATGTTTGTACCATTTCCGTTGGCAATGAAATTAGTCCCGCGCAGTGCGGCTGGGTTTTGTGCGTTATCGCCACATGCGGCCAATGCCAACAGTGTTGTGCCCAATGTAAATACTTTGAAAGTCATATTGTTTTCTCCCTTGGTGTGTTTTGTTCGTTGGATATACCATACCATTATTTCCAATAAAATCAACCGCACACAATGCGTTTGTATTCCCAAGATTGCCATAACAGGGGGCATACGCCGCCCCCCACCCGGCTTCCCAGAGGGGAATTTGGTTTTTCCCCGGTACAGACTAAGTTCTCCTCCTGTGGAGGAGTACCCGAAGGGGGGAGGTGGTCTTTATATTTGAAATTTGAAACCGTGTGCAACATTACGCGCTCTCAAGACCACCCCGTCCTGGCGGACACCCCTCCACCGGAGGGGAACTTACTCCGCGACGGGAGGGACTGCGGTGCACAGAATAAAAAGAATTGTCATTCCTGCTCCGGGCCCCACAAAAGCGTCAGATTTTGTGGGTGGGCAAAGGCAGGAATAGGGACTATACAGTGCGAGTGTCAACGAGCCAAACACAGAATATCGCGGTGTACAGTGATATTGGTCCATTTTTACTGAACATTGTCCAACAACGAACGAAAGTAATTTCCAAGACCCTATTCCTGCCTACGCAGGAATGACAAGTTTTTAAGTTTCCTATTCTTAAACTATATCACTTTATCACTATATCACTTACTCACTTTTCATTGCTCTCTGCTCTTTGCTCTCTCTGTCGGAGCGTCAGCGGAGACGGATGTTCTTTGCTCTCTATGAAAAAAACACACCGTTTCCGATGTGTTTTTTATTTATTCTGGCGGGATTGAAGGGGCTCGAACCCTCGACCTTCTGCGTGACAGGCAGACGCTCTAACCAGCTGAGCTACAACCCCAGAGCAAGGCATATATTATACTGTCGCAAATCCAAATGCAAGAGTTTTTTTCACGCAAAGTGAATTTACTTGCAAAAAATTGCCATTCGGGCAATAATACCATCGTTGCCAGTGCGTACGGCAACCAGGCATAGAAACCTGTACAAGAAGTGTCCGTGGTGGACAAAAAATAACTCCAATCCGTGTATTCGGTTGGAGGGCGGCGAATATATTGAATAAGCCCGCTATTTCTTCTTGTATAGTTTCTAGCCTCCAACCACCTTGAACCATTGTTTTTCGGTGGTTTTGTTTTTACGCACCGTTGGGGAAATTCAGGTTGAGGGGACAAATCGGACTGTTTTTATTGGCTGTGACAATGTGCTCGGCACACGGGGCCAATGTGGTTTCGTTTGGCGCGACGCTGTGCGGCGCGGACCAACAAATGACCAACGGAAAATGCGCGGACAAAGAATCTGGCAAATGTCCCACCGGATATTATGCAACGGTAATTGGGGCCGCGACATATTCGGCCGCCACCGTGCAAACGCGGCAATGTATGAATACGTACGATATGGTTGAAATGCCCGATGTTTTCTATCCTATATATAACGGGGTGTTGGTCGGTTTTGGTGCCACATTATGTGGCGCAGGCGCCCAGTTGGAAAATGGCAAGTGTGTGGATTGGTCGCGTGGCAAATGCCCCGATGGTGCACATAAAACGGCCATAGGCCAGGCCACTTTTTCCGCCGCAACGGTCGAAAACAGCCGGTGCATGAACACATACGACATATACGAATTGCCGGAATGTTTAACGCCGATATACAATGGTATTTTGGTGTCATTTGGTGCAACGCTGTGTGGGGCGGGTCAACAGATGCAGGCCGGCGCATGCACCGATATTGTTCGCGGTGAATGCCCGGAAAATTTCCACGACATAACCGTGAACGACGAAACATTGTTGCCGCGCACGGGTGGCGTGTGTGCAAAAAATTATGGTGAATATTTCTTGGTCGCAAATTGCGCCGATGGGGCGCAGTCGGGCGGAATGTGCGCCATGTTGTGCGATGCGGGTGTGCCATACACCGGTGTTGGAACATGCACCGCGTATTGCACGCACGGGGCAACGTTTTTGCGCACCAGTACCGGGTTGCGCATACCATTGTATGACGCGCGCCAAACGACGCCGGCATTGAATGTCGGGCTGGGGTCGGGTGTATGCTATGGCAATTTGGTGCCGGGACAAATGGCGGGCGCAATAAATATGCGGGGCGCCGACGGGGCATATTATTTGGTGGATTAAATACGGGGGAAAACAATGAAGCGGATTATATGTTTTTTGATTATGTGTTTGATGGTGGCGCCGGCAATTGCCGCAACCACATGCATTCATACACGTACGGCGGTATTTACCATTAAAAAGGGCGAAAATGCCACATCGCACAGTGTTGATACCGACGACAACACATTCACATTGAATTTTGGTTATGATTTGGTGCCGAATAATTCGTCGTATCGCAGTTTAACCGGTGCTGCAACCTGTAACGAGATTTCAACCGACACCGCCGGTGGCACAATTGCAATGGGCGGGGCAAACACGCATTTGCGGTCGTCGACGGCAGATGTGGGGAATTATTGCTGGTGCTCGCTGACGGGGCCGGTCACATCATGGTGGACATTTTTGAAAACATACGATGACGAAGACACGTGTGCGTCATCGTGCGTGCGCGATTGTGCGGCGGCAATCGCAAACGATACCGATAAATTCCGCAGCAGTGGGGTGTACTTGGCGATATGGTAATCTTTTTCCCGGCGGGGGAAAAGATAAAAAGATAGAGAGCAAAGAGCAATGAGCAGAGAGCAATGTTGTCTATTTCGTCACCCCGACGAAGGTCGGGGTCCATTGCCCCGCAGGGACAAAAAGACCACCCCGGCACTCCGTGCCACCCCCTCCACCGGAGGGGAACTTGGCACGCGACGGTAAAAACAGAGTTCCCCCTCTGGGAAGCCGGGGTGCCCGCAGGGCGGGGTGGCGATGGCGATAGGGTATAGAATAAAAACAAAAGGATGTGGAAATGGGATTGGTAAAAAAATTGTGTTTGTGGGCGGGCGCGTGTGCCATTGCCGTGCCAATGGTGGCGCACGCCACCACAATGTGCGCGACCGATGACACAATTGCGGTTGTTCTGGACCCCATGATTAATGGCAGCACGTATGCATATAATGCCGATTTGTTTGAGTGGAATACCACATTTTCATACGGCACCGTGTTTGGCATTGCCACATGTGTTGATACGGCGGGCTCGTCCAACCAGGTGGTTGCGGAATTAAAATCGTCGGATGGAACGGTTGCCACGGGTGGTGAACGCAGCGGGCGATATTGTTGGTGCCAAATGACACATCCCGCGCGGTCGCGTTGGGTGTTCCGGGGACCCAGCAATTGTAGACACGACTGTGTGGTTGAATGCGGTATATCCTCCGCCGCGTTCCGGTCGGCCATGTTCGGATCGGTTGGTGATTGAGGTGTCGGGTCACACAAAAAATAAAAAACTGGGCGATGCCCCGTTTTTTATTTAATCAATTTTCCCATCGCAACGGCGGTGTCGCCCATGCGGTTCGAAAATCCCCATTCATTATCGTACCATGCGGTCACATGTACCAGGTTGTCGCCCAGTACCTTGGTCTGGCCTGCGTCAAATATGGAACTGTGCGCGTCGTGGGTAAAGTCAATGGAAACCAATGGTTTGTCATTATATCCAAATGTCTTGGATTCGGCGGCGCGCATTGCGGCGTTGACCGCGTCGACCGTCGCCGGTTTCTTTAAATTCACAACCAATTCAACAACCGAAACATCCGGGGTTGGCACGCGGATTGCCATACCGTCCAATTTCCCCGCCAGGTTCGGCAGAACCAGACCAATTGCCTTGGCGGCGCCGGTGCTGGTCGGAATCATAGACAGGTTCGCGGCGCGTGCGCGACGGAAATCCTTGTGATTTTTATCCAGCAATTGCTGGTCGCCGGTGTATGCGTGTACAGTTGTCATCCAACCGGATTCAATACCAAATGTATCGTCCAAAACGCGTGCCACCGGGGCCAGACAGTTTGTTGTGCATGACGCATTTGAAACAATCAGGTCGGTTGGTTTTAATGTGTCTTGGTTGACCCCATATACGATTGTGGCATCTGCGCCTGCCGATGGGGCCGATACCAAAACACGCCGCGCGCCCGCGTCCAGGTGAACGCGTGCCTTGTCCGCGGCGGTAAAGATTCCGGTGCATTCCATTACAATGTCGATATCCAATTCGCGCCATGGCAATTTTGTTGGGTCTTTTTCGGCGATGCATTTAATTTTCTGATTACCAACGATGATATATTCGCCGTCCAATTTAACATCCATTGGCAATTTCCCGTGCACAGAATCATATTGCAACAGGTACGCATTCTGTTCCGCCGGGGCCAGGTCATTCACGGCCACAAATTCAATATCATCACGTTTGGATTCCAACGCCGCGCGCAATACCAAGCGACCAATGCGGCCGAATCCGTTTATAGCAACTCTGATTTTTGACATATTATTTCCTTTCGTTTTTGTCGGTTAGACGACTTTATCATAGCCCGTGATTGACAAGATTACAATGGAATTTTATACTTGGACAAAATGAAACATTCGTCATATATCATTACTGGGCCAACTGCATCGGGCAAATCCGACTTTGCCGACCGGCTGGCACGCGCGGTGAACGGCACGATTATAAATTGCGACAGTGTCCAGATTTACCGCGGAATTGAAAACATTGCGGCCAGTCCGTTTGCCGGTCGCGAAATTGCCGATGAAATCGACGGCGTGCCGTATAAACTGTTTTCCATTTTGCCACTGGATAACCAAATCAGTGTGGCGGATTACCTGAATCTGGCGCGGTGCGAATACGACGCGGCGGTGCGCGCCGGGCGCACGCCGATATTTGTTGGTGGCACGGGGTATTATATAAACGCAATTATAAACGGCATTTCGCCAATGCCCGATATTGATGATGCGGTGCGCCGCCGCGCGCGTGAATTGGTGGTAAATGATATCGACGCGGCGCGTCGCATGTTGCCGCCCGAATTTACCGCAACCGACCCCCAGCGTGTTGCCCGCGCGGTCGAGGTATTTTTGCAAACCGGCCGCCATATTACAGAGTTCCAAAATATGCCGCGCACGGGCGCGGTTGCGCCCGACGCATACAAAATTTTAATCAATCCGCCACTGGACGTGTTGCGGGACCGCATTGCGTCGCGCATTCCCAAAATGCTGGCGGGTGGTGCAATTGACGAAGGGCGCGTGGTTATTGATGCCAAATGGGACGCGCGACGCGCGATTGGTGCGGCGCAAATTGTTGCATACCTGCGTGGGGAAATTGATATGGACGCGTGTGTCCAAAATTGGATTACAAAAACAAATCAATATGCAAAACGGCAGCGAACATGGTTTCGTACCCAGTTCGCCGCCGATATTGTTTTGGATAATTCCGACGCGAATATTACCGTTGATTAAACAGGGTTGAACTGGCAACCCAGCCCGGAACCGATTTCATTTGTTTGAAATGTTTTACGGCGTCTTGACGCATACGGCGTTTTTCTTTGTACTTTTCGGCCCGTTGTTGGCGCAGTGCGCGTGCCGCGGCCTGTGTCGCAGACAAATATTTGATGTATGCAAAATCGTCGTATAATGCGGCCTCGATGCGTTTGCGCGCCATATTGCGGTTTGCCATCGCCGGATTACGATGTGTGTACGCGGTCAGGTAATCGGCCATCATTTTGGTCAGCAATTTCAAATACGACAGGTTTCTGGAATTTGAATCCTGGGGATCTAACATACGAATGTATGTGCGGGTTTTCAGAATCAAGAAATCTTCGGCCTCGGCACTGTACGGAACGGTTTTGCGCCATGAATTGTGGATTTCTTCGGCGTCGGCATACGATGGACCAAATTTGTCCAAAAATAATTTGGTAATGTGCCGGCTGTATACCCCCAGTTCATGTGTTGCGGCCGCCGATGCGTTGCGAAATACTGTCATAATTTATTGTCCTTTCGTTATTCTTGACAGATAATTTATAGGACAAAATATTTTGTTTGTCAACACTAATGTTGTTTTTTGCGTTGCATTTGGTAATAATCCCACATGGCAATTGGTGCAATGTCGGTTTGACGCATTTTGCGACGCACCCAGAATATGCCGAAAAATTCGCGTTTCAGCGATCCATACCCCGAATATTCCCAGTCAATTATCCCGGCAATATCCATGGTGTCGGGGTTGACGATAATATTGCTGCACATATCGCCATGTACCAATCCACAATCGTTTTTGTCGGCGTTTTGGGGTTTCAAATCCGCCAGTTCTGGCGCGTCAAAGTGAAACAGGGTGTTGATTATTTCGGCCAATTGATGTCCCAATTTTTCGCGATGTTCGCGTATCTTTTTTAATGGTAAATCAACCAGCACACGCCCCGGGATAAATTCTGTTTTGTAAAACAAATATTCGCCCATTTGAACCAAATCTATTTGCGGAATGCGCACGGGAACCGCCGGGCGAATTGCGTCGGTTAAACGTTTTTCGTATGCAAATCGGGATGCGCTGTCGTCGCGGTGGGTGTATTTGCGAACCTTGAACACGGTGCGACCATTAAATATAAATGCCAACGAACCGCCACCTTTTTTCATGGTCATGTGCCACCAGTTATATTCCGGCCAATTTACCCGAATGGCGTTTAATTTACGCCGATAATCAAACAGATAATCCCGCTGAAACGCGCGGCGCAGGCGGCGCACCGGTATTAAATAACTGCACAAATTCCATATTTCAAAGCATATTTTCCACATATATATCCCCAATAAAAATTCATGATAAATGGTATTGAAAAAAACGAAAAAAACAAGTACTTTGTGGGTATGTTTAACGCGGGCGATATTGTCAAAGTTTTAATACCAAATGTTGTAAATGCCGGGTATGATTACCGGCTGACGGCGCCGGCGACGCTGGGGCAATTTGTGGCGTGCCGTGTTATGAACCGACCGTATGTTGGTGTTGTGTGGGGTGTTGGGGATTCTGGGTTGCCGGCGGAAAAAATCAAAAATGTATCAGATGTGTATGATGCGCGCCTGGCGGTGGCGGATTTGCAATGGATTGCCAAGATGTCCGGTTGGACACTGATGACGCCGGGTGCGGTGTTGCGTCTGATTGTAAATGTCCCCGACGCGTTTTCCCCGCCCAAGATGGAACAGTTGTATGGCCTGAATATCACGGATAATGTGCGTATGACCGCGTCGCGCCTGGCGGTGGCGGATGCGTTTGCGTCAAACGATGGCGACCCGATGTCGGCGTCAGATATCCAAAATATCGCGCACGTCAGTGCGTCTGTGGTTCGCACAATGATAGGCCAGGGGTTATTGATACCGAGAGAGCAGAGAGCATCCGTCTCCGCTGCGCTCCGTCGCGATACAATATATCATGATTGTGGAAATATAAAATTAAATACCGAACAGCAAGCGGCGGCGGATACGATTGGTGCGGCGATTGACGCGGGTGGATTTTCGGTATTTTTATTGGATGGCATCACGGGCAGTGGTAAAACCCAGGTTTATTTTGATGCCGCATGGCGTGCGTATTCGCGTGGGGCGTCGGTGTTGCTGATGATGCCGGAAATCGCACTGACTGCGCAATTTATGCACCGATTTACTGCACGATTTGGTGCCGCCCCCGTTGTATGGCACAGTAATCTAACCGCGGCGCGTCGGCGTGAAATATGGCGTGGGGTATTAAATGGCGAAATTCGTATGGTCGTCGGCACGCGCAGTGCACTGTTCCTGCCGTGGCAAAATCTGGGGCTGATTGTCGTGGACGAAGAACACGATACGTCATATAAACAGGAAGATATGGGCAACTATCACGCGCGCGATATGGCGGTCCTGCGTGCGAAAATTGCGGGATTTCCGGTTGTGCTGGCCAGTGCGACGCCCGCCGCCGAAACATTACAAAATGTCCAGTCGGGTAAATACAAATCGCTGCGCCTGGTGTCGCGATTTGGTGGGGCGCAAATGCCAACAATTGAAACGATTGATTTGCGTGAAAACCGACCGGACGTATATCGGTTGCCGTCGGACGACGCAGACGCCGCGCCACATAACGGATTTTTATCCGCGCCATTGTGCACTGCGATTTCAGATACCATCGCGGCACATCGCCAGGTAATGCTGTTTATAAATCGGCGTGGCTTTGCCCCGATTGTTCAGTGTAAAAAGTGCGGTTGGGTTGCCGGTTGCCCTGATTGCAGCGTGGGCATGACATACCATCGCGCGGTGGGCAAATTGCTGTGTCATATGTGTGGGCGCACCGCGCCAATGCCAACAAAATGTCCCGATTGTGGGGGCGACGTGTCCATGCGTGGCGCGGGCCTGGAAAAGATAGCAGAGGAGGTATCCGCCCGTTTCCCATCGGCGCGGGTTGCATTGGTGTCCAGTGATACGATTTCATCGCGCCAGGCACTGGAACGCCTGGTCACGAAAATGGAAAACGGCGAAATAGACATCGTTATTGGAACCCAGATTCTGGCCAAGGGGCACCATTTCCCGAACCTGACGCTGGTTGGGGTGGTGGACGCCGATATGGGGCTGTTTGGGACCGATTTTCGCGCCGCCGAACATACGTTTCAGCAATTGTTTCAGGTCGCCGGTCGTGCCGGTCGTGGTGAATTTCCGGGGCGGGTGCTGCTGCAAACATATCAACCCGACCATCCTGTTTTGCAGGCAATATGCGCGGGTGACCGCGATGCGTTTATGGCGGCCGATATGGCGGCGCGGCGCTCGGCCGGAATGCCCCCGTTTGGTCAACTGATTGCTGTGATTGTTGAATGCCAACGCGAAGACGCGCTAAAAAAATATTGCGCTGCACTGGCGGCGGCCGCGCCGAATGCGGCGGGCGTAAAAATTATGGGGCCAATTGCGGCGGGGCTGTATCAAATCAGAAATTGGTATCGTATGCGATTTTTGGTCGCGGGCGGTGCAACGGCATTATTACAACCGGTGGTTGCCCGGTGGCTGCAATCGGCCAAGGCGCCGGCAAATGTGCGCGTTAAAGTTGATGTAAACCCGCAAAATTTTATGTGAAAGTATTACCGTTGGTGTGCGCGCATACGGGCGTATAATGCGTGCATTTTATCAATGCAGTTCAGGATTTTATCGGTTATGCATGGCGTGTCGAATCGTTCCTGTTCGCGGCGGGCCGCATGGTGCAATTTCGCCGCGGCATTTTCGTTTAATTGACGTTGAATTTCAATTGGTGATTTTGTCATGTCGGGATATACGACAATTTCATTTTGATACATATTTTTGTCCATTATGTTGTTTGTGTTATCTGGTTATACAACCTGGGTCACGGCGCGCAGTGCACCATCGCGCGACAATTGCACAACACGGATTTTCTTTTTCATTTCGGCGATTAAATCCGTGCGGTTATACGCGGGTTGTGTGTGTAAAATGCGGTCGGCAAACGCGGCGTATGCGGCCTCGGCAGATTCGGCGTGAATGGTCGTATAAAAATGGTCGTGTCCTGTTCCCAACATTTCCCACAGCACGGCCGCATTGTCGGTTGAAATTTCGCCACCAATAATAACATCAGGCGTCATACGCACCACCAAATCCAACAACCGGGCATAGTTAAAATCGTTTGTCTGTTCCGTACGCGACAGAACAAAATGCACACGGTTTGGCTGTGGCACGCGAATTTCACGTGCATCTTCGACCGTGATGACGCGACTGTTTTGGTCAATCAATGTCAGCATGTGGTTCAAAAATGTTGTTTTTCCGGTCGCGGTTGCACCACTGATTAAAATGGGACTGCCGTCATTGATGGCGGACATTAAACGGTCGTATGGGTCATCGGGACGCACGGTTTCGCGTGGTTTAATTTTTAATAATGCCTGGCCCCGGGCCAAACCATAATTTGCAAATGATGTGTCGGCCGCGCCCGTACCACGAATGTTCAATGCCACGCCACCCGTGACATCGTTGTCATCATATTGAACATTTGGACCCGCAATTGCGGTAAAGCGGTGATTCCCGGGCAATGTTGCATATACAACCGGCATACCGTGGATTGGGTCAAATGGTTGTTCATATATATTTGCAACCGTGTGAATTAAATCAACCAAGTATTGTTTTGACAACACCGGCGCGTCGTACGCCACCCACGGAACGCGCGCCCCGTGCAGGCGCATCCAAACCTGGCCCGCGTGGTTTATGGCAATTTCCTCGACAAATTTGGGGCGATAGAATTCCGCCAACGGTTTCAACAAAGATTCCAATACTACATTCGACATTGTGATTTAATTTTATCATAAATCCGCCCTTGAATCAAAACGCTTTATTTGATAAAATCATATAAAATAGAAAGAGAGACAATATGAAAAAATCATTGCTTTGTTTGCTGTGTGGTGCGGTAATGTTGGGCGGATGTGTGAACGACGACGCGCCATATAATGAAAATGATTTCGCAAACGGTGGGGCGGATGCACCGGTCTATAACGAACGCACCAGCACTTTTATGCAATCTGATAACCAGTATTCAAACATTGATTCGTATAAACCGAAAACTGCCGCGGAAAAGGAACAGTCAAATAACAAATGGAACACATCGCGTATGGAAACCCGGTGGCAGGAATACAAGGGCGCAATGGTGCGTGTTCAAATATTGCTGGGCAATACCGATTTGCGTGAAATGCGTTTGCGTTTGGTGCAAAATGCCGACGGTATGGATGTTGATGGCGACACCCGCACAATTTTGGGGCGCGTTGCCGACTATGAAATGAAACGCGTATGTGGTCGCAATGCGGACAGCATTGTCATGGTGTACGACCACCCGTCGTTTGATGTAATGCGGCCAACACCGTATTACGATTATCGGATAGAGGCCGAAGGCGCAACCATGCGTGAATACGGTTTCAGATGTGTTTACAATAACTAGAATCCAAGGGGTATGAATATGAAAAAAATTATGTCTGCGGCCGTGTTGGCCGGCGCGGTTATGTTGGGTGCATGCGACAGCAATGCAAACGATATTGCAAAAAATGGCGATACGGTTGTGATTGATTTTGCCGGGTTCAAGGACGGCGTACAATTCCCAGGCGGCACCGCAACGGGATATAAATTGACATTGGGCAGTGGCCAGTTTGTTCCCGGATTTGAAGAGCAGGTTGTTGGCATGGCTCGCGGCGAAACCCGTGACATCAACATCACATTCCCACAGAATTATTATCCAGAATTGGCTGGCGCGGATGTGGTGTTCAAAGTCACCGTCCAAGACATCATCAAATAAAAAACGGGGCTTGCCCCGTTTTTTTTTAGAGCATAGAGAATAGATAGCGCGCCAATGGCGCGCTTATTTCTACCCATCGCGGAATAAATTCCCCTTCGCTGGGCGAAGGGGTGTCCGCGCAAGCGGACGGGGTAGTGGTAAATAAGTCCCTGCGGGGCAATGGTGACCCTCCTACGCCGGTATGACGAGAGTTTTATGGTTGATTGCCAAATTTTACGAATATTGTTCGGGGGCTGGTGATTTATGATTTTATCGTCGTCACCCCGACGCCCGGGCCCCGCGGAATTGATAAATTCCGTGGGTGGTACCAGGTCGGGGTCCATTGCCCCGCAGGGACGAATAAAAAATCCTGATAAAAATCCCCGCGATGCCGCGGTGGGTGGGGCGCAGCGCAAAAAAAGAAGTGCCGAAAAAAACGGTGGTTTAATTTCGACACTGACTGTGCACAATTATACCCAGAAATCCG
>CAKQGH010000015.1 GCA_934232895.1 uncultured Alphaproteobacteria bacterium
AACGCGGCAAAATCGTCCCATCACGCATCAGTGGTGTTTCCCAGAAAGACCAACGCGAATTGGCAACCGCCATCAAACGCGCCCGTCATTTGGGGTTGATGCCATTTGTTCGCAACAACTTGGGCTAAAAACTTAAATTCTGTGGGCTCTTGTCGCGATTGCCGGTTCTTATGTAGGTCAACTACACTGCGAACCGTCAATCGCTTCCAATAACCGCACATAATTTAATTTTTATAAAAAACATCTGGAATTAAAAATTCCTAACTTGAAAAAGGACAGATAAAATGAAAGTTATTTTGACAGAAAAAATTACTCACTTGGGCAATATCGGCGATACAGTCGAAGTGAAAACAGGTTTCGCACGCAACTATCTGTTGCCAAACGGCAAGGCAATGCGTTGGACACGTGAAAATGTTGCGTTGTTCGAGGCGAAAAAGGCCGAATTGACCGCACGTCAGGAAGCGGCGAAGGCAGCCGCCGAAGCGCACGTTGACGCCGTCAAGAATGCGAAACTGCACATGATTCGTCAGGCGGGTGATACAGGTCAACTGTATGGTTCTGTATCAACACGCGATATTGCACGCATGCTGAAAGAAATCGCAAACGTCAATGTTGAATCGTCTCAGGTTCTGTTGGGCAGCCCGATTAAATCCATCGGTGCATTTGATACAAAAATCGCATTGCACCCAGACGTTGTCGTTCCGGTCAAGGTATACGTTGCCCAGACCCAGGACGAAATTGACGCATTGGTTGCGGGCAAGGTTCTGACATTTGGCACCAAAAAGGTTGAAGAAGAAGTTGCCGAAGAAAAACCGGCAGCGGACGAAAAACCAGCTGAACAGCCAGCAGAAAAAGCGGCAGACGCTGAATAAAAAACGGGGCATCGCCCCGTTTTTTTTAGAGCACAGATAATAGAGCATAGATAATAGAGCATAGATAATAGAGAATAGAGAGCAAAGAGCAGAGTGCAGAGAGCATCCGTCTTCGCTACGCTCCGCCGCGATAAAATGAAGTGCGCCATTCGGCGCACTTGTTTTTTTCTGTCGCGGGCTAAGTTCCCCTCTGGCCAGAGGGGTGGCGCAATGCGCCGGGGTGTCGGTAATATAAAGAGAGCAAAGAGTAGAGAGCAGAGAGCAATGTTTCTCTATTCCGTCATACCGGCGCCTGGGTCTACAAAATAATATTGTAATCTGGAACCAGCCACAAAAAGCTCGTCACCCCGGCGTAGGCCGGGGCCCATTGCCCCGCAGGGACAAATAATAAAAAGACCACCTCCCCGCTGCGCGGTACTCCTCCACAGGAGGAGAACTTGCTACGTTCTCGTCACGGTTTAAGTTCCCCTCTGGCTAGAGGGGTGGCGCAATGCGCCGGGGTGTCGGTAATATAAAGAGAGCAAAGAGTAGAGAGCAGAGAGCAATGTTTCTCTATTCCGTCATACCGGCGCCTGGGTCTACAAAATAATATTGTAATCTGGAACCAGCCACAAAAAGCTCGTCACCCCGGCGTAGGCCGGGGCCCATTGCCCCGCAGGGACAAATAATAAAAAGACCACCTCCCCGCTGCGCGGTACTCCTCCACAGGAGGAGAACTTGCTACGTTCTCGTCACGGTTTAAGTTCCCCTCTGGCTAGAGGGGTGTCCGCAGGGCGGGGTGTCGGTTATATAATAAAGAGCAAAGTTCAGAGTGCAGAGAACAATGTTTTTTACCCCGTCACCCCGGCGTAGGAGGGTCGCCATTGCCCCGCAGGGACAACTAAAAAAACGCATGTATAAAATCCGTTACAGCCCGCGCCCAGTGTGGTGTTGCACGTAAAAATTAATGCCGAAAAAAAACGGTGGTTTTTTTTCGGCGTATTTACGATGGGAATTGTAACCGGTTTTTAGGCTTTCTGTCAACCATATAGTGCCGAAAAAAACCACCGTTTTTATCAACGTGCGAATTCGGATGTTTATACATAATACTCTACATAAACAAAGGAAGGCATTATGCGTCAATACTCTAGACACGGTCTGAAACTGTTATCAGAAAATTATCGGGCAATATTGCGGAAATGCGCGCTGATTAACGCCGCATTTTTTATTTGTGCGCCATTGGCAACGCCGGCGGCGGCATATTCACTGGGTGAATTTATAACCGGTGTGACCGCGGACGAGGCCCAAACACCAATCACAGACGGCGAATATACAATGTCTGGGGATGAAACATTGCAAAATAACCCACTGATGGTGGCGCGCGCGGATGCGGCCCAGCGTGAATTGACCGTCAATATGGGCACAAACAAAATTACCGGCACAAATATCAACTATAATAATCCCGCGCCATTGATAAAAATTGACAGCGATTACACATTATCAATGATTGGCGAATCTGGTGCGGGTGTTGACGAATTATTCGACATTTATAACAGGGGCACACTCAATTTAACCAATGTTGATATGGCACGAGTGACAATCAAGAACGTTTTTAATGTCAATGATCCCAATACTGGCATTTCTGGGACATTGAACCTGCGTGGAAATAATACATTACGCAGCACAGGCTATGGAAACACAAATGTTTTGGACGGTAAAACAACCTTTAACATATTGAATTTTCTTGATGGCAAATTTAATATCGCCACCGGTGCAGAAATGGTTGTAAATTCAGAGTCCTCCACGTGGTTCAGTCCCACCACCGGTTACAGTTTCAGTAAAATCACTAATAGCGGGACACTGACACTGAATGGAACGGACACCGGTACCGATGCGACCGAGCATAATTTGGTGGCGGTGATTTCGGGCGACGGCACAACGACATTGAACACCGCAAACGCCAACGAAACACTGGTTATTGATAATAGCGGCAAAATTGAACAGAACACGTTGCATGTAATTCAGGGAAATATCAAAAACGGCAACACAATCAATGTCGGCACATTGAATATTGATGGCGCGTCCACAATTACAAATGATGGTATACTGAACGTGACGGCGGGTGGCAATATGGCGAACGCCACGATTGACAACCTCTCTGGCGCAACGGCGAAATTAAATAATGTGACGGTTGGTACTATTGATTCACAGGGCACATTGGAACTGAATGGCGACAATACGGTGCATGATATCGTATCAACGGGCAGCGCTAGTGCTGTTACCCAAATTAAATCGGGCAAATTGACACTGGATGCGTCAAATAACGCCAAACTGATGATTGACAGTGGTGCGCAATTGCGTGCAACAAATGCCGGCAATCTGGATGGCATGATATTTAATGATGGCGAATTGTCATTGGCGGCGGTGTCGGGTGGCTTTATTTATAAACCATTTGAAACATCAGGCAGTGGCACAATCACAATGGACGATAATCTGGAAATGACATTAAACGCCGGAACAACGATTGAACAAGACGCGGTTAAAATCAGGTCGGGTGCCCGAATAACCAATAACGGCACGATTGCCGCCCGCATTTTGGACAATACCAATGGGGGGGCGATGGCCAGATTGGATGGTACGGGCAAGTTGGAAATCCGCGGCCAGGATTCGGTGTGGAAAAATCTGTATGTCAACCAATCCGAAATTTTATTGACGAATTCCGCAAAATTGAGCGTTGCGGGGATTGGTACCCTGACTGCCACTGATGGCATTCGCGTTGATAATGGGGCTGAGTTGGTAATACAGAGTGGCAGAAACAACAACCTGATTTCTGGTGGCGGTAAAACCATTATTGATGGCGAGGTTGTAAATGATGTTAGGGGCGAACTGAACACACTGGTTCATATCAATGCAGGCAAACGCCTGACGGTAAATGATGGTGCAAAACTGACGCATTCCGTGCTGGAAAATGACGGGGCATTGGTGCTGAATGGAACGGAATATGAACTGGCCCCATCTGTTGATGGTTCGGGTTCTATTGTTGTGGGTGGTGGCACTGTCACACTTCGCGGCAACATTAACCAGAGCAAGTTTGAAATCAACAATGGTGCGTTGGTTCGTACCGATGCATCCCTGTTGCACGGTGCTAATAATGGATTTGTGAACGATGGTACATTGAAAATCAGTGGCGGGACGTTGGCATTGAACGCCGATATCACCGGCAGTGGTTCAACGAATTTTGCCAGTGGCACAACCACAGTGAAATCAAATATTGACCAGCATACCGAAATTGATGACGATGCCACGATTGACATTGCCGATCGCGAAATCACGCTGAAATCCGCCAAAATTGATGGTACATTGGCATTGACGTTGAATGACATCACGGCGGGTTCCGATGCGTATAATGGCGGCAAATTGATTGTGTCTGATAATCTGGATGTTGACGATGATGCAACATTAAAACTGACCATCAGAAATGCAAATTTGGCACGTGGCGAATCCACCGGCGAATTGCAGTTGATTTCGGTTGGTGGCACAATGACCGGTGATTTCGCAAACCGTTTGTCAAATATCCGCTATTACGTGGTGGATGCAAATGGTGACGGTCGCTATACGATCAAATATATGCGCAATGCGGACGAGGTTGTACGCATTGCCGGTGGTCGTGATAATTTGGCGCACGCCGCAAACGCATGGGATGGTGCGTCGGGCACAATGGCGGACATGTTGAACGAATTGTCCCAGCATGACGCCGCGGGCTATGCAAGTGCGCTGGGGCGTGTTATGCCAACCGATGCGCGTCATAATACGCGTGTGGCGACAACCGTCAACAATATGATTGGCACGGCGGTTGAAAAACGCACCAATGCAATCACAGGACGCAGTGCGGGCGACATTGTCAATGAACCATCTGTGTGGGCACAGGCATTTGGAAACTATACCACAATGTCTGATACCGATGACGCGGCGGGATTTGACGCGACAACCGTTGGTTTCGCGCTGGGCGCGGATACACGCATCAGCGATGAAATCACGTTGGGTGCGGGTTATGCACTGAATATTACATCGGTTGATACAGATGCGGGCGACACCGATATCACGGGTCACACTGTATTTGCGTATGGTAAATACCAGCCGTCCCAGTGGTTCGCACGTGGCGTTATCAGTTACGGGTTCGCGAACTATGATGTGGATTCTGGTCTGCGCGACGCCAGCTATGATGTATCAAATATCGGCATCAGCGCGTTTGGTGGGTATGACTTTGACGCGAACTGGACGGCCCAGGGCGGATTGCGATTTGCGCATATCAGCCAATCGGACTATACCGACAGTTTGAATCAGCACGTCAGCACCGATGACGCAGATATTCTGACATTGGTTGCGGGCGGGTCATATTCACGCGAATTTGCGTATAATGATATGACGCTGAAACCGGTGGCGCATTTGAACCTGACATACGATGTTATGACAGATGACAATGCAACCAATGTCCGTTTGGGTAATGCCAATTACACCGTGGACGGCGCATCTGTGGCACGTTTCGGCGCGGAATTGGGCATTGCACTGGACGCGAACATCACTGATGCGTTGACATTGAGTGTTGGCTATGATCTGGGCATCCGCAGTGATTACCAGAGTCACACTGGTATGATAAAAGCACATTACCAGTTCTGAAAAAAAACGGGGCATCGCCCCGTTTTTTATTAGAGAGCAAAGAGCATCCGTCTCCGCTACGCTCCGCCGCGATAAAATGAAGTGCGCCATTCGGCGCACTTGTTTTTTCTGTCGCGGGCTAAGTTCCCCTCTGGCCAGAGGGGTGGCGCAACGCGCCGGGGTGTCGTAAAAAAATAGAGAGCAGAGTGCAATTGAAAGTGCGCCGTTGGCGCACTTTTTGTTTTGCTGTTGTATTGATTTTATTTCATTCCGAATTTATATGCGGCGCCGATGTATATTTCGGTTGCGTCAATGCGCGTTGTGGCGTATTCATTGCCGCCGGTTTCATACGACAATTTGCCATAATTATGGTATTTTGCCCCCATGTTCAAATCTATGCGGTCGTTCAGTGCAAAATTCACGCCAACCATCGCCGCAAATGACAATGACAGTTTTGAATCGGATATGTGTTCGCCCGGCACTTTTACGGTGCCCCACATCCCGGTAAGGCCGACCCCAATTCCCGCATAGGGTTCAACCGCACCACCAAATGTTTCATACAGGTGCATATTCAGCATATTTGACCACAGGGCATAATCATGCCGCGCGCCATTGCGATTGAACTTTGCCCCATTGTATTCGGTTTCAAATTCAATCTTTACATGGTCCGTCAAACGGTTGCCAATATACATCCCAAAACCGGTATTATCGCGGCGCGGCGTGGTTGTGCCGCCGCCATTTACGGCATATTTGAACGCCATGTGTTCATTTTGATGCAGGCGCAATCCGATATAGTTATCGCGGTGTGCGGTACCCGCACAATTGCACGATGAATCCAGACTTTCCGTGCCGTACCAATCATCCGCCATGGCGGGGGCGCATACGATGCACGTGATGATAAATGCTGATATTTTTCTCATATTTCCATCCCTGTTTTTTATACCCCGATAATTATAGTTATAAAATCTGGCGCAACGCAAGCGGTTTGTGATATAATTCCATTACTGATGATACAGGGGGATTTATTGCCACGCAAACCGATTGATAACAAAAAGACAAATACCGAAACGCGACCGTCAATGCGGTGGCGGTTGTTTGTGTGGGGATTTAATTTGTGCCTGGCGTTGGTGGCGGCGTTGGCGATGTATGTGACGGTTATATTCCTGCAAATGCCGTCGCTGGATGCAATACTGCATGAAACGCGCCCCGCGGCGGTTGTGTTTCTGGATGAAAATGGCGATGAAATTCGCAGTGCCGGCCGTATTATGGGAACACCGGTATCGGTCGACAGTTTGCCCCCCCATGTATGGCAGGCAATTATCGCCATCGAAGACAAACGATTTTTTGCGCATGGTCCAATTGATGTGCGCGGAATTACGCGTGCGGTTTTGTCTAATTTAATTCATGGGCGAATTGCGGCGGGTGGGTCGTCTATAACACAACAGACCGCCAAAAACATATTCTTGTCGCGTGAAAAAAAGATTTCGCGCAAGGTTCAAGAACTGATTTTATCGTACTGGTTGGAAAACCGATTTGATAAAAACCAGGTTTTGGATTTATACATGAATCGCGTGTCGTTGGTTGGCGGAATGCGTGGAATTGATGCCGCATCGCGCGTTATGTTCCAAACACCGGCGAACAAAATGACCGTGGCCCAGGCGGCCCAAATTGCCGCAATGTTAAAGGCGCCAACATCGTACAGCCCGCTGAAAAATCCGGAACGCAATATTAAACGCGCCCGCGTTGTGTTGACCGAAATGGTACGCCAGGGATACATTGATATAAATACTGCGCGCGCCGCCGCAAAACAACTGGGGCCGGCAACACCCGCGCCCGATACAAATATTTACCGGTATTGGACCGATTTTGTTATGGATGAAGTCGAATCTCGCATCGGCACATTGAAATCTGATTTGATGGTTTATACCACAATGGATATGAAATTACAGGAACAAATTGCCGCGGCTTTGCGTGGCCGGGCGGCCGAATACCAGGGCGCGGCCATTGCCATGAATACCGATGGGGCATTGCGCGCAATGGTGGGGGGCACCGATTATCAAACCAGTCAATTCAACCGCGCAACGACCATGCGCCAACCGGGCAGTTCATTCAAACCTGTGGTGTATCTGGTTGCGCTGGAAAATGGAATGACGCCAGAATCGTACGTAAATGATTCGCCGTTTGCAATTGGCGATTATAATCCCAAAAATTACAATGAAAAATATTATGGCGACATATCATTGGCGACCGCGTTCGCAAAAAGTGTGAATTCGGTGCCACTGAAATTGACCGAATTGTATGGGATTGATTCCGTACTGAATATGGCGGGACGGCTGGGCGTTGGGACAAAACTGCGGCGTGAATATTCAACGGTGTTGGGCGCATCGGAAATGTCGCTGGTTGATTTGACAACCATATATGCCGTAATTTGGAATAACGGCGCATCGGTGCGACCATATTCTATTACCAAAATCACAGATGCCACGGGGGATGTTTTATATGAACGCAATCCGTCGGACGCATTGCAAATTTTGCAACCCCAGACGGTTGAATATATGACCGAATTATTGGCCGATGTTGTGGTGCGTGGCACCGGGCGCCGTGCAAATGCACCGGGCGTTTTGGGTGGTAAAACCGGCACCAGCAATAACAATCGCGATGCGTGGTTCGTTGGTGCGGCGAATGATTTGGTTATTGGAATTTGGGTTGGCAATGATGATTTTACGCCCATGTCATCGCGTGTCACGGGGGGCACAATTCCGGCCGAAATTTTCCACGATATTGTCGCACGGTGACATAAAATCTGTTTTTATCAGGGCGCAATTTGTGATATAATACGTGGTATGAAAAGCAAGATTTTATTTTTATTGCCGGTGGTGGGTGCGCTGTATGCGGCGCCGGCGGCGGCAAATTGGCAATATGATGGCACATATATTGGCGATGGTTGGTATAATGACGATGGGGCACGCTTTGTAATTTCGGTTCGTGGCGGAATGTCATTTGGCTCGGCCAAGATTCAAAACGATATTGGGGCGTTGACGTCCGAATTTTATTACAGCCCCAGTACGGGTGATGTTATATCCAAACAGTATTATGATTCTTTGACCGACAAGGGCGATTTTACCAATGCCGGTGTGGGCGAGATTGGCGAGTTGCCAGCCAAAAAGAATTTTTCCGAGGTCGCATTTGCCGCGGGTGCATCAATTGGGTGGACACTGCCCAATCATCCACAATGGCGTTTGGAATTGGGATGGGACCACATCAGCGAAAGCGAATATAATTCGTCGCCGTTGTTCGAAGGCGATTTGTTGCTGACCAGTGGAATTTCCATTTTTGCGCAAAGCGGTGCCGTGCAATCAACCATCACAACCGATATCGTCAGTGCGATGGCGTTCTATGATTTCTTTGATGGGTTGCAGAAACCGTTGCAAACGGTAATTCCGTATGTTGGTTTGGGTGTTGGCTATGCCGACAGTAAAACCGTTTTGAATTTGTCGGATTTGTATGGCGATTTGTCAACATCGGTTGATTTACAGAATTTTGGTAAATTGGATTCATACGATGTTTTACAATTCTATCGTTCGGAACACAGTTCGTCGAACATTGCGGGTGTTATTGCGGCCGGCGTGTCGTATGGCATAACCCAGACAATGTTTTTGGATTTTGGTGCGCGCGTTGCGTATGTGCCGCGTGTAAAATGGGTGTTGACCAATTCCGACGATACACGTACCCGCGATTGGTACAGTGCGAAAAATTTAATATACGCCAACATAATGTTGGGATTGCGATTCGAATTCTGAAAAACGCCCCGAACGGGGCGTTTTTCAAAGTTCAAATACCAAAGTGCAAAGTTCATCCGTCGCCGCTGCGCTCCGCCGTGATAAAAATAATGTGTGCGCCATTCGGCGCACTGCTTTATTAATTTGAACTTTGAACTCTGAACTTTGAACTTTTATATTTTGGCGCCATATTTTCCACGGTTTATGGGGCGATATGATAAAGCCTCGGCAATGTCGCCGATTTCGATTTCGTCGCGTCCCGCCAGGTCCGCAATTGTGCGCGCAATGCGGCGAACACGATTGTATCCACGCGCCGACATTCCCATTTTTTCCGCGGCGGTGTTCAAAAAGTTTTTCAATTCATCGGACAGTGGTGCGGCCACATCCAATGCGGCGCCGTCCAGGCGCGCATTCAAATATCCCTGGCGCGCAATTTGGCGGTTGTATGCGGCAACAACGCGGGCGCGGATTTGTGCACTGGTTTCGCGTGGTGCGGCATCGTTATCATTCATTTCCCACGGGTTTACCGGGTCAACATCGACATGCAAATCAATTCGGTCCAACAGGGGCCCCGAGATTTTATTCTGGTATGCCTCGGCACAGCGGGGCGCACGTGAACAGGACAGGGCGGCATTACCCAGGTGCCCACACGGACATGGGTTCATTGCCGCAATCAATTGAAAACGCGCCGGATATGTTGCGGTGTTTTTCGCGCGTGAAATCATAATTTTCCCAGATTCCATCGGTTGCCGTAAAATTTCCAATGTTGTGCGATTAAATTCCGGCAATTCGTCCAAAAACAGAACGCCATTATGCGCCAGTGAAATTTCACCCGGGTGCGCGTTTGCGCCGCCGCCCGCCAATGCAACCTGGGATGCGGTGTGGTGCACACTGCGAAATGGGCGATTCCGCATCAAACCGCGCCCGTCCAATTGCCCCGCAATGGAATATATAATTGATGTTTCCAATATCTGTTCGGCGGTCATTTCCGGCATTATTCCGGGCAAACGCGATGCCAACATTGTTTTACCCGACCCCGGGGGACCGACCATCAGCATGGCGTGACCGCCCGCCGCGGCAATTTCCAGTGCACGTTTGGCGGCGTCTTGACCGTGAACCTCGGCCATGTCACCACATGATAGGGGCGCGCCCGCCGCCGGGGTAAATTCGGGCATTGGTAAAATCTGTGTACCCTTGAAATGATTTATCAATTCCAATACATGATTCGGGGCCAATATGTTGGTGTGACCTGACATTCGGGCCTCGGCCCCTTGGGCACCCGGACATATTATGCCCAGATTATTTTTATTTGCCCAAACACTGGCCGGTAAAACGCCATCGGTACGAACGATGGTTCCGTTCAGGCCGACTTCGCCCAATATCAGGTAATGGGATAATTCATCCTGGGGCAATATCCCCAGCGCACACAATATGCCGCACAGTATCGGCAGGTCAAAATGCGACCCGGTTTTTTCAACATCGGCCGGCGACAAATTTACCGTCAACCGTTTGGGCGGTAATGATATGTTCAGTGCGCCCAGCACATTTTTTATACGCTCGGCCGATTCCTTGACCGCGCGATCGGCCAGACCGATGATATTAAATTCGGGGCTGGACAGACCCGCCGACAATTGCACCTGGACATCAATGCGGGTTGCATCCATACCGTTAAATATAACAGAGTTCAATGAAATCATATCCGCATATTAAAACTTGCGCTGAATCAATTCAAGTTATAAAATACCCCCGACAAAAGAGGATTGTGAATATGCCACTGAAAAATACGAACGCCGCACGCGAATGGTTTAATACTATATTTTATGGCGCACTGATTGCGATTGTTTTTCGCAGTTTGTTGTTGGAACCGTTTAATATTCCGTCGGGTTCAATGATACCAACACTGCATGTTGGTGACCACATATTCGTCAAAAAGTGGTCGTATGGATATTCGCGTTATTCGTTCCCGTTTGGGTCATGGAAAATGTGGAATGGGCGCGTGCTGGGGCATGAACCCGCGGTTGGCGATGTTGTTGTGTTTCGCAATCCGGCCAATGAATCCCAGGATTATATCAAACGTCTGATTGCCGTGCCGGGTGATACGGTGCAAATGGTTGATGGGCGCCTGTATATAAATGGCACGATTGTTCCGCGCGAAAATCCGCGCCCGTACATTGTTGCGAATTTGCCGAAATCGCTGCGCAGTGTCGGGTATTACCAGGATAATATGTCGATAAAGGGCAACAAGATTTGGATTGATAACGCACCCGCAGATTTTAATTACACGGTTGAATACAAAGATGACCGTTTGTGCCGTATGTACGATGGGGCGTGTGGCGTGTTCAAAATGACCGAATATACCGAAACATTGCCAAATGGTGTCCAACACAGTATTATCGAGGCATCGGATAACGCGCCACTGGACAATACACCGTTGTTCACAGTGCCGGAAAAACACTATTTCTTTATGGGCGATAACCGTGACAACAGTGCGGACAGCCGCGCCGATGTTGGATATGTCCCGCGCGACAATATTTTGGGTCCTGCGTGGTTTATATGGTATTCGCACAATTATTATGCGCCGATGATTTCTGTATGGAATTGGGGTAATAAAATGCGCTGGAACAGATTTGGCATGGGGGTAAAATAAATTGGAACAACTGAATTATACTTTCAAAAATCCAAATTTGCTGGAATTGGCGTTGACGCAATCTGGGGCCGATGGCGCACATAATAACGAACGTCTGGAATTTATTGGCGACCGCGTGCTGGGGTTGACGGTGGCGGCGTTGCTGTATGAAATGTACCCAACCGAGCACGAGGGCGAGTTGGCGCGTCGTCATGCGATGTTGGTGTCGACCGAAACATTGGCGTCGGTTGCCGACAAATTGAATCTGGCACCGCATATCCGCCATGGTCACATGACTGGCGGTCGCATTCGTCACATTATGGCCAACGCGATGGAGGCTATATTTGGTGCAATCTTTATTGATGGTGGGTTTGATGCGGCGCGTGCGGTAATTTTATCGCATTGGTGTGAATTGGCGGCGGCGGATGCCGTTGCACCCAAAGATGTCAAGACCGCATTACAGGAATTGGTTCAGAAAAACGGCGATGGGGCATTGCCGGTATATGAATTCTTGGAACAGACCGGCGCATCGCACAGTCCGGTTTTCCGTGTTCGCGTGACCGCCATGGGCCACACCGCCACGGCCACCGGTCCGTCGAAAAAAGTGGCCAGCATAAACGCCGCGGATGCGTTGTTGAAAATCCTTGCAATTTAGGGAATTGATGGATAAAATCACGGCATAATAAACCAGATAACAGGGGATAAAAATGTTTTCTATTTTGTTGGTATTGTTGATAATTGTCGCAGTATTTATGATTGGTATTATTTTATTACAGAAATCCGAGGGCAGCGGTATGTCCGGTTCCGCGGCGGCATCTATGTTTGGTGGCGCACTGACTGGGGCGGCGGCCGGTAATTTTCTGACCCGTGCAACGGCGTGGTTGGCGACAATATTCTTTGTTTTGTGCGCGGCGTTGGCGTTGGTTTCGTCGAAATCTGATATGGCGCGCCAGCAAAGTGAATTGCGCCAGGAAATTGTGGCCCAGGAATCGGTTGCGGCAACAGCCCCGGCGGCGGATGCGGCGCAAAATCAGCCTGAAAAATAATTGAAAAATATATTTCAAAAAAAATCGCCCAGATGGGCGATTTTTTATTTGCGTTTGGCTGTTTTGCGTGCGGGCTTTTTCGCCGGCGCGGCCGTTGCCGATTTCGTAAATTCACGATACAGCATAACAATGCATGTGTATCCGATTACGGCAGATATGGCGGTAATCAACCCGGCAATTAAACCATCGGAAAAGATTGCAAACAATATAATTGCCGCAACCAATACAACGGTATACCCCAGGTTTTTTGCCAACACATTCAAAACTTTTTCGGCTGTTTTCATTATGTTTCCTTTTATGTTATACACCGCATATTATACCACAGTTTTATCCAAAATATATGAAAAAAGACCGCACATTCGTGCGGTCGTTGTTTTTGTTTATGTGTGGGTGCAATTACAAAATTACCTGGCCGCCAATGCGTGCGGTGCGTGGCAATGGGCCGAACGATGATTTCGGGCTGACATAAATATTGCCGGTGACCGTGAAATCGCCACAGAATTGCACCATATTCATATCGCGCAGGAACAAATTCCCGTCGATATGCACGCCGCATGGCAATGTATATTTGCGCATATTTTGCAGGTACAAATTGCCGCGGATTTTGTCGCCATTGTGCAATATTGTTGCGGCGCCGCGACTGTCAATAATGACATCGCCAAACATAGTGTTGCGGGTGCGGGCGGTCTGGCGTACGGTGGCCGCGCATGGACGGGCGGGCACAACATTTACCGGACGGGTTGCATATTTGCGGTCCGCATCGCGTTTGACGGGCAATGTCGAAACCTGGGCTGGCGCAATTGTTTTTGTGTCTGACATTTTTTTCTGGGCCGGAACGGCTTTTGTGGCCGGCGTTGCCAAAACAACCACATCAGGCGTACGATTGCATTTTACAATGTCGATAATCAGCATAGAAAATAACACGATAATCGAAAACAACAATGTGATATTGACCAGGCCGATTAAATCAATGCTGCGAATCCATGCCCAGATACGGATGCACAAATTGCGAATCGCACGAAAAGGCCAACAAATGACATCCCAAACGCGTGCCCACGATATTTTGCGCACAGATTTCTTTGCGCGCACCGATTTGCGTGGCGTTGGTTTCTTGACCGCTTTGGCATTTTTTTTGCGTTCAATGCGGCGTGTGGCTAATTTCAATTTTAATTCTTTGAACATGAATTCACCTTTGGTTAAATTTACAACAACTATGCACTAAAAATATTATTTGTCAAGTATTTTGTCAACTGTGTTTGTCAAAGTTTTTTAGTGTGGCGTGCCATCGTTTTGGTGGCTATTATATTGGTATGCGTTTTATATTAAATGTATTTGTACTGGTTATATTGTCGGGGTGCGCGGGCGCGCGGTGGGTTGCACCGGCCGATTTTGAATACGCGCCAGTTGTGGCGGGCAAATATGAAATTGCCTCATGGCAAAAAATAACCGACTATTCCGCGGACGCCCCCATATATATTTATATCGAGGGCGACGGTCACGCATTTAATGCGGGCGGCCGTCCCACCGCCAACCCAACGCCGCGCGGGACGCTGGTGCGTGATATGGTGGCGCGTGATACGCACGCCAATGTGGCATACATTGCGCGGCCGTGCCAATATATAATGTCCGATACATGCAACCGCCACGATTGGACCGATGGGCGTTTTTCGCCCGCAATAATTGATGCGATGGCGACCGCCATAGAAAACACCGCCGCATCGCACCCGATTGTGCTGGTTGGGTATTCGGGCGGGGCAATGGTGTCGGGGCTGGTTATAAAAACACACCCAGAAATGCCGGTTCGGCGGTGGGTGACAATTGGTGGTGTGTTAAATCATGCCGCCTGGACGGCGTATTTTGGGGATAATCCGTTGACGCAATCAATGGATATGTCCGCGTTGCCAGATGTTCCACAAACGCACTATATTGGCGGGCGTGATACGATTGTGCCGCCCGAATTGGCACGCGAATGGGCGCGGCCCGGTGATATTGTTATTGTACCAAATGCCACACACGGCGATTTTGGCGATATTTTGATAGAATAATTTTGAATAAGTCTTGACAAATAATATTTTTGTGCTAAATATATGGGCATGAAAGAAATAACCTATATGCCTATTTTTAATCAAACCGCGCCCAAGATTTGGGATGATTTTTTGCATATCAATGTTGCGGCGACCGAGGCCGATTATAAATGCGTTGTGTCCAACGCGGCCAAACAGTTCCAGATGGACAAATTCCGTGATTCGTGGGAAAACAGCACATTTGGCTTTGCCTTTGCGGCGTACGATGGTGCGGATATGGTCGGGTATGTAAATGGCGATTATAAATCTGGGCAATCCGTGATTCAGGGTTTGTATGTATTACCGGAATATCAATCCCAGAAAATTGGTCGGGTGCTGTTGCAACGCGCCGAAAATGCCAATAAATTATTTGCGTCGTCTATGGGATTGGTGGCATTGCGTTATGCGGAAAAATTCTATGAACGCAATGGATATTCAACATTATATCCAAAAACCAGTGATGCGTTGACCGAATATGTAAAAAAATTTGCATCAATTCCGCAATGTGCAACAGTGCCAGTATTCAAAATGTTGCCGAAAATTTCCGGTGTGTGCCGTGATATTGCAAAACAGACGGGCGTTCCATTTGATGCGCGTGCGATAAACAAAGATCATTCGTCGGCATTTGTATATGTTGATGTTCATAAAAAAATCCAGGGTTTCGCCACCGTTGATAATAATGGCAAACAAAATGTTGCGGTATTGCCGGGACCTATGGATGATTTGGCCCGTCGCAGTATGGCGCGCGCATTGGCAGAATTACAGGTTCGGGGGCGTTGAAATATTAGCGCTACATTGATTTTCAAGCAGATAAAAAAACTAAAAGGACAAAAAATGAACAATGATGTCACAATTATCCCTGTATTTGACAGAACAAAAAGCAGTAAATTAGCAAACAGTTGCCGCGGAATGTATCGATTTTTCTTGGGCAATTATGGTAATTTTGCAAATGATGCGGTATTGCCGTTGAAACTGAAAGGATTTGAAAAACAATCGTTTTACATTATGTATGCCGCAATTGCGCCACATGTATCCAGTGCTGAATATACGGCAAAGTCCCAAGATTTGGTTGGATGCATAATGGGGGCGGGCGATTTGTATACCACAACATTTTATGGGCCGGTTGTGTACAGTTTGGCAAACGATAATCGTGATGAAATGCGTATTACACGCGATTTACTGCAATCGGCCGAAGCGGTTGCAGCCATGCGTTCAAAAATGTTCTGTGTGGAACCGTTGGATGTGACGCCACGCACATTGATGGAAAACAAATACAGACCAACATCTTATGGCAATGGGGCCCTGGCACCAGAATATATTAAAATGGTTACGCCCGCTCAGGAACCCGCGTGCGCGGTTGTGCCGTTGTTTCGCACGACCGAAAAAATTGTTCGCGAATGTAATGATGTTGCCAAATACCACGGGGTTAAATTCGATTCGCGTGATATAACATCACTGCATGCGCCGGTGTATGCATATATGGATATGGATGGCAACATCAAGGGGTACGGCATATCCGATAATTTTGGCGGCGACCAACGAATTTATATTGCCAAAGGCCAACCCGAACAAATAGTTGAACATCGTATCAGCAATGAAATATCGAAACTGGCAATATTGAAACAGTACCAGCGTTAAAAAACGGGGCGATGCCCCGTTTTTTAGAGCATAGAGAATAGAGCATAGAGAAATAGATAGCGCGCCGACCGGCGCGCTTGTTTCATTTCCGGCGTGGTCTAAAGTCCGTGCAGGGACAAACAAAAAATCCCATAAAATCCCCGCAATGCCGCGGTGGGTGTGGCGCGGCGCAAAAAAAGAAATGCCGAAAAAAACGGTGGTTT
>CAKQGH010000016.1 GCA_934232895.1 uncultured Alphaproteobacteria bacterium
TTGGCGGCAATTGACGCAACGAACAGCCGGTTCGGAACACAAACATCGTATCGCACAAGTGAATACGCGACGGGATTTGCGGCGAATGTGAACACCAGTATCAAGGCCGTACGCACATTGATAAAACCAAAGTATCATTTTACGGCAACAACAACATCGGACACAACCACATTCAGTTTTAGCATCAGCGCATCGGGCGCGTTTTACATCAATTGGGGCGACGGTACGGCGATGCAAATTATACGGCGTGATAATGTTGATGCGGAAACCATATCGCATAATTATGCCGTTGCCGGCGAATATCATATTGGGTTTGGTGGGTATCCAACCAAATACGCATCGTGGAAAACGGCCAGCGCGCCAGATGCCGCAATACGGTTTGATGGTAATTTGAACCTGGCCGGGGTTGCGGGCTCGTTGGGAAAAGTTTTCAAACCAGTGAACGGTCAGCTGCCGTGGTTCAAAGATTTGTTTGCAAATTGTACAAATTTGCGTGGTGAAATTCCCGAAACACTGTTCCATGGTATACGCGGCGCCCCAGACCAGCAGATGTTTCGTGGTATTTTTACAAATTGTACGGGGTTGACCGGTGAAATACCGCCGGGGTTGTTTTCGGGCATTACTGGGGGTGCGGCGGCATTATTCCAAGATGCGTTTTCGGGCTGTACGGGGCTGACGGGTTCTATTCCGGCGGATTTGTTTGTCGGTATAACCAAGGTCACAACCAGAGACACCTTTAATGGTACATTCAAGGGCTGCACAGGACTGAGTGGGCAAATACCCGAAACACTTTTCTCGCGTATGTCAATAACCCCCAGCAGCGCGCTGTTCGCAAACACATTTTCGGGCTGCACCGGGTTGACCGGCGAAATTCCAGAAAATTTATTTGTGGGGCTTTCTGGCAAACCCGTGGGTTCAATGTTCATGGGGACATTTAATGGTTGTCGTGGTTTAACCGGGTCGATTCCAGCCAGACTGTTCGCCGGGGTCGTTGGGGCGCCAGCCGCCAGTATGTTTGCAAATACTTTTTCGGGTTGCACAGGGTTGACCGGAATTGGTGGTGCTTTGTTCGCCGGGGTGTCCGGCGCACCGGCATTTGGTATGTATAACAATACATTTAGTGGTTGTACAGGACTGACCGGTGAAATTCCCAGTGGGTTGTTTGGAAATATATCGGGGGCCCCAGCACAATATATGTTTACCAAAACTTTTGGTGGTTGCAAAAATTTAACCGGCCAAATTCCAAAAAATTTGTTTACCGGGGTAAGCGGCCCGTATGCAATGCGCATGTATATGAGTACATTTGAGGGTTGCAGCGGTTTAACCGGCAGTATTCCCGACAATTTATTTGGCACATTCAGCGGCGATGGACAAAATAATATGTTTTCTGGGGTGTTCAAAGGCTGTACGGGGTTGACTGGTGAAATTCCAGTGGGTGTATTGGGCGATTTGTCTGGTGCAATTGGCAGTCGTATGCTGTGTGGTGCATTTATGAATTGCAGTGGTTTAACCGGACCATCGGCCCGCACAACCGGGGGCGTATTATTATACGAAGCATTGCCAGATGCCACGGTCGAAGACATTGGTTTTATGTACCAAGGTGCGACTGGCCTGTCGGACTATGCGGATATTCCGGCGGCGTGGAAATAGGGTGTACATATTGGCGCCAGGTCGGGGTGTTGTTTTTTAGAGTAGAGAGCAATGAGCAGAGAGCAGAGAGCAATGAAGTGCGCCGAATGGCGCATTATCTATTATCTGTGCTCTAAAAAAACGCCCCGGGTGGGGCGTTTTTTATTTCTGTTCCAGAACTGCAATTCCGGGCAGGGTGCGGCCCTCGATAAATTCCAGAAATGCGCCGCCGCCGGTTGATACGTATGTCATATCGTTCGCGCATCCGCATGCGTCCAATGCCGCAACGGTGTCGCCGCCGCCGATTACACTGGTCAATTTCCCAGCGCGGGTTTGTTCGGCAATGGCGCGTGCCAATGCGAATGTGCCGACCGACCATGTGGGTTGCCATTCGGCCATGCCGACGCTGCCGTTCCAAATGACGGTTGCGGATTTTTCAATCACACCGATATTGCGTGTAATTGTTTGAACCCCGTCGTCCATTATGATGTCGGCATCGGTAATTTCATCAAATGTTTTGTCGGTGCGCGGGGCGTTTGGGGTAAATTCTGGGGCAACGCCCTTGTCCAATGGCAACAACATATTGCAATTGTTTTCGCGTGCGTATTCTAAAATTTCCAATGCGGTGTCGCGCTGGTCGGGTTCATATAATGAATTGCCAACATTTGCGCCCAATGCAAAATTAAATGTTGTGCCCAGTGCCCCGCCAATAATTAAATTGTCTGATAATTTTGCCAGTGCCTTTAACACGCCGATTTTTGTGGAAACCTTGCTGCCGGCGACAATGGCGGTCAATGGGCGTGCCGGGTGTGTCATTACGGCGTTCAGATTTTCAATTTCTGACGCCAACAGCAAACCCGCATACGATGGCAATATTTCGGCAACGCCAACGGTGCTGGCGTGGGCGCGGTGCGATACGGCAAATGCGTCGTTCACAAATATGTCAAAACCGCGTGCCAAATCGGCGCTGAACGTCGGGTCATTTTTTTCTTCGCCGGGGTAAAAGCGTACATTTTCCAACAATACGACATCGCCGTCGTGCATGGTTGCCATAAAATCTTTGTCCAGGCAATCGGCAATCAATGGCACACCCATGTATTCGGCAACCGGGCGCAATGAAAATTCCATATTGCGCGTACCCTTGGGCCGGCCCAGGTGTGCACAAATTGCGATTTTTGCACCGCCCGCGCGCAGGGCGTTTATGGTTGGCATACTCTGTTCAATGCGGAATGTGTCGGTAATTTTCCCATCAACAATTTGAACATTAAAATCATCGCGCAGCAAAACAAATTTGCCGCGAACATCAATATTTTCAATCGTGCGCAGTTCCATTTTTTATCCTTTCCTTGATTGGACCAAAACTTTTTCGATAATGTTCGTTTATACCATATTTTTCGATTGCTTGCAAATGTTCCGGTGTTGGATAGCCCGCATTTTTATCCCAACCGTATTCTGGGTATTTCGCAGCCAGGTCGTGCATAATTTTATCACGCGTTTCTTTGGCAATAATGGATGCGGCGGCAATTGACAGCGATTTTGCATCGCCACGCACCACGGGTGCGCCGTTCAAATCGCGCGGCACGCGGTTGCCATCAATCAAACAAAATTGTGGTGCCTGGCTCAGTTTTTTTACCGCGCGGGTCATTGCCAACATAGACGCCCATAAAATATTTAATTCGTCTATTTCGGTGGGGCTGCATTGGCCGACGGCCCATACGGTGTTTTTTGTAATCCAATCGTATGCGACGGCGCGCGCATGTGGCGTCATTTGTTTTGAATCGCGAATGACAACCGGAATTTCAATGTCGCGGTTTGGAAATATTACCGCCGCGGCAACAACCGGACCGCACAGGGGACCACGGCCGGCCTCGTCCACACCGGCGACAAATTCAAATCCACTGTCGCATTCGTATGAAAAATCTGGTGTTGTTCGCATATTGGCCCCAGTGAATTACACGCCCATACGATTTTCAATCTGGTGACGGACATATTCGTCCTGGGTATTATACAGTGGCCATACACCGTTGGCCAATTCCTCCATCGATGTCAGTGGTTGGTTCAGCCGCGCACGGTACAGCCACATATTCGACATAACGCGTTTTATATAATTGCGGGTTTCGTATGCCGGGAAAGATTCTATGTACAGCAATGGGTCGTATGTTGAAAAATTCTTTTCAAATTTTATCAGTGTGCCCATGCCCGCATTATATGCCGCCAACATTTTTATAATATTGTTGTTGATGTTCGGATGCGCCAGCAAATCGACAATGTATTGTTGGCCCAAAAACATATTGTGTTCGGGGTTGGTCATATCAATGTCAGACATCGCCACATTGTTGCGGCGGGCAACGCGACGCGCGGTACTGGGCATAATTTGCATCAGACCATTTGCGCCGGCATTTGATTTTGCATTTGTTTTGAAACCACTTTCCTGTTTAGTAATGGCCAACAACAACGCGCGGTCAATTGACCAACCGCCCATGGGTTCCCAATCGGGCAGGGGATATTGCGCCGAATAAATAATATCGTCATCAATTTCCAGAATGCCGCGGTCGCGAATGACGCCCGATGCCTGAATCGACACGCGCGGCAGGCCGTACGCCGTCGCAACCGAATTTACCGCGTGCAATGTTCGGTCCGATGCGCGTGATGTTATCAGATATTTCAGATATTGTTCCGCGCGCTCTTTCTGGTTCGTTTGAATCAACGCCAACGCCATGCGACCATATTTTGTTTCGCGCAGTGCATCAATATCGTCATCGGTGTAATCCTGTTCAAAAAATTCATACTCGGGTGTTTCGCCCAGCATAACCGCCGACAATGCGCCATAGAATGCCATTGGGTGGGTGGCCGCAATTTTCCAGTATTTTTTCGCGGCGGCGGCATCGCCATTTGCGTCCGCGGCGCGGCCGGCCCAGAAAGCGGCCTCGGTCTTGCGGGCATTGTTTATTTGACCCAGTTGTAAAATCTGGCTGAAATATTTTTCACTTTCTTTGAATTTTTCTTCCTTGAAATACAACAGCCCCATTGACCACAGGCCGTATTCAGATTTTGCGTCCGCCGCAACAAACCCCCATTTTTTCGCCAATTCAAATTCGCCGTTTGTATAGTATATAAATGACAGACGCCCCGCCAGGCGACCATAGTCGGATTCAGTCAATTTTTTCTTGAACGCCGGGTCCTGTAATATCAATCGGGCGGTTTTTGTGCTGCCACTGCGGATGGCGCGTTTGAATTTTTTTATGTTTGCATCTGTGGCGCCGGAATATTGCTTTGCTGTCCATGTTTCTGATTGGGCGGTTTCAATGGAATCGGTGCCACTTATCATTTTTGGGACCGATGCCTTGCGCACAGTGGTCTTTTTTATTTGTGCCAATTTTTCCATACGCACCGCGCCCGGCATATCGTAATATTTGTTCATCCAAGCGTTTATTTCCGCGCCGCGTGTGCGATATGTTTTTGATGTATACCGTTGGTATAAAACCTCGTTCATCAGCAGGTTGTCGGTCAATTGCCGTTCCAGTTTTTTTGCCGCATCAATTTTTTCATTCTGTTGCAGGACAAATATTTGTTCGTATAAACTGGCGTCATTATCCGTTAAAATCATCGGATTGTCTGCGGCCCGCACAGCGGTCGCAAATAAAATCGCTGTTAAAAATATGAATATTTTTTTCATGGATTTTTATATCAGAACAGTGATGTTTTTGGCAAATGGCACACCACGGCGTTGTCATCGGGTTCCGGTATTTGATCAATAATTTTTTTGAAATCGGAAATGCGCGAAAACTTGCGATACACCGATACAAATCGCACGAATGCAATCGGGTCCAGGTTTAATAATGAATCCGCAACCATTTGGCCAACCATTACGCTGGTCACCGTATCATCGGCGGTTTCTGTTTCCAGACGGCGGTGTATAGATGTGACCAATTTTTCAATTTGTTCGTCGCCAACCTCGCGATTGCGGCATGCCAATTTTATGCTGCGACGCAGTTTTTCGCGGTCAAAAGCCTCCAGCTTGCCACTGTTTTTACGCACCATCAGATCGCGCATTTGCACGCGTTCAACGGTTGTAAATTTCGCACCGCATTGGTTGCACACGCGACGGCGCCGAATAATTGCATCTTCGGTGTCGGGGCGGGAATCAGTCACGCGGCTGTCGGTTGAATTACAATATGGACATCTCATGCCGTACAGAATAGCAATCTATTCGCGCCCCCGCAAGCATAATTTGCATTTTTTCGTGCGAATAAAAAATGCTGTTTTCATAAAAATCAAGTCTTTTATTTATGTGAATATGCTTGCGTACAGATTTTTTATGACCCGATTTGTGATAAAATGATGAACAGGGCAGAGAGATGGAAAAATACCTGAACCAAATTTTATCTGGCGATTGTATCGAGGTTATGCGTGGCATTCCAGACGCGTCGGTTGATGCCATCTTTGCCGACAGTCCATATAATTTACAATTGGGCGCCAAAACCTTGTATCGGCCCGAGGATCAAACCGCCGCGCGCGCTGTGCGTGACGCGTGGGACGCATTTGACAGCCCCGCCGAATACGATGAATTTACCCGCGCATGGATGCGTGAATGTAAACGCATATTGAAGCCTGACGGCGCAATGTGGGTCATTGGCAGTTATCATAATATTTTCCGCGTTGGCGCAATTTTGCAGGACATGGGTTTCTGGATTCTGAATGATATTGTGTGGGTAAAAACGAATCCTATGCCGAATTTCCGTGGCACGCGTTTTACCAACGCGCACGAAACACTGATTTGGGCAACCCCGCGCAAGACCGGCAAATATACATTTAATTACGAAACAATGAAAAAATTAAACGGCGGCAAACAAATGCGGTCGGATTGGAATATCAACATTTGTCTGGGCGAGGAACGTATCAAGGGTGCCGATGGCAAAAGTTTGCATAACACGCAAAAACCAATGGATTTGCTGCGTCGGGTAATTTTGGCGTCGACCAAACCGGGCGATATTATCCTGGACCCATTCGTGGGCAGTGGCACCACCGCGGCGGCGGCGCGCGAATTGGGGCGCAATTTTATCGGAATTGATCGTGACGAAAACTATGTGGCCGCGGCGCGTGCGCGCGTGCAAAATATAACGCCAATTGATTTGTCAAACATAGAGGTCACCGCCCCCAAGCGGGACGAGGTTCGTGTTGCGTTTCGCGAATTGCTGGATGCGGGGTTGTTGTATGTCGGTCAAACTTTGGTCAGCCTGCGAGGCGAGCGTGTAATGATTACGCGTGATGCACAGTTGGCGCATACCCTGCATGGCAAGGCATCAATCCATGTTATGGCGGCACGCCTGCAACACAGTGTCAGTTTCAATGGTTGGGATTATTGGTCGGCGGAAAAGCGCGACGGAACATTGGTGCCAATTGACGAATTGCGCAAATATGTGCGCGACATCAAACGCGGTATTAAAAAGGCCGCATAGCCATTTTCAAATTACCGTGACATCGACATTTCGCGGTATGCCAATTCCTCGGCAACAGCAATTTGGATTGCGTCGGCGTTTTCGGCGCTGCGTGCCAAGATATATTCGTGGTCCGCGTACAGTTTGCGACGACGTTCCAGTAATTTTTGATGTTCGAATTGGTATTTCACGATTTGTGCCGCAAAATTTATTGGTTGCGCATTGTGTGTGATTGCCCAATCTTGGATGCGGAATATTTCGTTCATACGCCCGTCAATCCATTGCAATTGTTTGTTGATTGCACTGATTTCGCGTTCCATGCGGTCGCGTTCCAAATTATAAAATCCGTATGTGTACATTTTATCTACCTTGTTTTTTCTGACTAGTAATATAGCACTAAAAATGATTTTGTCAATTGTTATTGTGGGTTGTATTTTTCGCATATTTTCCTATATATGTACCAGTATAAATTCGCGAATCGGATTTTTTATGGTATAATTCAGTGGAAATAAAAGGATAGTTTAATGGCATTGATACCAATGGTTATCGAAGAATCGCCCCGCGGCGAACGTTCGTTTGATATTTATTCGCGCCTGTTGCGTGACCGCATTGTTATGATAAACGGTCAAATTGAACCGACAATGGCGAACAGCATTGTGGCGCAGTTATTGTTCTTGGAATCTGAAAATCCAAATGCGGAAATCTCGGTTTATATCAACAGCCCCGGCGGCGACGTTTCGGCGGGCTGGGCGATTATGGACACGATGCAGTATATTAAATCGCCGGTGTCGACCATCGGTATGGGTTTGGTTGCGTCAATGGGTTCGGTTCTGTTGGCGGCGGGTGCGCATGGTAAACGTTTTGTTTTGCCAAATACCCAGATTATGATTCACCAACCATTGGCCGGGGCCGAGGGGCAAATTACCGATATGGAAATTCGTATGACCCAATATCAAAAGAATAAACAGACATTGATTAAACAGATGGCGGCGTTTACCGGGCGCAGTGAAAAAGAACTGTTTGATGCGATGGAACGCGACAATTGGATGACCCCGACCGAGGCCAAAGATTTCGGTCTGATTGATGGAATTTTATTGCGTAAATAATTTATGTGGGATGGCAAGATATGAGTGACGACAAAAACAACAACACACCGTCAACCGACGCAAACCAGAACAATACCCAGTTTTGCAGTTTCTGTGGCAAGGCCGTGTACGAGGTTAAAAAACTGGTCAGTGGACGCAATGTTTGCATTTGTGACGAATGCATAAACCTGTGCAACGACATTATGGCGGACGATATGCGGACCGAGGTCAGTAAAGATGCCGCGAAATTGCCAACGCCGTCCCAGATTTATAATTTCTTGAACGAATATATTATTGGCCAAGATATGGCGAAACGCACATTGGCGGTGGCGGTGTATAACCACTATAAACGGCACAGCGTGGCGTTGTCGTCAAATGTTGAAATTCAAAAATCTAATGTGTTGCTGATTGGACCGACGGGCACGGGTAAAACGCTGTTCGCGCAAACATTGGCGCGCATTTTGGATGTGCCGTTTGCAATTGCCGATGCCACCACATTGACCGAGGCCGGATATGTCGGCGACGATGTGGAAAGTGTTTTGACGCGCCTGTTGCAAAATGCGAATTTCGATGTTGAACGCGCGGGTCGTGGCATTATCTATATCGACGAAATTGATAAAATCGCGCGCAAATCCGAAAATCCGTCGCTGACGCGTGATGTTTCGGGCGAAGGCGTGCAACAGGCATTATTGAAATTGGTCGAAGGCACCGTTGCCAATGTTCCGGCCGGTGGCGCGGGGCGTAAACACCCGGGCGAGGCCACCGTTCAACTGGACACATCAAAAATTCTGTTCATCTGTGGCGGGGCGTTTGATGGCCTGAATAAAATTATTGGTGGGCGCAAATCCGAACGCGCGGGCATCGGTTTTGGTGCAAATGTGCAATCGAAAAAAGAACGCGAATCTAAAAATTATCTGGACGATGTTCAACCCGAAGATTTGGTTAAATTCGGCATCATTCCAGAATTGGTCGGTCGTTTGCCGGTGATTACCACATTGCAAGATTTGGATGAAAATGCGCTGGTTAAAATTTTGACCGAACCGAAAAACGCAATTGTGAAACAATATGCCGCAATGTTGGAAATGGACAATGTGAAATTGAACATTACCGATGACGGCCTGCGCGAAATTGCAAAATTGGCGGTGGCGCGCAAAACCGGGGCGCGTGGCCTGCGCAGTATTTTGGAACGCATATTGTTGGCACCAATGTTTGACGCACCCGATAACCCGGAATTGGCGGAAATTGTAATTGATAAAAATGTTGTGCTGGGTAAAAAACAACCCGTGCAAATCCTGCGTGACGCCAAAAAAGCCGCATAAATAAATCCCCACCCCATCCGGGGTGGGGTTATTGTGTATTAAAAATAATAATAGGGGTCAAAATTATGAAACATGTGTATGTTGTACTTGCGTTATTGATATTAACAGTGATAGCTGTGGAACTGTATTCAATTAACAATAGATTGTATAACCTTAATGATATCAGTTCAGTTTCGTATGAGTTGAGCAATCTTGAACATACTATTCGGTATAAATAGGCCGTTTATTTTTTGTAAAAAAGCAAGTTGCATGTATTCTGATTGTTCAGGAGTAAAAATATGGTTAGATGGTGTGAAGATTTAAAAAAATTTAATAACCTTGTTATCGGAGTTGAACTTGCTAATGATATTCACAGTGGAGTTCATAACTGGGGACAAAAATATTATAAAACATTAGAAGAGTGTTTAGCAGAGCTTGACGAGGCAGAGAGTTTATTGACTTGTTGCAATGGAATTCTATCTATTTCTGCAATTTATAAAATTCGTAGTTTTTATGAATTAAAAAGTAACATATTGTGGAAATTAAAACGGTCGGAGGAAGCTTATAGTTATCTGTTGAAGGCTTTGAATGTTTCTACAAAAGATAGACTAATTGATGCGTTATCAAGAGTTTTTTACTTAGTCCTTTTGGCTCTTATTGTGTGGTATATTGCTTTTCTGCCTCTGTTTCACTAAACCACATAAGGTATATTAGAAACAAAAAAACGTTGTTTGCCGATCAAACAAGACTCTAAACCGAGCCTAAAATATACTAAGGTTCAATGGGGTACAGACCTTTATCTTTGCTATACTAATATGTTCGTGTTGTTATGTTTATGGTGTTAATAATATAATACCCATATTATCTTTGGTTATCTCTAATGTTTCGTTCCGATTTTTGTGGCTGTTTAGTAAATTGTGATATAATCTAAATTGGTTTCCAGGTGTCTTATAGTGTTTTTAGTGCTGTGAAATTGCAACTTTAAGATAGAAGTCGAATGCCACTTTTCACATAAGCAACAAAATCTCGTGCATTTGAAAAATAATTTCTAAATATGTTTGATATATCAGCGATTTCATCACCACGAACCAAAACAATGTCGTTATTTGGGAATTGTTTTTCTAATTCAAAATATTTTCTTGCAGCTTGTGTTGTAGTTGAAAATGGAAATATTTCCACTTTAGGTATATTGACATGAAACAAATCAAAAGATGACATTATAACTAAATTTTTCTTTTTATTATTCAAAATGTCGCCTTGTTTGTTTTTGATTTCTTTAAGAGTGTGCAATAAATGCAAATCTTCTTCAAGGGTAGTAAACGCTATAATTAGTTCAGCGTTCGACATCTCTGGACAGCATGAAAAACGATTTTCATGAGCTCGTGCTATAATTTCGCTAGCATATTTAAAAAATTGGTTTTGTTTCGCATATTCTTTAGCACTAAATTTAGACCTGCTATTTTTGATAACATCAGCAATTTCAACGGCGGTTGCCCAAGCGTGCTGGTATTTGGTTCTATATTGTATTTCTATTAACAAACCATTCCAATGTGGTGGTCTACGATGATCACTTTTATATTTAAAAACATCATGAAGCCCCCTATATCCGCTTGACTTAGGAAAATTTATGTAATTTTTATGTTGCGATGCTATTAACTCGTGGTTAAATCGTGCATTTTTTACTAAATCATCTCGAAATTTTTCCAAATCCGTTTCATTATTAAATATAATTCTGCAACCTGCAATATCGTGCATTCTGTCCAAACACATTGTATCCATGCGAAGCAATTTATTGTAAATCGTATTTTTTCGCTTTAGTCTTTGACCTACGATACCTTTAATACCGCTACGTTTTATTCTTGATAATAGTATAACCAACCATGTATTTAAAATATGATTGTGTGATGCACGCCAGTTTTCAATAATAGTTTCGTCATCTTGTGAAATTCTATTATTGTTTTTTAATGCCTTTTTTACATTGTTGCCCGCTCGCCGAACGCTATTAGGGCGATACATAGGAATAATTAACCGTTTGTCTTTTGTTGGCATACTCTGTATATAATCATAAATTTTAATATTTTCAATATAATACAACCCCGAATTGGCAGAAATCGTGATTGATAAAAACGTTGTGCTGGGGAAAAAACAACCCGTGCAAATCCTGCGTGACGCCAAAAAAGCCGCATAAACTAAAATCCCCTTCGCTGGTGAAGGGGAATTCATTGCTATCTGCTCTTTGAGCTATTTATTTATACACTGCGACCATTGCTGTGCGCAGGACGCTGTCGCCAAACATATATCCGGCCTGCATTTCTGATGCAATTGTGTTGGGCTGGGGCGCCGGGTTGGCGTCCGCTGGGGCGGGCACAACCTGAATCGCGTTGTGGAATTGCGGGTTCATTGGTTGCCCCACAGATTCAATTTTGACAATGCCAATCTGGGCAAATGCCGATTCCATGGCGCGTGCCATTGATTGAATGCCCGCGTCATCTGGCGCGTGTTTCAATGCGGCATCAACGGCATCCATCACCGGCAAGAAATGTTTTACAACCGACATAGTGCGATTTCGCGCGGTTGATTCAATGTCCAATGTTGCGCGGCGACGCGTGTTTTCCAATTCGGCGACGGCACGCAAATATTTATCATTTAATTCGTTAAATTCGGTTTTCAGTGCGCTCAGCTCCGCGGCGGCGGTATTGTTGTCGGGGGCCGTTGTGTCGGGCGCATTTGTGGAATCGGCGGCCTGGGTGCCACTGTCCACCGATACAGATTCCACGGCGACTTCTTTTATTTCTTTTTCTGGGGTTGTTTGTTCATCCATAATATATACCTGTGTGTTTTATGCCAGTTGCGGGGGCGGCGGATTTGCCCCCACGCCCCGCACTGTACAATTATTCTATGCTGGTTATTATAGGTATAAAATCATCCGGTTTCAAGGATGCACCCCCAACCAGTACACCATCAACATTTGCAATTGACATAATTTCGGCGGCATTTGAACCCTTGACACTGGCACCGTACAGCACCGGCGTGCCGTCCAATCCCATATCGGCCAGTGTTTTTGCAATCAATGTATGTGCCGTGGCGATTTCTTCCGCCGTCGGGGTCAGTCCCGCACCAATTGCCCAACGCGGTTCGTACGCAATAATAATGTCGTGGTCCGTGTCGGTTGGCACCGATTCACGCACACCCGATTCAATAATGGCCATGGTTTTTCCGGCCTGTTTTTCGTCCATTGTTTCGCCAACGCATATAATTGGGGTGATGCCCGCCGCGATTGCGGCCGCGGCCTTTTGCCGCACTGTGTCGTTGGTGTCGCCATGGTATGCACGGCATTCACTGTGCCCGACAATTACATATTTCACGCCCGCATCACGCAACATGGTGGCCGAAATTTCCCCGGTGTATGCGCCATGGTCGTGGGCGCTGACATCTTGGGCACCAATGGATGCGGTGTCTGATTCCGTGTTTAATAAAGTATATGGTACGCATAAAATCACGCGATTTTTGGTCTCAACGCCGCGCAATGCATTCAGCATATTTTTCAGCATTTCGCGTGTGCCATTCATCTTCCAATTTCCGGCAATAATTTTCATATTTTCCCCTTTTTTTCGTTGATTTTTCTGATACTGTTTTGCTATGGTATCGCAAAAGGGGAATAAATGCTAGAATATTTACGTAATGCAGCAGACAAGCCAGTGGCAAAAGTTTTAATCGCTATTTTGGCTTTTTCGTTCGTTGGTTGGGGCGTTGCCGAATGGGTTTTCGGCGGCAGCCGTGGCGACAGTACTTTGGTTCATGTCGGTAATGCCGATGTCACCATGCAACAGTTTAATGTTGAAAAATCGCGTCAAATGGCGCAAATGACCCGTGAACAACAGCGGGCGGTATACACCGATGCACAAACCGGGGCGGCGTTTACGGCACGCGTGTTGGGCGATTTGTCGACCCAACGTATGGCGGAAAACCGTGCAAATGATTTGGGCTTTGTTGTGACCGATGCGCGCATTGCGCGCGAAATTCGCGAATTCCCGGAATTCCAGCAAAATGGTAAATTCTCGGCATATTTGTTCGATGCCGTGTTGGCGAACTCGGGCTATACCGAGGCTCAATTTGCCGATGTCTTGCGCAACCAGGTGTTGCGTGGGTATGCGCTGGGCGCGCTGTCGGTGCCAATGAATGTCCCAAATTTTGTGGTCGATGCAACCTATAATGCCCGCTATGGCCAGAAAAAGATTGAATATGCAACGGTAAGATTTTCTGATTTCAAGGTTGGCAAACCGACCGATGCCGAATTACAGGAATATTACGCCGCGCATCCGCAAATTGTTCCGGAACATCGCACGGTTTCCTATGTGCTGATTCCGGCCGATATGTCCAAACCGGACAGCTATGATGTCGCATACGCCACCGCGCAAAAGGTCGAAGATGACATTATCGCGGGTGAATCTATGTCGGCGGCGGCCAAGCGTCACGGTGCGAAATTCGTGTCGTTGGATGCGTTCCCGGCGGCAAAACGTCCGGTGGATGCAATTTTGACCGACACCATGGTTGCCAAGATTTTTGATATGGAGGCCGGTCTGGAAAGTGAACTGACCGAAACCAAGCAGGGGTTTGTTATTGTTCGTGTTGATAAAATTACGCCGCAACACAATGCCGAATTTGCATCGGTTAAAAAGAACTTGGTTGCCGATTGGACACGCGATGCCGCCCGCAAGCAAGCATACATTCGCGCGAATGAAATCTTGGTCGATTTGAACCAGAACGGAAAGTTTGCTGATAAAAAAGCGGCGGCGAAATCCGCGACTGTATCACGCACATCGGGCGCGCCGACAGATATCTTGGTTGCTGCGTTTAATTCGGGCGCGAATGCGAATTCAATCGTGTCGGGCGATGATGCGTTCTATGTATTGCGCGTGGGCGAATTTGTCGCACCCCAGGTGGACAGCAAGAAAATGGCCGATTTGCGCAAAGAATTGCAAAATATGTCCGCACGTGAAATCACGGACGATTATAATTCGTTCCTGATTCGTACATACCCCGTGAAAATAAATCACAAGGTCTACGACAGATTTTTCGCAAAATAAAAAATAATAAAACGCCCGCTTGGGCGTTTTTTAGTCGGGGGCATATATGACAATAAAATGGGCGGATGGTAAAAATCGGTGCGCGTGGGCGAATCCGAATAATCCAGAATACATAAAATATCACGATACCGAATGGGGGCGCGTTGTGCATGATGATGCGCGGTTGTTTGAAATGCTGGTGCTGGAATCGTTCCAGGCGGGATTGTCGTGGGAATGTGTGTTGAACAAGCGGGAAAATTTTCGCCGCGCGTTTGATGGGGTTGATGCGCATCGCATTGCCGAATATACGGACGCCGATGTAGCGCGATTGATGGCGGATGCGGGGATTATTCGCAATCGGTTAAAGATTCGCGCGGCAATAAAAAACGCGCGTGTGTTTTTGGAAATCGTGCGCGAATTTGGCTCGTTTGACGCATACATCTGGCGCGCGGCGGGCGGGGCGGTAATTCGCGAGGCAGGCCGCACGCATTCAGAAATTTCGGACGCGATTTCGCGCGACCTGCGCCGGCGGGGAATGCGATTCGTTGGCACAACAATCATCTATGCGTATCTGCAGGCCGTCGGTATTATCAACGGCCACAGCGCAGATTGCTGGTGCACAAAATAGATTTTTCAGGTTTTTTATCACATTGTGAAAATAATGCTTGACCTAGAGTCAAGTCTAGGATTTATACTGCACAATGTCACAGGAAAAGGAGACGGTTATGCAAACCAAAAATTGGCTGTTTTGTGGTATGGTGGCGTTGGCCGTGGCCGCAATCGCCGTAACAGTAATGGGGGGAAAATCAATGGCAAAACAAAACCTGAATACCAAAGAACAAAATATTGCGATCATCGCGTCGCACACGGCGGCGGGCGATATGGCGGGGCTGACGGGGGCACTGAACACCGCGCTGGACGATGGTATGACAATCAATGAAATCAAGGAAGAATTGATTCAATTATATGCATACTGTGGTTTCCCGCGCAGTCTGAACGCAATCAACAATTTTATGAATGTTGTAAATGACCGCACGGCGCGCGGTATCAATGACACGGTGGGGGCGGTGCCAACGCCACTGGCGGCGGATGCCGACAAGGAAAAAATTGGACGCGAAACACGCGAAGAACTGACGGGCGTTAAATTCAATGCCGCATTTGCCGAATTCGCACCGGGCATAGATACATTTTTAAAGGAACACTTGTTCGCAGATATCTTTGCGCGAGGTGTCCTGACGCGCCCAGAGCGCGAAATTGCAACGGTTGCGGCCCTGGCAACAATGCAGGGTACGAACGGGCAACTGGCGTCACACATCAATATCGCAAAGCATATTGGGGTGACCGACGACCAGATTGCGGAAATCTTGGCCATCGCGCGGACGCCGCACGACATATTGTTTGGACGGGGCGCGCCAAATGACGCAAATGCAAAATATTTTTCTGGCCCCAGTTTCTTGCAGCCCCTGACCACGGATCAATTGGGTGTATTCAATGTCACATTTGCGCCGTCTGTGCGTAATAACTGGCACGTGCATCATGGTGGTGGCCAGATTCTGATGGTGACCGCGGGACGCGGGTATTACCAGGCCTGGGGCGAGGTCGCACGCGAATTGCACCCCGGCGATGTGGTCAGTATTCCGGCCGGCACAAAACACTGGCACGGCGCGGCACCGGATTCATGGTTCACACATATTGCTATCGAAGTCCCCGGTGAAAAAAAACATACCGAATGGCTGGAACCGGTCAGCAACGCAGAATATTCAAAATTGAAATAAAACCACCGCCCCATCCAGGGCGGTTTAATTTTATATACTTTTATCTTGCTAACAGGCGGATTTTGGCCTAAAATAGTGGTGGTGTCGGGTGTTTCGGCACTGGGGCGTCAGAACCTCTGAATTTTAGGTGTCCGTGGGGACAAAAAACACCTCCAA
>CAKQGH010000017.1 GCA_934232895.1 uncultured Alphaproteobacteria bacterium
CCAACGACCCTCTGATTACAAATCAGATGCTCTACCAGCTGAGCTAAACTGGCAACGGGCTTTACTATACATGGTTCCGGTGGCGATTTCAAGTATAAAAATTTATAAATTGCTTGATTTTATGCAATAACCGTAAAAAATATATGCCAAAGGCAAAATTATGATTAAATTACCAGAATTATTGGCGCCGGCCGGCACATTGGATGCATTCAAAACTGCCATTTTATATGGCGCGGACGCAATTTATGCGGGCCTGCCCGGGTTTTCAATGCGCGCGCGTGCAAAAATTACCACCGAAGAGGTCAAACAAGGCATTGACCTGGCGCATGCGGCGGGGAAACGGGTTTATCTGGCGTTTAATCTGTTTGCGCATGAACGCGAGTATGCAAATATGGGGCGGGTCAGTGAAATAATAAATTACCTGGCCCCCGATGCGCTGATTGTTGCCGATCCGGGTGTTATGATGTGGGTGCGCGCGCATCACCCCGATATGCCGATACATGTATCGACCCAGGCAAACATTTGTTCCGCGGCATCGGTTAAATTCTGGGCGGCGGCGGGCGCGGAATTGTGCGTTTTGGCGCGCGAGGTTCCGTTTGCCGAATTCCGTGCAATCCGCGCGGCGTGTCCCGACACAAAATTGGAAATATTTGTTCATGGCGCCATGTGTATGAGTTATTCGGGCCGATGCCTGTTGTCAAACTTTATCACGGGGCGGCCGGCCAATCGTGGGGCGTGCGCGCAACTGTGCCGGTGGAAATATGATGTTATCTTGCGCGAATGTGAATCTGGTATCGAAATGCCCATTGACGAGGATTCACATGGCGCATACATTATGAATTCGCGCGATTTGTGTTTGATGCCGCGATTGGCCGAAATTATTGATGCCGCCCCCGATTCATTAAAGATAGAGGGTCGCAACCGCAGTGAATACTATGTCGCCATGGTGACCAATGCATATCGCACCGCAATGGATGCGTACGCGGCGGACCCGACGCATTTCGACCCGGCGCCATTTATGGCGGAATTAAATAAATTGGAAACGCGCGGATATACCACGGCATTTTTTGATGGGAATCTGGGGCCCAACGCGCACGATTATGAAACAACCCGGTCAACATCCGATTGGCATGCGGCGGGCGTGGTGACCGCGACCGATGGCGACAAAATTACACTGGAATTGCGAAATGAAATTCGCGCGGGGGCGGACATTACATTTGTTGTGCCGGGGCAAATCAGTGGCGTGACAATTTCGTTGCTGCAAATCATAAATGCCAAAAATGGTGAAATTTTGCCCAAAATGTCGGCGGGCCAACATAACAGTATCGTGATTCCGCGCGAATGGGTTGCCCCAGAATTCCGCGAAAAATTTGTGCCGTATATCGTCGCATACCAGCATAAATAAATTTTGCAAGTAAAAGATTTTTTTGACTTTATTCCCAATATAATGCACCCTGTATATGTTCATGTCGCAAAAGCGCGCTGTTGCCAATAATGGGCGGCGCGGATATGGGCACCGGTCTTGCCAATAATGGGGGCCGCGTTATTTCATCACAACCAAGGAGTTATTTTGATGAAAAAAACTTTGAAAATGGCGGTTGCCGCATCGGTTCTGACTGTGCCGGCAATGGCTGCTAATGTTCCGGGGCAACGGTATGCAACGGTTCACAACATGGAAAACCCGTTGTATTTGCCAGAACAAAATATGTTCTATTCCAAATTGTCCAACGGCATTATGTTAAAGGTCGCCGATGATTCATGGGCGCACCGTGAAAAGGACCATGATGGTTCGCTGGAATTTCCGATTGTTCGTGTCCAAGAAGAAATGGGATACGGAATAACTGATCGCTGGGCGGCGCATTTTATGTTGCAATATACCCACGATAACGATATTGGCCGTACCGGTTTGTCGGGCGGACGCCTGGGCACAACATACCGCATTTTGAACCTGTACCGCGGGTTTGTGTGGGATGTTTATGGTGATATTCACTTGGGCGGTGTCGGTGAAATGCGCGGCACATACAATGTGAAAATGGATGGCGCCAAATTGTCGGGCGTGTTTGATTATGATAACTATTCCGACGGTATGTGGGGTTTCCACGCCGGAACAAAATTCGGTCACGTTTGGGATAAATTGACATTACAGGCGTATGCCGAGGTTTTGCGCACATTTGGCAGTGACAACAACATGATTCGCGTTGCCGGTGATAACACAATACCTGTTGCTGCTATTGGGGGATTGACGGTTGAGCAATTTCTGGCTAAGCAGGGTGCACCGTACAGCATTTCGGCCAAGATAAAGGGCTATACCGATTTCAGCGCCGGTGTAAACGGATTCTATCAGTTTTCTGACCGGTGGAGCACCGGTGGTTGGTTCAAATTTAACCGCCATTCGAACAAGGGGTTAAAGGAAATCGTCACCCCATTGAATCCGGCAATGCAGGTTTTGGCCCGTCAATTGGAACAACAATTGGCCGATATGAAAGACGGTTGGGATGAATATGTTATTGGTGCATCGGTTTCTAATCAATTGACCGATAATACCCAGGTGACATTCTATGGTGAATACACATTTGATGATTCACACATGAAATCCCAAAACGGAACAGATGTCAAGGCCGAGGTCGGCGTTCGTCTGAACTTTACATTTTAATACAAAATAAAATTATATTGGACTGATTGGGGTTGCCGTTTGCGGCGACCCCATGTTTTATACTAAATACTTTTATGTTGGTGATTTTTGTGATATAATATCGGCAAAGAAAGTGGGTCAGGTGATGAAAAAAATCAATATTTTTGCCATATTGGCGGGCGCTGTTATGTCGGCGGTATCGTCTGCGAATGCCGCATATCCGGTGTACCAGGCGGCGTACCCCACGGGCCAGATGCCAACCGTGGCGGGCGGCAACAACATGTATTTGCCATCGTCAAACAGCCGCATAGTTTCAACAACGCCGCGCGTTGTAAACAACAATCAAAATGTAAATAATGGTACCTATACGCGTACAAACGCGGCCCAGCCAACGCGCATTACTGGGCAATTGCCACGCGTTGGGTCAACCGCAACAAACGCGGGACGCCAATATTACCAGGCCGCGGATTATGACCGCTTGGCCGACAGTGGTTTGTACATCGGTTTGTCGGCGGCGTATGCTATGTCGGTCACCGGTGGTATGGATGCCGATTACAAGAACGAGGACAAGGCTTTCGTCGTTCCCGGCGCATTCAAAACCGCGAATTTCCAATCTGATTCCGTTATTCCATTACAGGTTTCAATCGGTGCGGCAATAAATAACGATATTCGTGTTGATTTTTCATATTTGCGCTATTCGGGGTTGGGCTATGCGCCATCAACCCAATCGGCGGACGGCGCGGGCGGATACATCACGACCCAGGTTTCGGGCGGCGCGATTACATCAAACACAACAATGTTGAATGTGTATTATAACATTGATTCGTACACTGGGTATCTGGCTGGTGGCGCGCTGCGTCCGTATATTGGCGCGGGCGTTGGTATGTCGCTGAATACCATTGCCGATTATGTTGTGTACGATAACACATTCTATTCCGAAATGGATCCGTCGGCCGCGGGTGCGGGCGATTTGACCGGTATTTCGGATATTTATGCATACCACAATGGCGGCACAACCGAACAATTGGCCTTTTCGGTCGAGGCGGGCTTGACCACCGAACTCGAAGGCGGCATAAAACTTGATTTCTTTGTTCGCTATGCCAATTTGGGCAAGGTTAAAACATCGGGCAGCATCATCGTATCGCAAACCGAATGGTTGGGCGACGGTGCCGGTGGCGAATACGAGGCCCCATACGACAGTGTGTTCCACTATACGAATTGGTACGAAAGCGGCCGGTTGAGCGCGGTTGATTTGGGCATTCGGGCCAGATTACAATTCTAGAGCATAGAGCACAGATAATAGAGCATAGATATGGCGGCAGACAGCAGTATTACGATACAAAAAAGTAAAGATTTCGCTGTTCGTATCTATAATCTGTGTAAATATTTAACAGGAGAGAAGAACGAAATAATTTTATCTCGACAGTTATTAAAATCTGGAACCAGCATAGGCGCCAATTTATCCGAGGCGAAATGTGCAATATCTGCGGATGATTTTCTGGCAAAAGTGTATATTGCATACAAAGAATGTTCCGAGACGCTGTATTGGTTGGATTTGTTAAAGAGCGTTAGCCTGATTCCTGGGGAATGGTACAACAGTATAAATACAGACTGTGAAGAGATAATGAAACTGTTGACGGCAACAATAAAGACAAAAAAGCGGGCAAGTACGAAATGAAATCGCATTATTATCTATTATCTATTATCTATGCTCTATTATCTGGTGTTCCGGCCTTTGCCGGAATTCGCGTTGGTAATGCATCGCGCAGTTATGCGTCAGGGTATGCCCAGGTAAATGCACAAAATGCGGCGGCGGTTCAAAATGATGTGACGGCGACAGATGGGGCGACCAGTACGGTTGAATTACCAATTCGGGTTGCAAATGCAAATCTGGCCAATCAAATTATGCGTGGTGACACGACCGCGCGTGCGACAATGGATGATTTGAATTCATGCGCAAATGTGTACCCCAATGGTGAATTCGCATGGGATACGCCAACGGCGGGGCGGGGCGCTGGTGGCGCCAGTGCATGCGTCGCGGTGGTTGAATTGCGTGGGTATCAAATGGGTGTGGGTGGTGCCGATGCCGTTTTGGCGCGCGCAAATGTTGCGGCGGGCGACACGGTTAAATGTAATATATCGGATTTCCCTGAAATTTCGTATACGGCCGATGCGGGCCAGGTCACTTTCCCGGCGGATAATGCCCCGACCAAGGACGATGTTATCAATGTAATGAACCAGGAACAAAAGCAAAATGCCGGGTTGAAAATAGCCGCGGGTTTGGTTGTTGGTGGTTTGGGCGGAAATATTGCCGGCAAAAATGAGTTGGGACACGATGGCGTATTTGGCGGTGGCAAAGATAAAATCACCAGTACCGTCGTGGGCAGTTTGGCCGGCGGCGCGCTGATGGCGGGCAACGCATTCGGGGGCAAGGTCGCGGGTGATATGATTCTGTCAACTGGTGTAAATGCCGCGGCGGGTGGCGTGGTTGGCAATATGGCGGCGAGTGGCGATTCTGTTTTGCGTGTCGAAGATTGCAAGGTTGGCGACAGTCAAACAACATGCCTGTGGGGTATGGTTGTGACGGGCGCGGAATTGTCGGACGATAAGCACGCGTTTTTCAATATCAGTGACGGTGCATCGGCCGTGGTGTGTGACGCAAATAACAAAAATTGTCGTGCAACCGAATTGATAAACATTGTTTTGACGGCATACACGGATAAAGATTTAGAAAACGCCAGCACTGACGATTTTGCGCGTGTTCAATCCGACCTGGCATACCAGTTTTATCTGGAAAACGGCGAAATAAAATCTGGGCAACATGGTGATGGTGGTATCTACACGCCAATTAAATCGGCCAGCACAATGGACAAACAGGTCCCCGCGTTGATTCCTTTTTTCCAGGACAAGGCGTTCGGTATGCGTAAAAAAGATTGGGCCGATTGGAAATCCAAACACAGCAATGCCGACATATATGGTCGCACCAGTACCGGCAACGCGTCTGACAAAATAGCGGACGCGTCGTTGATGTCATTCTATCCGGTGTATCGCACGGCGGCCGATGGCAACATTATTGACCTGGGGAACAAGGCGCGGTTAAAGGGCACATTAATCGGTGCCGGCACCGGCGGCGCATTGGGTGCGTTTTCGGCGTACCAGGGTGCCCAGTCAGACATAGAAAATCGTTGGGCATCGGCGGTCACGGAATACAAGGATTCGTTGCAAAAATTCTATTGCGCAACGGGCACGCGTTTCCTGGGATTTTATAACGAGGAAATCACCATCCCCGAACGACAAAATTAAAAAACGCCCCATGGGGCGTTTTTTTAGAGCATAGATAACAGAGCATAGAGAATAGATATGCTCTACCAGCGTGCTTTTTCATTAATGTCCCTGCAGGGCACCGCACAAAAAAGAACCGTCATGCCAACACCCGGACCCCACGGAATTTATCAATTCCGTGGGTAGTTTCCTTGCAAAGGGAAATTTATTACGTCCCCGTCGTGGTACAAGTTCTCCTCCTGTGGAGGAGTACCGCGTAGCGGGGAGGTGGTCTTTCTGTACAACATTGCGCACTATCAAGACCACCCCGGCCTGCGGCCACCCCTCCACCGGAGGGGAACTTGCCCCGCGACAGTAAAAACAAGCGCGCCGAATGGCGCGCTTCATTGCTCTCTGCTCTCTGCACTTTGCTCTCTCTGTCGGAGCGTCAGCGGAGACGGATGCGCGTTGCTCTCTAATAAAAACGCGCCATTGGCGCGTTTTTTTATGCATTGATGATTTCGGTCACACGACGCGGAACATCTGCGATGGCGACGCGTTCCTGGCTCATATCATCGCGATGGCGCAGGGTCACCGTGCCGTCTTCCAGTGTCTGGTGGTCAACAGTGATACACACCGGGGTGCCGATTTCGTCGTGTCGGCGATAGTTTTTACCAATGTTGCCCGAATTTTCCAATTCAATGCGTCCGATGTGCAACGCGCGCAGCGCATTTTCAATATCGTTCGCCGTCTGGACCAATTCTGGTACATTGCGCGCCAACGGGATAACCGCGGCCTTGACCGGGGCCAATTTTGGTTTCAGTTTCAGAACCGTGCGGGTCTTGCCATCGGGCAATGTTTCTTCGGTATATGCCTCGATCATCACGGCCAGCATTGCGCGGTTTACACCCATTGCGGTTTCAATAACGAATGGGATGAAACTTTCGCCACTTTGTGGATCGGAATATGCCAATTTAACCGTACTGTCGTGGTTTTCCATAACATGCGCAGAAATATGAAATTCATTTTGCGCCTTGGTATGTGACCCCAGGTCAAAGTCCTGGCGGTTGTGGACACCTTCGACCTCGTCAAAGCCATCGGGAAAAGCGTATTCAATGTCGCCTGCGGCCTTGGCATAATGGGCCAATTTTTCGTGCGGGGTGAAACGTAATTTGTCCGCCGGAATGCCCAGGACATTTACCCACCATGCCATACGTGTCTTTTTCCATTCTTCGAAATATTTTGCGTCGTCGGTCGGGTTTATAAAGTATTGCATTTCCGCCTGTTCAAATTCGCGCATACGGAATACGAATCCACGTGGGGAAATTTCATTACGAAATGCCTTGCCAATCTGGGCAATACCGAACGGCAATTTATGCGGGCACGCATCCAGAACATTTTTGAAATTTACATACGTCGTTGTTGCGGTTTCTGGGCGCAGGTACGCGTTGATTGCGCCATCGGCGGTCGCCCCAATGGACAGACCCATCATCAACTGGTACGCGCGTGGGTCGGTTAAATCCGTACTGCCGCAATTGTCACACTTGGTCGGATCTTTCATTTTGTCCTGGCGCATGCGGGCACCACATTTTTTGCACTCAACCAATGGGTCGGAAAAGCTGCCCTCGTGTCCGGAATATTTCCACATCAGTCGGTTGGAAATCAACGCCGCATCCAGTCCCTCGATATCATTGCGGGAATAAATCATGGCGTTCCACCATGCGTTCTTGATATTCTTCATCAATTCGACGCCGTATGGACCGTAATCGTATGCACCACCCAGGCCCCCGTATATTTCAGAACCCGTGAAAATAAAACCGCGCCGCTTGCACAATGCGACGATATCATTTACTGATTTTGCTGGCATTTTTATCCTCTATTTTTAACGCACCAATTATTATCCTGTTTTTGCATATTTGCAACAAAAAGAAACGGGGCAAACGCCCCGTTTTTATCGTTTGTACATATCACTGTACATCTGGGGCAATTGCCGCAACCGGGCATACCGCCGCGCATGTACCGCACGAGATGCATTTCGCCGGGTCAATTACGCATTTGCCGTCGGCCGCCGTTGCAATTGCACACACCGGGCATGCGCCCATACATGTGTGGCAACCGATACATTTAGATGGGTCAATTTTATACGCCATTTTACTTTCCTTTGTTGGTTTAATTAGTCGCGGTTAAACAAGCTCAGCAGATACTGGAACATTGCGATGAACGAGATATACAGGTGCAACGCGCCCAATACCGCCAATTGGTTTTTCTGGTGCTCGTCACCGGCAACCGAATTATATGCATACTTCAAATTCTGCATATCGTATGCGGTGAACAGGGCGAATACCAGCACGCCAACCAGGCATACTATTGTGCCAAATGTGCCACCAACAATTGCCGGCCATATAAATGATGCCAATCCAACCAAGATTAAACCAATCATTCCCATAAACAGGAATATGCCCAGAAATGACAGGTTCTTGACCGTTTTATATCCAAACAGTGCCATGCACGCAAACATTATTGCGGCCAGTACAAACGCCGACAGAATGGTCAGCGGGTTATTTGTAATTGCGACCAATAACAGCGGGGTCATCACAATGCCCAATGTCGCGGCATATACAAACAATGCCGTTGCGGCCCGTGCCGGCGACATAGAAAATGCACGCGCCTGGGTCCAAATGGACAACGCCAATCCGCCAAACAACAAAATGTAATAAAATGCCGACATACCCGTTTCGGTAAACAGCATCCCCCACAGCGGTGTCGCCATTGTGACAAACGCCGCCAATGCCGTCACACCAACCGCGCCAAACATCAGCGCAAAGATGCGTTTCAGGTATAAATCAATACCCCCAACTGTCGAAATTGCTTTTTTCTGAACCATTTTTTCTCCTTATATTTTTGTTTTGTTCTTGTATGCGCTAAATATAATACAGCGTGGGTAATAATTCAAGTTTTAACGGAATCATTTTATTTTTTGTAAAATAATGGTTGACAAAACGATATTTGTCAATTATATTGTGGTCAGAATTTATCAAACCAAGGGGGATAAACATGGCTTTTATACACAACTATTCAGATGGCGTCGGCAGACCTAGATTGGCCAGCAAGGCGGATTTGGGCATCTTGGAATCAACCGCCGCGGCGCGCGCGGCAAAAAATTCTTTTGCAAAACGTCTGGACGAAGTTATTGCCCAGCGTGATATCGAAATGGCTCGTAAATATCCAGATATGGACTATGTCGAACGTTGCAATAAAATTATCGCGCGTTTGCGTGCCAATGTTGCCGAATATCAAAGATAATTTGTATTGGTATTGTGATGTACAGGTCGCGATTGCGGCCTGTATTTTTTATTGAAAAGCGCGCCCGATTGTGGATACAATAGCCGCAACACAAAGGATGAAAAATATGGCTATTGTTATTGACCCGATTTCCCCGGTGGCATTTTCGATTTTGGGGTTGGATATTCGCTGGTATGCGCTGGCATACGTGGCGGCGTTTATTGTTGGATATTTGCTATTTCGGCATTTAATGAGTGCGCTCGACAGCCAAATTAAATTGGATAAAAAACAGTTGGACGATTTGTTGACCGCGGTTATTTTGGGCGTAATTTTTGGCGGCCGGTTGGGATATGTGTTGATGTATAATTTGCCATTCTTTGTGGCGCATCCGCTGGAAATATTCGCGGTGTGGCATGGCGGAATGAGTTTCCATGGCGGTCTGGTTGGTGTGATGGTTGCCGTGTTTTTGTATGCGCGCACATTGCACCGCGCAAACGCGATTTCTGGGACCACACCGAACATTGCGTTCCGTATACTGGACTTGCTGGCGGTGGTGACGCCAATCGGGTTCTTTTTTGGTCGCATTGCGAATTTTATAAATATGGAGGTTATGGGCCGCCCAACCGATGCGCCCTGGGGCGTTGTGTTCAATGGGTATACACAAATTCCACTGCACCCCAGCCCATTGTACGAGGCCGCGACCGAGGGCATTGTGCTGTTCATCATAATGTTTTGTCTGTATAAATTTACAAATTTGCGTCGCTATCCGGGGGCGATTGGTGGTGCGCTGGGTATGGCGTATGCGACCGCGCGCATTTTCTGTGAACAATTCCGTATGCCAGATGCCCAAATTGGTTTCTTGACCAATTGGGGCCTGACCATGGGACAGTTGTTGTCGGCAATAATGTTTGTCGCAGGCGCGGTGATTTTTGCGTGCGCAATAAAAAAACGGGAGTAAGTAATCCCGTTTTTTTATTTTTATAAGTCTCTTTCAAACATTTTCTTTATTTTTATCTTCAAAATATCCATTTTTGTTGCATCAACTGGGTATGGATAACCTGATTTTTTCAGATTGTGTTTTGCGCGGTTGAACGCGTTCAACAGGGCATCGTGTCTGTCCCTGGAAGCTTCTGGGTTTGAGTTTTCCAGCATCTTTTTTGCATCGTCGTATGCCTTTTTCAAATTTCTTTGCTCTTCTGTAATTTGCGCCATACATAGCTCCTTTCTTTGTCGTGACAATTCTATCATATACTGACTATTTTGTCAACTTTTGGTATTCTTTACCTTGAATTTATTCCTTTGATATGCCAAAATGTACACAGAATCAACCTGGAATGTTGGTTCGGGGCTGTGGTAAGCCCAATATATTCGGTGCGAATGCATCGTAATCTGATGTTTCCGGTGCATTTCGCATCGTAATCATCCCCTTGCCATTCGGTTGGGGGGCTGTTCGCTATAAGGTTCAACCAAAGGCAACAGAATCACTGATATATTGATTTACCAACTCCCCAACCGCCATTTCTATGGGCGGTTTCTTTGTTTTTTTATATGCCAAGGGGAATTGACATGACGCAAGTTGCCATTTTGTATATCGCGCTCGGACGCTATACGGTGTTTTGGGATGATTTTTACAAATCGTGCGAAAAATATTTAACGCCGTGTGATAAACATTACTTTATCTGGACGGACAGCCCAACGCCCGCGATGCACGGAAAGAATATCACTATTATTCCCACACAAAAACGCGGCTGGCCGTATGACAGCCTGATGCGTTTTGAAATGTTTTTAGGCGTGGCGGATAAATTAAAGCAATTTGATTATGTCTATTTCTTTAATGCGAATTTCCAATTCTATAACCCGGTTGATTTGGCGGAAATTACACCGCGCGAATGGCATAATGGGTTGGTTGCGGGGTTGCATCCTGGAATGTCTGGCGACATAGACCAGGTGCCCGACCATTACCCGTACGAGCGGCGGCCCGAATCCACCGCGTGCGTGCCGTATGGTCATGGTCGCCACTATGTATGCGGCGCGTTTAATGGGGGGACGGCGGACGCGTTTTTGAAAATGTGCCGGGTGTTGGCAAAAAATGTTCAAACTGATTTGAAACATAATATCGTGGCGTGCGTTGATGATGAATCGCACCTGAATGCGTATCTGGTCGAACATCCAAATTTCTTGCTGTGCGGGCGCGCATACGGTTTCCCCGAAGGTGAATTGAAACATATTCCATTGCGTCAACGCATAATGGTGAAAATAATCAGTCGTGCCAAAGACAGTCCTAAATACGGCGGAACCCAGTGGTTGCGTGGCAATACGGATAAAAAGATGTCAACCAGCGTATTTGCGACGGGAATTCGTAAATTGCTGCGCGTGGTGGCGTGTGCGGTGCCATCGGCAAAATGGCGTCGTAAAATTCGCGGATTATATTAATGTGCGAAAGAAAACACTTGCCAACCGGGCCACATTAAATTATACTGCCACCGCACAGCGCACCAATGCACCGTGCGGTGAAGCGGTTTCGGATGGGTGGCAGAGCGGGACAATAGCGACGGTCTTGCGTATGAGTCAGCAAGGCAAGCAAAGCGCCGCCGAGCGCGAACGAATGGTGAGCCCGCAACGCGGTGCGAACAAAACCGCAGGTTTGAAAGACCGGCGGCAAAAAGAAACAGTTTCGGATGGGTGGCAGAGCGGGACAATAGCGACGGTCTTGCGTATGAGTCAGCAAGGCAAGCAAAGCGCCGCCGA
>CAKQGH010000018.1 GCA_934232895.1 uncultured Alphaproteobacteria bacterium
GGCGGCGTTTTTTCTTGAACACCAAAACCTTGTCAGCGCGTTTCTGTTCAACGACTGTGGCAATAACCTTGGCACCATCGATAAACGGTGTGCCGATTTTGTCACCAATCATCAAAACCTGGTCAAATTCGACCGAACCTTCGGCATTCAGTTTTTCAACCTTGACAATATCGCCCGCTTGGACGCGATACTGTTTGCCACCGGTTTGAAAGATTGCAAAATTGCTCATACTTCTTTCTCTTTTATATTGTTCTTGTTCTGTGTTTTGTATAAAACTTGCTACAAAAGTAGCATTTTTTTATAAAAAGTCAAGCATTTTGACGAAAATTTACAACAAACCGGCAATAGAGAGCAAAGCGCATCCGTCTCCGCTGCGCTTCGCCGCGATAAAAAGTTAAAAATACCACTCTTGTCATTGCGAACGGAGTGAAGCAATCCAATATAAAGTCCCTGCGGGGCAATGGATACCGGCCTACGCCGGTATGACGATTTTTTTGTGCTGTACACTGCATCCCAATCGCGGACTCAGTTCCCCTCCGGTGGAGGGGTGGCCGCAGGCCGAGGTGGTCTTGAGAATTCGCAACGTGTTGTGGTTGGCTCGTTGCACTCGCACTGTATAGTCCCTATTCCTGCCTACGCAGGAATGACAATTAGTAGTGCGCCGTCCGGCGCACCCCATTGCTCTCTGCTCTCTACTCTCTGCTCTCTTTGTCGGAGCGTCAGCGGAGACGCAATAAAAAAAACGGGGCGGCGCCCCGTTTTTTTATTGCTTTACACACGATTTTTTATCAGAGGATATTTTATACCCAGAGTCACAAGCCTGAACTTCGCATTCGCCATAGCTTTTCGTGGTTGAATTCCATTTCTGTACGGCACTGGTTGCATTGGCAATACTGCAAGCCCTGACCGAGTCATCCCAGACATTGTCATTCGTACCGCCCTTGGTCCACGAACGAACGCCCTCGATACCAATGTTCTGCAAGCACTGTTCACGCATGGCCGCCGATGATTTTGCCGCCGCACCCGCCGCATAATTGCCACTTAACACCTCTGAAATTGTTATTATGTTGCGGCAATTATTTTCTGCATACGTTTCAGAGTTTGTGCACTCTTTGTCCGTTCCGGCATCCATAGAAATGACGGCTTGCAGTTTATTATTCGGCGCACCACAAATCATTTCTTCATAGCAATGCGGAACATTTGCAACCTGGGCACAATATGTCTTTATACGACTGTTGCTCCATGAACTGTTGGATGTTTCCTGGGTTGTATAGCAATCATACAATTCCGACAAACATTCGTTAAAGTTGCTGATTGCATTACGATAATTTGTTGCAATCGTTTCAACTTCGGCGTTTGCAAATTCCAGACGTTTCTGTTGCAATGCCTGTTGCGCGGCAACCTTTTGATAGCCGATGTTCTGGGCGGTTTTACGCAATTGTTCGCCGTAAACATCGCAGTCGGCATTTGCGTCCAGCGCATATTTCTGCATAATGCTGCGACGGGCATCGGCGACCGGTCCACGCAGTGATGAATACGGATCACCCGACGACGATGTATAGCCAAAACATGTCGCGGAATTAGACGCAGAATAGCCAGAACTTTCAGTAATGAAATTCAATTCATAATTACCGGTGTTTGAAACACTGATATAACTGTTATAGTTAAATGGGCATTGCGATTGACCGTTGCCACATTTATGACCCGACGACGGTGGTGTGCCACAGCCCTCGTATATGCCGTTAAAGCATGAATCCAATACGCGGTTGCAGACATTGTTGTGCGCGTATTCGAACAGTTCATAGCCCCATGTGTTCGCCAATGAATCTTTTAATTCGCTGGACGATGACAAACTGCCACTGATACCCGCCAGACCAGACACAACATTCGACAGATTGTCAAACGCGCTGGTCAAGCTGTCTGTGTCATTTGTCAGAATAGTAATTGTGTTTTCCTTGGCATCGGCCCACGATTGCAGTGACGCCAAAATATCACTGGACGAACCATCAATGTTTGAAATATCAAAACCAAAGTTATTACCAGATGATGTGCAATACGATGGCTTTGAACAGGTGCTGAGTGCAGCCCCGTCGTTCCCATAGATAGAATGGTTGTTGCACCATTTAATCGCCTCGTCCGAATTCACACCATATTTCTGGGTTGTTTCCTGCCATGAAACACAGTTCATAACCTTTTCAGCATCGGTCAATTGGAATGCGTCGGATACATCCTTGCCCTTGTTCGCAATCAGCAATGCCAATTCGCCGGAAACCTTGATCAATTCCTCGTTCGCAGATTCCAGTGCGGTTTCCGCCTCGGCAAAGGCCTTGACACGACCGGCACATGCACAACGACGCTGGGCCGCGTTACGCGCGGTGCAGATTTCATCCATACATGTGTAATATGATTCCATACAATTGTTGTATGCATCGGTCGAAATCAAACCGGTTGTGGAATCAATAATGTTTGAATAGTTCCCCGTGTACAATTTATTCGACAGATATGTGTATGTGCTGGATGATGTTTTACTGCCGCGGATTGCACTGCCCTGTAATGAAATGCGGGCCTGGTTTGATGTTGCGGTGCGGGCGCGAACATTACGCGACGCGGCGGTTGTGGTGCGTGATGTAGCGGTGTTTGCACGGGCGCGAACACTGCGCGATGTGTTGGTTGTTGCCGCGGTGGCGCGTGAATTTGCAACCGTTCCGCGCGACGAAACACTGCGTGCGACGCCGGCGTTTGAATTGGTTGTTGTGGTGGTTGCACTTGTCGTCGCGGTACCGGTACCACGGTTTACAACATTTGCAGTGGCGCGACGCGAATTTGTGGCATTACGCGGCGATTGCGCGGTTGCCGCAACAACCGCATTTGTCGGTGCAATTGGGTCTGCGAACACCGCGCGAATTGACACCAATGTCGAACAAACAAAAAATGCCCCGGCCAGCAAGAACACCGTGCCAACCGCATTTTTGCAGAAATCTGTGATATTACGACTTGTCATAAATACTCTCCTGTTATCCGGGAATGCCCGGAAAACCCGTTGTTTGACGGGGCGAACACCAAATGGAATCCACCTTTATTGTTGTAATTATAACATTTTTGCCGGTGGCTGTAAATATGAAAAGTTCAAATACCAAAGTGCAAAGTTCAAATAATGTGTGCGCCATTCGGCGCACTACTCTATTCATTTGAACTTTGAACTCTGAACTTTGAACTTTGGTTAAAAGCTGTAATTAAATGCAATGCCGGTAAAGTTAAAGCCCAGGTTTGGATCGGTGAAATTACCGTTTGAAAAATGCTGGGTAAAAAATTCGGCGGTCATGTTGTCGCTGATTTTATGACCGATAAAAAAACGTTCACCAAACACCAGGCGCGACGACACCCACCGATCACGCGAGTCGCGCATATACGGTCCAATGCCAATGCCGGTATAAAACCCGCGCCACTGTAATAACGCAACATCCCACGAAATGCCCGCCGCAAAGAACGACAGACCGCGCCCACTGTTGTACGCGACATTTTGCACAAAGTTCAGGTTGATGCGCGCCGGCAGACGAAAAATCTCCATCGGTTGGGCATATTGAAACATAAACAATGTCTGGGGATTAAATTCCCACAGCCACGGCTCAACCAATTTGAACAACGTGCCATTGCCGGTGGATTGCGCCACATACAGCCCGACAGAATTTTGCGCGCCCCGCCCAAACATTGGGTTTTGCGCCCCACCCGCCGCGATGGGTAATGCACACATCAAAGATAGCAATGCAATTTTCTTCATGCCGGCAATTATACACCGAAAAAATAAATATTCAAATAAAACAAAAAGCATTACAATTAACATACTTGTTTTAATTCACTGTTCAAGTGAACGTTTAAAAATTTATCAGAATAATCTGGTACGACATTCTCATTTACATAATTCAAAATCTCTAATGGATGCTTTATGTTTTCTTGCACTCTTCCGCAATTAACTTTATAAACCTTGTTCTCTGTTTCTGATTTTTCTAGCAACGCAATAATCTTCGTGTCAGGCGAATAGTTATAAATAGGCAAGCTCTCAATAGTTTCTAATGCTAAAGTCATGCCGCCATCCCTGACACGCCACCACCAATACATCAATGAGCTGTTCAACAACTCATAGGCAAAATTTAAATCCTTTTCATTATTAAAATAGATTACTTTCAATGAAGACCGTTTGACTGGTTTTTTTAGTGCGGAAATAAAATACCTTGGTGTAGAAGGTACATATAGCACAAACTTTGTTTTTTTCTTTGAGAGCAAAGTTCCCAATGTTTTTCGTTTATCCAGCCTATTATACAAAGGTTCAAAAAACTTGTTCACCTTCGGAAAATAATCTGCTGTCAATTGTACTTCTGATAAAAAAACGTCTAACATTTCTAGCATTTTTTTTCTTTCTGACACTTTCCATCGTAACAATGATGTTATTCTATGCTTTCCCTCTCCTGGCAAGGCAACGATTATAGATGCACGAATACTATTCGCCATATTTGTATTTGTACTACCAAACTTAACTCCGTGAAAAATATTATCTGGTACATTGTCAAAGTTATATATTGTTATATTTGAAAATTTATCCAGTAATAATTTCCGCAAGCTGTAAAATTTAGCTGCATTAGTAAACGACTGTGGGGTTATACTGATAAAACCCTTACTAGTTTTTATTATGTTTTCTAGAAAATACGCATATAAATCAGAACATTTTGATGTTTCAAATTTAGTATTTTCATCTGTTGACAAATACGGTGGGTTTACAATAACAAAATCGTGTTTTGGGATTTTATTCAACGAGTACTCATCAAATAATTTTTTCTGCCCATCATCTGCGACCGAAAGGAAATCAAATACTTTGAAATTATTTTCTATTGTATTGAATAAATTAGTATCTTTATCTTGAAACGATAAAGTAAAGAGCACCCGCGCTATAAATAACGCCAACTCATCCGTATCTGACAAAATTAAATTATTAATGACAAACCGTTCTTTATCTTTCTGACAATTCACCAAATACCAAGACAGGTTACCTATACCAGAACAAGGATCAAGCCATATTCCTTGTTTAAAATCTTTGCTGTACTTTGCCATAAGTGCAGCAATGTCATCAGGCGTAAAATATTGTCCAGATTTTTTACGACTACTATGATCCACATAACTTAAACTATATTCGTATAAAACACCTATCTCACCAATGCTTAGTCCTTGAATTAAATCTGATTCAAGAAATATATAATCATTAAATTTTTCGTCTTTTAATATGTACTGAAAATCAGTTTTATTTTTTATATGAGTCGCCAATATGTTTTTCCACGCGCCAGCAAGCCCATATTTGCTTAATATGGAATTTAATTTTTTAGAATCAAATTTTAATAATCCACACATACTAAAAAACTAGTTTCTCAATAGCGATATTGTTATTTTCCAAATTCAAGCCAAATTTATCTGGTCGTGGTGCACCATTGGAGTTTCTTCCCTGATGCAAAATATCTAACTCTCCGATATTATCCGGCGTTATAACAACAAAAATAATTTCTTTCAATTCCGCCGCCGTTTTTCGCAATCTTGAGTTAGTGGTTCTTGATTCCCTTTCTATTTCGTACTCAGATTTACCACCTTTTAATTCAGTATGCCACTTTTGAAAGCTACGATCATGATCGTTATATTCTATGTCAAGATTTGCTATAATTTCACCGTGAAACCCGTGTGTTCTTATGGACTCACGCATAGCATTACAATCATTAAGTATAATTTCTTTTCCTGCATTCGCTGCATGAGATTTCAAATCCCAATTAAATTGGCGGAACAGATCAAACGTGGTATTTCCATACTTCTCGCCAGGAATACAAAAATCCTTATTCAATAATTTATGACAGAGCATTTCAAAATAAAAACCGATCCATTCCATCTGACGCCATTGATAGTCAGCTTCTTTCATTTCTAAGATACTCTTTTTACCGTCCCATACTGGATTGATTTTAGACAACAAATCTTTTAATAATTCTATATCGCTTTTCATTACATTTTCCTTTCTGTTGTATAATATCAAAATATTACACAGAAATACTAATTTTTTTATTAAAAATTTTCTATAAAATAAAAAACCGACTTTCGTCGGTTTTTTATTTTATTTGCGCGGGAATTTAACCGCAGCCTGCGCGGCCGCCAAACGTGCGATTGGCACGCGGAACGGACTGCACGATACTGAATTAAATCCAACCTTGTGGAAGAATTCAATAGAGTCAGGATCGCCGCCGTGTTCGCCGCAAACGCCCAGGTGGATTTCATCACCCTTGGTCGCGCGTGCCTTGGCAACAGCGTCTTTTATCAACAGACCAACACCCAACTGGTCAACAGATGCGAATGGGTCGGCAACATACACGCCGCGTGCACGGTATTCGTCCAAGATTTTACCGGTATCATCACGGGACATACCCAATGTTGTCTGGGTCAAATCGTTTGTACCGAATTCAAAGAACGCACAGCTTTCCGCGATTTCATTTGCCAACAGTGCAGCACGTGGCAATTCAATCATCGAACCGACAGTGTATTCAACGCGGTCACCAACCTCGCTGAACAATGCTTCGGCGGTTGCATCGATAACTGCCTTGACGATATCGACTTCTTTTTTCGAACCAACCAATGGAACTTCGATTTCTGGGTGTACAGAAACGCCCGCCGCCTGGCATTCCAATGCTGCCGACAGAATTGCGCGTGTCTGCATTTCACAGATTTCTGGGTATGTAATGGCCAAGCGGCAACCACGATGACCCAACATTGGGTTGGATTCGCGCAATGCTTCGCTGCGTGCCTTTACAAATTCCACAGATTTACCAATGTGCGCGGCCAATTCTGCGATTTCTGCATCGGTGTGTGGCAAAAATTCGTGGAGTGGTGGGTCAATCAAACGAATTGTGACCGGCAGGCCATCCATAATCTTGAACAGTTCGACAAAGTCCGCTTTCTGGTATGGCAACAATTTTGCCAATGCCGCGCGACGACCCGCCTCGTCATCGGCCAAAATCATTTCGCGCATATCCTGGATACGTGATGGGTCAAAGAACATGTGTTCTGTACGTGCCAGACCAATACCTTCGGCACCGAAATCACGCGCCTGTTTTGCATCCTTTGGTGTTTCGGCGTTTGCACGAACCGTCAGTGTTTTGATTTCATCAACCCACTGCATCAATGTGCCGAAATTACCGGTCAGTTCCACAGATACGGTTGGAACCGCGCCACGGATAATCTGACCCTGGGCGCCATCAATAGAAACCCAATCGCCTTCGTGGATAACAACGCCGGCGGTTGTGGTCAGTGTTTTTGTTGCATAGTCAATTTTGATATCAGGCGAACCCGATACGCATGGTGTACCCATACCACGTGCAACCACCGCCGCGTGTGATGTCATACCACCACGTGCCGTGATAACACCCTGGGCCGCGTTCATACCAGCGATATCTTCGGGCGATGTTTCAACGCGAATCAGCATAACCTTTTTACCCTCGGACGCCCATTTTTCAGCATCTTCGGCGTTAAATACGGCCTGGCCAACCGCCGCACCTGGGGATGCCGGCAATCCAATCGCGATTACGTCACGCGGTGCCTTTGGATCCAACATTGGGTGCAACAGGTGATTTAACTGGTCTGCACCAACGCGCAAAATCGCTTCTTCTTTGGTCAACAAACCTTCGTTCACCATTTCAACCGCCATACGGACCGCCGCGGCCGCCGTGCGTTTACCATTACGGCACTGCAACATCCACAGTTTCCCATGTTCAATGGTGAATTCCATATCCTGCATATCTTTATAATGCTGTTCCAGTTTTTCGCGAACATCGCACAATTCTTTATATACTGCTGGCATTGCTTCTTCCAATGACAGACGACCAGAATCATCCTTGCTCATCGGCTGTGGCGTGCGGATACCCGCAACGACGTCTTCGCCCTGGGCATTAATCAGATATTCACCATAGTATTTGTTTTCACCGGTGGCTGGGTCACGGCTGAAGCATACGCCGGTTGCACTGTCGTCGCCAGAATTACCAAACACCATAGCCTGGACGTTCACAGCGGTACCCCAATCACCTGGGATATTGTTCAGTTTGCGGTATGTGATGGCCTTTTTGCTCATCCAGCTGCCAAATACGGCGCCGATACCCAATTTCAACTGTTCCCATGGATCCTGTGGGAAAACCTTGCCAATCTGGACACCGATTTCTTTGAACTGTTCCACCAATTCTTTCAGGTCATCTGCGGTCAGTTCGGTATCAACCTTGTAACCCTTGGCTTCCTTCATTTCTTCCAGTTTGTGTTCAAACAGATTGATATCTGCACCCAACACAACGTCAGAAAACATCATGATAAAGCGGCGATATGAATCGTATGCGAAACGTTCGTTGCCCGAATGACGCGCCAATGCCTTGACCGTTTCATCGTTCAAGCCCAAATTCAAAACGGTGTCCATCATGCCCGGCATGGAAACGCGCGCGCCACTGCGCACAGAAACCAGCAATGGGTTATCCATGTCTGCGAATTTTTTGCCCATAATGGATTCAATGTGCGCGATACCCGCGTGCACCTGGTCCATCAAATCGGCTGGATATGTTTCGTTATTGTTATAGTAATATGTGCAAACATCTGTTGTCACTGTAAAGCCCGCCGGAACCGGCAAACCAACCAAGTTCATTTCGGCCAAATTTGCGCCCTTGCCGCCCAGCAGATTACGCATATCTGCGCGGCCTTCGGCGGCACCATTGCCGAAAGTATATACCCATTTATTGCTCATGGTTTCTCCTTTAATTAAAGCCACCCGATTTTGAGAAAAAAAGCCCACAATTGCAAGAAAAAATCTTCATAAATTTTGCATTTTTTTATGGGCGGCGCATCAAAAGATTCCTGGGGCGCGAAAACCGCGTTTGCTGTACGATGATGGTGATAAAAAATGGAATGCGAAAATAAAAATTTTACACCAGTCGGCGCGACCGTATTGGGTATGCACGATGCGTTGGTGTCACTGACCGGGTTGATTGCGGGCATTGCGTTTACAATGCCGCACCGCCGCGACATAGTTTTGACCGCGATAATTGCATCTATCACGGCGGGGCTGTCGATGGCGGCATCAAATTACCTGGCGGAAAAAGCGGCTGGAAATCGTGCCGCCCTGACCGCTGGAATGTACACCGGCGTTGCATATATTGTGACATGCGTGGTACTGATAATCCCGTTTTTATTTATTCGCGCACGTGGTGCGGCGTTATTTATGACATTTGCATTGGCCGTATTTATAATATTTGCATTTAATTTTGGCGCCGGTCGCGCCGGCGGACGCGCATGGTGGCGCCGCGCGTTTGAAATGCTGGGGGTGTGCACTGGCGTATCAGTTGCCGCATTTGTAATCGGCCAAATTGCAAAATACTTTTTGGGATTGAATATATAAAAAACGCCCCGATGTGGGGCGCATGCAATTATTCACAATCAAAATCGCCACAGACCGCGCGAACGCGTGTGTATACCCCATCGGGCACATATTTTACAACCGGGCGATATTGTTGCACGGTTTCGCGAACAAAATATTGACGATTGATAACACGTTCAACTGGGCGTGCGCATGCCACGCAATCATCACCGCGCATAACCGGCGCATCGTATGATTGAACCGTACGCACGGCAACATCGTTTTCATGGGCGGTCGATTTATCGCACTGTACAACCGTGATAACGGCGCGGCGTTCGGCCGTTGCCTGGTCTAACACGCGCTGCATAGATTCCATGCGGCAATCGTTGGTGCGAATTTGATAATAATCTGATGCAAACGCGGTACCCGCAAATGATGCGGCCACCAAAGACAACAGAACAGATTTTTTCATAGTGATACCTTTTGGTATGCTCTCTCCGTATGTGGGGATTGTATCGTATAATTGCGGCATTGCAATAATTTTTATCTTTACATACGGCGCCCCCGGATTACAATTGCCATCACTATGACAAATTTAACAGATAATAAATTTATTGAACAATTAAACGCGCATCTGGACGCCGGTGGCGTGATTGCATTTCCAACCGATACCGTGTGGGGTCTGGGCGCATTACCAACGCGTGCGGGGGCGGACGCACTTTTTGAAATAAAACAACGCCCACATGAAAAACATCTGATTATTATGTCTGATTCGCTGTCGCACCTGCGCGGGTATATGGCAGATTACCCAAAAAGCGCATTTGATTTGGCCGAAAAATATTGGCCGGGGGCGTTGACACTGGGCGTACCGGTTGCGGACACAGACACAATGTCATTTGGTGGTGTGCGCGTGCCGAATTATAAACCATTTCACGATTTATGTGGGGTGGTGCGCGGCCACTGTTTGGCGACAACATCGGCAAATGTGTCCGGCATGCCGCCATTGACCACGGCGGCGGAAATTCGCGCACAATTCCCAGAAATAATCGTTATTGATAATGCATACGCACCGATGGGTGGCGCGCCCAGCACAGTTGCAATATTGACGGGCGACAACGAAATAAAAATCGTTCGCAATGGCGCCGTAAAGTTATAAAAAAAACCGCCCCGATGGGGCGGTGATTATTTTTGTTTTGAATTATAGTTTTTTACAAATTCATTGTATGCCATCCAACAACGGTTCGAGGCACTGCCAAAGCAACGGCATGATTCATCGTTTATTTTTTCTGGCACATCACCAAATCGCACGATTGCCGGATAATCATAAATAATCGATGGCGCGCAATGCGTGCAGAAAAACTTTTGCTGCATTTCGTCATCAAACACACGGCGAAACACACATTTGTCCGGATTGATGAATTTTGTTTTGGCACCACTGCATGGGCACGCAATTTTGTTATGTTTATGTTGTATCTCTGTCATTTTGTTTTCTCGTCTTTGGGGCCCACGCATAAAATTGATGCGGAATAAATTCAGCCAATTTTTTGGGTCAAAAAAACCGCCAATGGCGGTTAAATTTCGGTTTTTATATCCATGACTGGATTTATTCTGGCGACGACCTACTCTTCCGTGGCTGAAGCCAAAGTACCATCGGCGATACGGGGTTTCCCTGTCTGGTTCGGAATGGAACAGAGGGTGACTCCCGCTCAATA
>CAKQGH010000019.1 GCA_934232895.1 uncultured Alphaproteobacteria bacterium
CTATCAACTATCATTCTTTGAAACCAGAGGCAGAAGGTTTGTTCTGCCAGCAGATTTTTGGTCCAGTCAAAGATTATGAATGTGCGTGCGGCAAATATAAAAGAATCAAATTCCGTGGCGTTGTCTGCGAACGCTGTGGGGTCGAGGTTGGTTCTTCGTCCGTTCGTCGTGAACGCATGGGCCACATTAAATTGGCGATGCCTGTTGCGCATACATGGTTCCTGCGCGAGGGTAAAATTGCCACATTGTTGAACAATCTGCCCCAGAAAAAATTGGAACAGGTTATTTCATACGATGCATACATTGTTATTGAACCGGGTTTGACCAATCTGAAACAGTATGATGTCATCAGCGAAGATGAATATCAAAATGCGGTCGAAGAATTTGGTGCAGATGCGTTCCGTGTTGGCATTGGTGCCGAAGGCGTGCGCAGCATTATCGCAAACCTGGATATGGGCGATGAACGCACACGTTTGCGCGCGGAATTAGCGGAAACCAAATCCGAGGCCAAACGCAAAGGGTTAATCAAACAATTGAAACTGGTCGAAGCATTCTTGGATTCCAAGACCGACCCAGCGTGGATGTTGCCGGATATTATCCCGGTTATCCCACCAGATATGCGTCCATTGGTCACATTGGATGCAGGCCATGTTGCGGCATCTGACCTGAACGATTTGTATCGTCGTGTCATTATTCGTAACAACCGTCTGAAAAGATTTATTGAAATGCATGCGCCAGACATCATTGTTCGCAATGAAAAACGTATGTTGCAAGAAGCCGTCGATTCATTGTTCGATAATGGGCACAAGGCGCGTCCAATGGTTTCCCAGAACCGTCGTCCGTTGAAATCACTGTCTGATTCATTGCGCGGTAAGTCTGGTCGTTTCCGTATGAACATGTTGGGTAAACGTGTGGACTATTCCGGTCGTTCGGTAATTGTGTCGGGCCCATCATTACAGGTACACCAGGTTGGTTTGCCAAAAACAATGGCGTTGGAATTGTTCAAACCGTTCGTATATGCGCGTCTGTTGGCGGGTGATTATGCAAACACATTGAAAACCGCGCGTAAAATGGTTGAAAATGGCGAAGACATTGTTTGGGAAATCTTGGAAAAGGTTATTTACCAACACCCAGTGTTGTTGAACCGTGCGCCGTCGTTGCACCGTTTGTCACTGTTGGCATTTGAACCGGTATTGATTGAAGGCAAGGCTATCCGTCTGCACCCATTGGTCTGCAAGGGATTCAACGCCGACTTTGACGGTGACCAGATGTCCGTACACGTTCCAATTTCATTGGAAGCACAATTGGAAGCGCGCACATTGATGCTGTCGTCGAACAATGTTTTGTCACCGGCAAACGGTGAACCAATGATTGTTCCGTCCCAGGACATGGTGTTGGGTGTTTACTATATTTCGTTGATGGATGGCGAACACACCGACAAATCACCACGTTTTGCAAATATGGACGAAGTGCAATTGGCGTTGGAAAATCATTCCATCACACTGCACACCCCAATCGTTGCGCGTATCAATGGTAAAATTTACAAAACAACGGCCGGCCGTATGATTTTGGGCGAATTGTTGCCGAAATCTGACAAAATGCCGTTCGATTTGGTGAACAAGGTTATGCCAGTGAAAGAAATCAAGGCATTGTTGGCCACAACATACGAACGCTGTGGCGACAAGGCGATGATTCTGTTGGCCGATTCCTTGAAAAACACCGGTTTTGAACAGGCGGCACGCAGTGGTATTTCCATCGGGTTCGAAGACATTGTTATTCCAGAAGAAAAGAAAGCAATGATTGCCGATGCTGAAAAAGCGGCCGAAGAAATTGAAACACAATATCAAAACGGTTTGTTGTCGGGCGGCGAACGTCACAACAAATTGGTCGACTTGTGGCAGAAAACAACCGATAAACTGGGCGATTTGGCGTATGCCGCGTTAAGCAAGACCAGCGGTGAAAACTGGAACTCTATCTATATGATGGCGTTGTCTGGTGCCCGTGGTTCTAAACGCCAGATTCAGCAGTTGGCCGGTATGCGTGGTATGATGCAGAAACCAGACGGTTCCATTATCGAGGTTCCAATTATCTCGAACTTTAAGGAAGGTCTGACCATGTCCGAATACTTTACATCCACCCACGGTGCGCGTAAAGGTATGTCGGATACCGCGTTGAAAACCGCGTCTGCTGGGTACCTGACCCGTCGTTTGGTTGAATTGTCACAAAACACGGTTATTACCGAACACGATTGCGGCACGACCGAATACATCACTGCGAAACCTGTGTACCAGGGTTCGACCCTGTCGGTTGCGCTGGGCGATGTTGTGTTGGGCCGTACGGCGGCACACGATATTATTCACCCAATTACCAAGGAAGTTATCGTTCCGGCCGGTGAACTGATTACCAAAACCGCGGCAAAGCAAATCAATGAATCTGGTTTGCCATCGGTTGATGTGCGCAGTGTTCTGACATGCAGCAGTGACGGTTTGTGTGCAAAATGCTATGGTATGGATTTGTCGCGCAATGCGTTGGTCCATGTTGGCGAAGCCGTTGGTGTTATCGCGGGTCAATCCATTGGTGAACCTGGTACCCAGTTGACATTGCGTACCTTCCACATCGGTGGTGTTGCCGCGGGCAGTGCGGAAAATCACTTTATCGAGGTCCCAGTTGCCGGTACAATCAAATTGACAGGTGTGAACACAATTAAAAACACATCTGGCCGTGTGGTTGTTCTGTCGCGTAATGGCGAATTGGCCGTTGTTGATGCCAAGGGCGAAACATTGTTCTCGTGCCCATTGCCGTATGCGGCGATGCTGATTGTCAACGATGGCGACACCGTTGAAAAGGGCGCCAAAGTTGCCGAATGGGATCCATATTCCAACACGATTATTGCCGAAAAAGACGGTATTGTCAGCTTCAGCGACCTGATTGAAAATGTTTCATACCAGGAAGAAGTCGATTCTATGACCGGTATCGTTTCGCGCAAGGTCATCAATTGGAAAGCCAACACGAAAAAGGCATTGCAGCCGGCCATCCGCTTGGTTGACGCAAACGGCAATGTAATTTCGTTGGGCGGCAAGAAAATTGCAGAATATATGTTGCCGATGTATTCGGTACTGAACGTTGCAAATGGCGCAACCGTGGTTGCGGGCGATGTTCTGGCGCGTATCCCGGTCCAGGCGAAAAAGACGGGCGATATTACCGGCGGTCTGCCACGAGTAGAAGAATTGCTGGAAGTGCGCCGTCCTGCGAACCCGGCATTGCTGGCGGAAATCGATGGTACGGTTGAATTAGAGGATGCAAAATCCAAAATCATCATCCGTATTGATCCCGAAGATGGCACCGCGCCGGTTGAATATGCGGTACCAAAGGGTACAAATCTGATGGTGCGCAGCGGTGATGTTGTGCGCAAGGCTGATAAATTGGTCGACGGTGACCCGGTTCCACAGGATATTTTGCGTATCTTGGGCCAGAAAGCGTTGGCGACATTTATGGTCGAACAGATTCAACAGGTTTACCGCTTGCAGGGCGTGGTAATCAACGACAAGCATATTGAAATCTTGATTCGTGAAATGACTCGCCGTGTTGAAATCACCAACCCGGGCGATACCGGATTCCTGATGGGCCAGGTTGTTGACCGTGTTGATTTCGAAGAAGAAAACGCACGTGTTGCACATGACGGTGGTCGCGTGGCCGAGGCATCACAGGTCTTGGTCGGTTTGACCCGTGCATCATTGACATCGCGTTCATTTATATCGAATGCATCGTTCCAGCAGACAACCAAGGTGTTGGTTGACGCGGCTATCAGCGGTGCGACCGATAAATTGGTCGGTATCAATGAAAACCTGATTGTGGGTCGTCTGATTCCAATTGGTACGGGCGCGTATGTTCGTCGCGTTCGCGAAATCGCCAAGGAAGAAGAACGGGCCGAGCGTCTGGCACGCGAAGGCAACACCCAACAACAGTTGTTGGATATATAATAACCAAGTGGGGCGCGTATGCGCCCCACGGCATCCGATGAAAACAATGACAGAAACGCCGGCTATTTTTTGTGACATTGATGGTGTTGTAAATAAAAAATTTGCAATTGCCAACTATGACCGCTTTGGCGAACCAAATCCGAATATGATACGAATTTTGGAAACGTTGGGGCGTGATTTCACAATAGTGTTTATTACCGGTCGTTGGGCCATGGGCCAGGACAAAGTGCAGCGGCACATCGACGATTTGTTGCCGAATATTAAAAAGCGCGTGTTCTGTAAACCGCATGATTATCCGGGCACGACGGCGGAATTCAAACTGGCCACAATTGTTGCATTGGAAAAACAGGGGTATAAATTTTACATGGGGCTGGATGATCACAGCGCGGTTATCGGTCTGATGCATAACCACGGTATGTTTGTCGCCCAGGTAATATCGGATTAAACTTTTCCTTGCAATTGCAATGGATTTTAATAAAATATCAAACTGTAAATTAAAAGGATAGTAAAATGGCAACGCCAAAAAGCAAAACAAGTAAAGCACGCACCGCGCAGCGTCGTTCGCACGATGCATTGTCTATCATGCCTTGCACAGTATGCAAGACCTGTGGTGAAAAGAAACGCCCACATCACATTTGCCCTGCGTGCGGTGCAAAATAATTGTGGACTGACAAATTAAAAAAGGGCAGATATGGCGCATGATGTGCCGTTCTGCTTTTTTAATGTGTGCACAAAAATGACGACCCAAAACAAGAAAATCATTTCGGTTGACGCAATGGGTGGGGACAAGGGCCCCAAGGCTGTCCTGGGTGGAATGAACCAGTTCTTATACCAAAATGGCGAGGACAAGGTTTTCTTTCGCCTGTTTGGTGATGAAAATCGCCTGCGTCGTATGCTGGAAAAATATCCACGCGTCGCCCGCAATTGTGATGTTATTCACGCGCCGGGGGTAATTCGTGGCACGGACAAGGTTCGCGATGTTATCCGCCATGCCCAAGATACATCCATGTACATGGCAATCAAGGATGTTCGCGAGGGCAATTCCGCCGCCGTGGTCAGTGCGGGCAATACCGGAATTTTGATGTCTTTGTCGAAATTGATGTTGAAAACAACGGCGGGCATTTCGCGCCCGGCAATTACGACAATGTTGCCATCGGGTGGGGGCGATTCCCGCGTGGTGGTTTTGGATTTGGGTGCCAATGTCCAATGTGACGAAACAATATTGTTTGACTTTTCCGTCCTGGGCAGTGTTTATGCCGAGGTTATCGGAAAAATGCCGCGTCCAAAATTGGGTGTGCTGAATATCGGGGCCGAAGAAACCAAAGGCAACGAAACATTGGTGCATCTGAATCATGTTTTGACCGAACATCGCGACGAATTGCCGTATGAATATATCGGTTTTGTCGAGGGCAACGACATCAGTGGTGGTAATGTCCAGGTTGTTGTCACCGACGGTTTTACCGGCAATATTGTGCTGAAAACGGTCGAGGGCACGGCAAAATTGATTAAACGCGTATTGGTCGATAATTTCAAGAAATCAATCTTGGCGATGGTTGGTGCGTTTTTCCTGGTGCATGTGTTCAAACGCTTGAAGCACAAGATTGATCCGCGTTCGTATGCGGGGGCGGTGTTCTTGGGACTCCAGGGCTTTGCGGTGAAAACCCACGGGAACAGTGATGCGCTGGCATTCGCAAATGCATTGAAATATGCAACGGATTTATCAAATGCAAATTTGAATGATTTAATTGCCAGTCGTGCCGCATCGGTTGCAAAGATTCGCGACGAATTCAAAATAGTCGCCGAACAATAAAAAACGCCCCATCGGGGCGGTTTTTATTAGAGAGCAAAGAGCAGAGAGCAGAGAGCAGAGAGCAGAGAGCAATGTTGCGCGCCGATGGCGCGCTTGTTTTTATCGTCGCGGACAAAGTTCCCCTCCGGTGGAGGGGTGGCACGAAGTGCCGGGGTGGTCTTTCCCAGAGAGCAGAGTGTATCCGTCTCCGCTGACGCTTCGCCGCGATAAAGAGAGCAGAGAGCAATGATTGTGTCCGCTGGGCGGACACTCTTCATTGTCATTCTTGCCTGCGCAGGAATGACAAGTTTTTAATTTTTTTATTATGAACGCAGTTTAATTTTATGTCGTGTAATTTGGTTATATGTCATTCTGGGGCTTGACCCCAGAATCCAGGTCATGTGAATGTTGCGAGCGGACGCGAGCACAAACATTGCTCTCTGCTCTCTACACTTTGCTCTCTGAAAAAAAACGGGGCCTTGCCCCATTTTTTATTCACCAATCTTCAGATTTGGGCGCGTGGTGCGCAAATTGTTTAACGATTTTTCCTGGACGGCGCGGAATGCATCGGGATTCCATATTTGGAAACTGTTTCCGCGGCCAACAAATACGGCGCGGTCGGTAATGCCCGCATGTTTTAATAAATCAGACGGAATAACAATGCGACCCGTCACATCAAATGACAATTGACGCGCGTCGGCAAACAACATGGCCGATAAATCGTCCAGCGTGTCATCAAAAACACCCATTTTATCGGTGGCGGCGGCCAGTTGCTCCATACGTGACATGGCCAGACCCTCGATACAATTATGGGTAAACGAACGATACAGCACAACGCCCGGGAATTTTTCCCCGGACACCGAAGCACGGAAAGAGGCCGGCACAGAAATGCGCCCCTTGGTATCCAAACGATTTTCATAAGATGAGAGAAACAATGACATTTGCGGTCCTTGTTCTGTGGGCGTGCCTTTGCCCGTTCCCTTTCCGACTTCACACGGAATGTAGCACGGGGATTTGTGGTTGTCAATGACAATTTATAATTATTTTATGGGATTTTATGGTCTGGATAGTAAAATTCATCTTTTTTCAAATAAAATTAAAATAAATGAATTTTCCTCTTGACCTGCGATTCGTTTTTGTTCTAAGATGTTTGTATAGACAAGGAGAAAAGGTTTCAAAACCCCAGAAAACCGCGAAAAAACCGGAATTCTGGCAAAAAATAAAAACAAACAGAAATTTAATTGATAAAAATGTAAATACGTGTGTAAATACATCAAATCGATTGAATTTTTACAAACCCAAGTGAAAGGAGGGACCCGCGTATGCCAAAAAATATCAAAGAAATCATGATTGCCTTGAACAAAGTTCTGACAACAACGGTTTGGGTAAACGAGGATCGTCAAATCATATCATTGGCCGATGAATTGAAAATTGGCCTGGGCAATGCCCCGCGCAGCATCGAGGATTTGCCCCGCGCATCGTTGGTTGGTGCGTATGTTTCGTTGCAAATTCGTACCGATAATTTTGATGTTGCGGCCGAAAGCATGGACACAAAAACATTGGCATTGAATGTAAAATCTATGGTTTTTGCCGAAGCGAAAAAGATTATGGATTCCGCCGAAAGTCAAGAAAGTTCGGTTGTTGCGCGCGCAGCATAATACGCCCGCAACATACGCGGAAATCAAGGCATAGTACAAGTTTCTGGGAATACCAGAAGGAAGGGAGTAGCCACCGTCGAGTAATCGCCGGTGGTTATCTTTTGCCAGAGAGCAAAGCGCAGAGAGCAAAGAGCAGAGAGCAATGTGGCGCGCCATCCGGCGCAATGAAAAGTTCAAAGTTCAGAGTTCAAAGTTCAAAATCTCGGTGTCAAGCACTTGGATGATAAGGAATAAAGAACGTAGCAAGTTCCCCTCTGGCCAGAGGGGTGGCGCAACGCGCCGGGGTGTCGTATTGCTCTCTGCTCTCTGCGCTTTGCTCTCTGATAACAAATGCGCCATCGGCGCATTTGTTATACAAACTTTTCTGGAATCAAGCGCATCATAATCTTCCACCCGCGGCGGAATATTGTTGTGTCGGGACTGTGGTGGTATACGCGTGGTGTGTCGTCGCCCGGGCGCATACCGGTCCAGACCGTATCGCCATTTTCGTCGGTCGTCACATGCCACGCCGTTTGCGCGTCGCGCAAAATCATTTCACGCAGTTTTTTTGCAAATTCGCGACTTTCAAATATCGCAACATTTTCGGTGTTGAAATAGGCGCTGCGTGGGTCCAGGTTAAAACTACCAATCCATGAAATACGGTCGTCAAACACTATGGTCTTGCTGTGCAGTACCGAAAAAGCATTGTGCCGGCGTTCACGGTCGTGTTCTTGGCCGCGCAGGTTTTCCGCCGACAGCATAAATTCGTAAACATCGGCCCCAGATTCAATCAGTTGCCGCCGATACTTTTCCCATTTGGCATACACGGTTGGCGCGTTCGTCGATGCCAGCGAATTTGTGACAATGGTCATGTGAACGCCAGATTTTTCCTCGTGCAACATGTGTTCCAGGCCGCCCTGGCCGGGGACAAAGTATGCCGCCGACATATAAACACTGTTGTCGGTTTCGTCCCACAGGTGCTGCAACGCGCGCACAATATCGCCGCGGTATTCTTGCTTTTCGGCCATGGTCATTTCAACCTTGGCGGGTGGGTCGGCCAAGAATTTCCCGTGGCCCCAACTGAAATCAAAGTTTTTCTGGTTAAATTTGCGTATTGCCATTTGTATAATGGTGTTGTATCGACGCACATCGTCGGCACTGCGCTGTTGAATTTCGTCAAATTTGGCCTCTAACTTGCGCATAGCCTTTTTTGATTTGGCCTTGGGAAATACATCGGCCGGAATTGCCAAGTGGTGATTCCAGTATTCATCAAAACTGGCGGTGGCATATTTCGTCATATCGCCCAGAAACAAAACATCGGTATCGGAAAAATTAGACGCGGTTTCCGGATAGAAATAATTACTGCCCACATTGCGACCGCCGGTAATGTATGCGATGTTGTCCACAATGAACAATTTGTTGTGCATGCGGGAATTCAGCCGGTTAAAATCCATCAAAAATTGCGGATAATACAGGCCTGGCGTCCGGCACGGCACGGTATTGAAAACCTTGACCTCGATATTAGGGTGCTGGTTCAGCAACATTACATCAACAATGTCGGATTTCGTCCCATAATCATCCAGCAATATTCGCACGCGCACCCCGCGGTCGGCGGCGTTTTTCAGTTCGCCAATTAAAACCTTGGATGAAAAATCATTACTGTAAATATATGTTTGCAGGTCAATGGTCTTTGTAGCCATGCGCGCAAATGCCGCGCGAATAACAAACGCCGACAACCCATCGTCAATCAGTGTTGCGCCCGATATATTCTCGCCATGCGTCAATTCGCCGGCGTATGTTTGTGCAATTGGTGTCTGCATCGGGTCATAATTAAAATCGGCCGATGTGATTTTAGGAACATATTCATTTAATCGCCGGTCATTTGTGGTTGTTGGCACGGTCGTGCACCCAATAAATGGCAACGACAACAGCAGCATAGAAAATCGTTTTAATCCAGACAATTCGAAAACAAACCCTGGGGCGAATTATAGTATAAAAATAAAACAAGACAAGTTAAATTCATTAAAAAAGATAATAATCTTTGGTGGCGCCACACCACAAACAAAATGTACACAAAAATCGCCGCCCGGCCCCGGTCACCGTGGCACGCCGCTAAAAAAAGACTGCCGAAAAAAACGGTGGTTTTTTTGCGGCACAATGCCGCTTGACTAACCCACGGATTTTTGGGTATAATATCCGCGTATTGATGTCGAAAAAAACCACCGTTTTTTTCGGCAAATTCGGATACGCATTTGGGGATTGTAATGGGAATTTTTATCATGGCAAAACATACAAATTTAATTTTGTTTGGCAAATGTATGAATTTGTGTGTTTTTTTGTTTGCGTCATATTGCGCAATATGATAAAATTACCACAACCAGAAGGGAAGGTTTCGTTATGAAAAGATTGATTGCTGTGTTAAGTGGATTGTTGGTTTTGCCCGCATTTGCCGAGGTTGCACCAGCATATTACTACGAAGATGCTGTGGAATATTCTGATGCCGATTATGCGACGGATGATGTCGCTGATGTTGATGATGCAACACAATCGGACGATGAATCACCGGCAACCACGCCGGTTGCACCGGCGGCATCGGCGGTGGCTGCACGGAACACAACAACCCGTTCCGCATCATCGCGTGCGGTTCCGGCAACAACATCGCGTACCGCACCGGGTCGTACAAATACAACAACCGGTCGTGCGGTTGCGGCGCGTACCGCAACAACAACCGCGAACGCAACATCGGCGCGCGGGTCAACATCGCGTGCGGTGCGTTCGGCAACAACCACCCGTTCTGGCGCGGCATCAAATACAAATAAAACAGTTTCTGCGCGTCGTAATGTTCCAACAACCGGAACAACGGCCGCACGTGCATCAATCGTTCAATCTGATACGGTAAACACACCACTGTACACCGGTCGTGTTGGCGTCCGCACCGCGGGCGTGTCGGCGCGTTCGTCGGGTGTGCGTGTTGCATCGTCATCTGTGTCAACAACATCGTTGTCGACGGATACCGCCACGGTATCGGCGGCATCAACAACATCGGCAATGGACGAATTGGCACAATTGACCGATTTTTGCAAGGCGCAATATCAATCATGTATGGATAATTTCTGCAATGTTCTGGATGACAACCAGGGTCGTTGCAGTTGCAGCAAAAATATCAAGAATTACGAAAAAACCGAAACCGCATTGAAACAGGCAACCGAAGAATTGCAAAACGTTGCACAAAAGATTCAATACATCGGTTTGTCGTCTGACGAAATTGACACATTGTTCACCCAGACCGAGGCTGAATTGCAAATGTCAAAATCCAGCGACAGCAGCCAGTTAAAAACCGACCTGGACAAGGTTAAAAATATGATTGTGAATGTCAAATCAGGCACGGCGACATCCACCGCCGACACCGGCATCAGCATGGACCTGTCCGGTTTGTTGGATTTCAGCGTCAGCAGCGCCGGTTTCGACCTCAGTGCATTCTTGGGCAATTCGTCGTCTGACACATCCAGCATCAGCAACCAACGCGGCGAACAGTTATATAAAACCGCGGCGGCGCGTTGCAAAACCTCCGTCTTGAACAGTTGCACCGCACAGGGCGTCGATGCTTCTGTTATTACCAATTCTTATGATTTGGAAAT
>CAKQGH010000020.1 GCA_934232895.1 uncultured Alphaproteobacteria bacterium
GGTTAGGTAGGACTCGAACCCACGACCAAAGCGTTATGAGCGCTCCGCTCTAACCAACTGAGCTACTAACCCACGGTCGCAATTATATATGTTTTCGCATCCGTTGCAAGTCATTTTTATTATCTGCTTTATTTTTTAGCACGCTTGTGCCAATATGGGCGCATGGATACAATTGTGCCTATTTTGAACGAAACCCAAATTGCTGCGTTTAACGCGGTGGCGCATTCCAATGCTAATTTGCTGATTCTGGGCCAGGCGGGCACCGGAAAATCGACATTTGTGAATTATCTGAAATCGGCATTGAACAAACGGGTCGTCTGTGCGTGTCCAACGGCGGTGTCGGCGTTGAATATTGGGGGCCAAACCATTCATTCGCTGTTTCAAATTCAGCCGCGCGATTTTATTATGCCGGAACTGTTGAAATTAAAGGCCAAGCCGCGCAACATACTAAACGCGACCGATGTTTTAATAATTGACGAAATTTCTATGGTGGCGCCCGATTTATTGGATGCCATGGACATATTGGCGCGCAGTGCGCGGCACAATAATGCGCCGTTTGGCGGAATCCAGGTTGTAGCGATTGGTGACCTGTTTCAATTGCCACCGGTCATCACGCGTGACGCCGCCGAAATGTATCGCCAGGCATACGGGCATGAAAACGCGTACTTTTTTGATGCGCATGTGGCGGCGCGGTGCGATTTTCAAAAGTTTAATTTTGAATGTGTATATCGGCAAAACGATTTGCCATTGCTGAAAAATCTGAGACGTCTGCGTGGGGGTGATTTGGACGCACTGGAATTTTTCAATTCGTGCAAAATTGACGATGCGGGGCGGCGCGCAAATGCCGTTATAATCACACCGTTTCGCGCGGTGGCCGAACGCATAAATTCCGACCGATTGGCGCAAATTGGCGCGCCCGATGTCACATATACCGGGACATTGTCGGGGACTTTTGCCGAACGCGATGCCCCCGCGCCGGTGAATTTAACATTAAAGGTTGGGGCGTTGGTCGTCTTTGTTAAAAATGGTGACAAATGGCACAATGGGTCGATGGGAATAGTACAATCGTTGTCGGCGCGCGAAATAGTCGTTCAATTGTTAAACAAATCACGCGATGTTGTGTCGGTGCGGCTCGAAAAATGGGAAAAGATAGAATACAGCCGCGATGAAAACGACCGCGTTGTCGAGACCGAGGTCGGCAGTTTCAAACAATTCCCGCTGAATCTGGGATATGCCATGACCATACACAAGGCCCAGGGCAAAACACTGGATGCGGTTGTGGTTGATATTTCGCGTGGGGCGTTTGCGCATGGACAAACATACGTTGCGTTGTCGCGCACGCGGGCGGCAGGTGACATGCATATTGCGTCGCCATTGCGACCGCGTGATGTTATATTTGATTCGCGTGTTTTGAATTTTGTAAATGGTGAATTATAAATCGCGTGCCATTAAAATGGCATCAATTCCGTCATAGTATTTCGGGCGACGCCCAACAACGACAAATCCGTGTTTTTCATACAGCGCGCGGGCAGGGCGGTTGTTTTCGGCAACCTCTAAAAATATGCGTTTAACGCCGCGTGCGGCCAGGTCACGCACCATCAATTCAATCATGGTTGCCGCAATGCCGCCACGGCGGGCATCGGGGTGCACGCCAATGGTAATCAGTTCTGCTTCGGGCGTTATGGCGCGATATACGATAAAGCCGTTTTGACTGGCCACAATGTCACAGCCCGATTTTTTCAGGTCTGCAAAATCGACCGCCGACCATGGTTTGTGCGGGAAACACAGTGCGTGTAAATGTTCCAGTTCGTTTAACATTTTTTAGCGTTTTCTTCGGCATAACTAGGGCGCAGGTACATTGGAACAACGGCGTCCAAATTGCCGGCGGCCAGTTTTTGTTCGGCGATTTTTGTCGCCAATTTCAAATCAAATGGTTTATGGCCAACGGTTGCCGGGCATTCCATTTGACGGGTTTCCAATGCATCAATGCCCATTGTTTGTGGTGCCGTTTTTGCCGATGCGACAAAGAAATCGCCACGGCCCGAATCAATTGCAACAAACGCGTCAGGGCTCGCGGCCAGGTACAATTCAAATGCGTTGATTGGCACCACCGGAATATTCAGCCCCATGGCCAGACCCTTGGCATACGCGATGCCCAGGCGAATGCCGGTAAAACTGCCCGGACCAACAACAACGGCAATCGCGCGTAAATCGCGCCACGATGTGCCACACGATTTCATAAACTTTTCGCATTCGATTGGCAATGCCAATGATTGTTTTTCGACCGGAATTTTCGCGTACGCGTCGCCCAAAACGAATTCCAAATCATTCCCAGATGTATTTATAACCAATATCATTTGTATTTCCTATATCCGAACGCCGAAACCAATCCGCTTGGAAAATCCGGCAGATTTATGTGCGGCCAACAATTCGTCGATTTTATCAATTGTGAATTCGGTTTTTACATCATTGCCGTCATTTAATAACAATGCACGACGCAACACAGCCGTCAATTCACGTTGTAATTCACGAACACCTTGTTCCGATGTATAGTTTTGAATTATGTGGCGCAATGCCGCATCATCAATGATAATATTTTCAGGCACCCACCCGGTGTCGCGTGCCGCACGGTCAATCAAATGCTCGCGCGCAATTTGAATTTTGTCTTCGATGGTGTACCCGGGAATTTCGATGATTTCCATACGGTCTTTTAACGCCGCCGACATATTCAGACTGTTCGCGGTTGCGATAAACATCACATTGGACAGGTCAAAATCAACCTCCAGATAATGATCACGGAAAGTCTTGTTTTGTTCCGGGTCCAAAATTTCCAGCAATGCCGATTCCGGATCACCACGCCAATCGCGCCCCATTTTATCAATCTCGTCCAACACAATAACCGGGTTATTCGTCTTGCACCGTTTCAGTGCGTCCATAATACGCCCAGTTTGTGCGCCAATGTATGTTTTTCTGTGTCCTCGAAAGTGGGCCTCGTCCGAAATGCCGCCCAACGATATGCGCTGATATTTCCGACCAAGCGCGGTTGCAATTGATTTGCCCAGTGATGTTTTACCAACACCCGGCGCGCCCACCAGGCATAAAATGCTGCCCTGGTTTTTACCGGTTTTTTTCATAACGGCAATGTGTTCCAAAATGCGTTCCTTGACCGGTTGCATGCCGGAATGCTCGCTGTCCAGAACGGCGCGTGCGGTGCGTAAATCAATTTCTGATTTGTCGGATTTATCCCACGGCATCGACAGCAATTCATCCAGATACGATTTTAACAACGCTCCATCGTTTGACATTGGCGCCATGGAACGCATACGCCGCCATTCAGACAAAGCCTTGTCCCGAACATCTGCGGGGAGTGCCGCACGCATAATGCGCTTGCGCATATTTTCAGAATCCATTTCTTCGCTGTCTTCGCCCATCTCGTGTTGAATGGCGCGCAGTTTTTCCTGTAAAATGGCGTCGCGGCGGCCGCGCTCCATCTGTAATTGAATGCGGCGGTTGATTGAATCTTCTATTTTTGCCGTGGCCAAAATCAGATTGATTTGTTCCAATAAAATCGTCAGTTTATCATACCAATTGGTTGTTGCCAAAATGCGCACGGCAACATCGGTGTCCAATCCCGCCATTTGAATTGCCGCGTCAACAAATGCGCCCAATGGATAGTTTTGCATAACACTGCGCAACCGATCCATTTTGAATTTGCGCGCACCAGACAATGCCTGCATATTTTCGGCAATTTTATCGCGCAAGGCAATCACCTGTTCGGCGGTGTCGTCGTTTGCAATTTCAATTGGCGTTGTGTGCGCCGTGAACAGTCCGCCCGTGATGTTGATATCGGTTAAATGCACCGCGCTGATTGTGTGCACAATTGCGTGAATCGCACCGTCTGGCATACGCAGAACCTGGACAATTTCGCCCAACGTCCCGGTGTCGTAAATATCATCGGGCGATGTGGGGTATCCCCACGAATGCTGGGGCACCAAAACAATGCGCCCGCCCGTGCCAGTTGCGGTTTCAATACACAATACAGATTGCGGGTTGTCAATATATATTGGCACCGTTGAATCCGGATGAACAATTAAATCACGAAAAGGTAAAATATATTCTGTCATAGCAGAACAAATATAAGATATTTTTACAATAATTCAAGACTAATAAAAAATCCCCCAAAAACGGGGGATTTGAATTGCGCTGTGCACAGAATATTAACGACGACGGCCGTTAAAACCATTGTACTGTGCGGTGTTGCTGGAACGTTTTGACAAATAGCGCGCGGCAATCAAAACCAACCATTCAAATGACAAAGCCGCCATTGCCAACAATTGATTTTCAAACCCGTTCAGCCAACCCAAAACATATACCATCTGGGCGATAAAAGAGATGTACAAAATACCAAACATACCTGTAAAGAATACTTTTTTTACTTTTCCAAACATTTTTCTGCCTTTCTGTTTTTGTTTCATATTCATAAATGTCGGGTTTCTGTTGCCGGGCACCCGACGGCCCCGCAATAAGCGAAATGGATATAATCAACAATTGCCAATCATATCCGATGCCATATTAGGCAGCCATTGCAAGGCGAACATTGTCGTTCGCAGCGATTCTATCGCCATTCATTTTTTTATCGGCTTTTAACGACGCCATGTCGGATTCAATCTGTTGTCTTTACTGCGCCTGTCGAAACTATGTCAGCCCCAATAAAATCATTCTGGTTGGTATCTGCTGGTTTTCTGCGATGGTCGTGTATCTCCAATACACTTGCCATCTTGAAAACGGCGCATATCCACAACCACAATGATTTTCTGAAATGGAAAAAATTGGTGGAGCTGTGGGGTACCGCCCCCCAGTCCAATGCGTCTATTCCACACAGAATTCAGAATCATCATCGCTTGCGCGACCCATACATTATAAATATTTACTGTGGAAATTGCAAGTTTTTAAGTTATAATCAATGAAAACAGGACAAAAAATGAAATTCTTGGACAAGGCAAAGATAAAAATCAAAGCGGGCGATGGTGGCAATGGCAGTGCCAGTTTCCGCCGGGAGAAATATATTGAGTTTGGCGGCCCCAACGGTGGCGATGGCGGTCGTGGTGGCGATATTGTTTTTCGTGCAATTCCAAACGTGAACACATTGATTGATTACCGTTTCAAGACCAGTTTTGCGGCCGGTCGCGGCCAAAATGGTATGGGTAAAATGCGCACGGGAGCATCGGGCGAAACACTGGTTTTGCCGGTACCAACGGGAACCGTTATTTTGTCTGAAAATGAAGAGATTGAATACGCCGACCTGTCCGCCGATGGTATGGAATATCGCGCGGCGCGTGGCGGAAATGGCGGGTGGGGAAACCTGCATTTCAAAAGCCCAACAAATCGTGCCCCGCGCCAGGCGAACGATGGCTTGCCGGGCGAAGAACGCACGGTCGTGTTGCGTCTGAAACTGATTGCCGATATTGGTTTGGTTGGTTTCCCAAATGCTGGTAAATCTACATTGTTGTCGGCGGTGACATCGGCGCGGCCAAAGATTGCAAATTATCCGTTTACAACACTGAATCCGCAATTGGGCGTTATGTACGCGCACAATCGTGAATTTGTGATGGTCGATTTGCCCGGTCTTATCGAGGGGGCGCACACCGGTGTCGGTCTGGGCGATCGTTTCCTGGGCCATGCCGAGCGGACAAAGATGATTCTGCATGTAATTGACGGTACCGAACCCGATTGGGTGGCACGATATGCGGCAATTCGCCATGAAATGGATTCGTATGGTGGCGGACTGACGGGCAAGCCCGAAATGGTGGTCATAAATAAAATTGATGCGATTGATGCCGACGAATTAAAAACGCGTCTGGCGGAATTCAAAAAATCGTTTGGCCGTAAAAAGAAACCAGAAATCATCACAATCAGTGCCGCCGGTCGCGTTGGTATAAATGAATTGATTGCGGCAATTGAAAAGAAATTCTTGGGATTGGTTGAAAATGCACAGTAATAATCGCAATCCGCTGGCGGCGTATAAATCGGCGGATGACAAAGCAATTGCTTACAATATGGATTGCGCCGCCGGTGCAATGGCGTATAAATCTGATGATACAAAGGTTCCATTGCGTTTGGTGCCGCGCGACGATGTTGAATTCATTGGCGGTCTGTGGCGGGTCCAGGATAAACACGATTATGACATTCGCACGGTGCGCGATCGGCGCCTGATAATGGGGGCGCGGTTGCCGTACAGCGAACGGACTTTCTTTGAATATTATTCGGCGGCGTTGTTGACATATAATTGCTATGGCGTATTGCCGCCGGTTTTTGATGTGGTTGTGGCGAAATATACGACCGATAACGGGACATATTGGTCATACGGCAAAACAATTGCCGATGCGCGCGCGTATTTGGGTATTCGTCTGTACGATGAATATATGGATTTAATCCATTCTGTTGCGTGCAAAAATATTGTACGAACCCCGGGGAAATAGCCCGCCGCGCCCACCGTTTGCAATTTGTTTTTTTTCTGATAAAATTTGGGCAACAAAACCAAAACAGTAAAGGAGAAAAACAAAATGGCCCAAACATCATTAAAAGGCACACAAACAGAAAAAAATTTGTTGATTGCGTTCGCCGGTGAATCCCAGGCGCGCAACCGTTATTCTTTCTTTGCGTCCCGTGCCAAGGACGAGGGATACCAGGCAATTTCAAAAATATTTTTGGAAACAGCCGACCAAGAAAAAGAGCACGCATCGCGCTTGTTCAAATTTCTGGAAGGTGGCGATTTGGAAATAACCGCATCTTTCCCGGCGGGCAAAATCGGCACAACACTGGAAAATTTACAGGCCGCCGCATACGGTGAACACGAAGAAAACACCAATATGTATCCGAAATTTGCGCAAATCGCCGCGCAAGAGGGATTCCCCGCAATTGCAGATGTTTTGAAAAACATCGGTTATGCCGAACGCTATCACGAATCGCGCTATCGTGCATTGATTGATGCAATTGAAAGCGGCACATTGTTCAAACAGGATCACATTGTTATGTGGCGCTGCACAAATTGCGGTATGTGGCACATTGGGACCGAGGCCCCAAAGGTATGTCCGGCATGCCTGCACGACCAGGGCTATTTCATCAGCGAGGGCACAATTTCCCGTTGTGACACGAACGAAGGGTTCTGTGAATACGCCGCAATTGACGAATAAAAAATGCCCCACTGGGGCATTTTTAGAGCATAGAGAATAGATAATAGAGAATAGATAGCGCGCCATTCGGCGCGCGTACATTATTGTCATTCCTGCGTAGGCAGGAATAGGGACTATACAGTGCGAGTGGCAACGAGCCAAATACAGAATATCGCGGAATGCGGTAATATTAGCCTCATCCTTTTTGCCAAATATTGTACAACACCGAACAGAAGTAATTTTCAAGACCCTATTCCTGCCTACGCAGGAATGACAATTCTTTTTATTATGTGCCCCGCATTCCCGTTGCGGACTCACTCATCTCCGTCATACCGGCGCAGAAGGGTCACCATTGCCCCGCAGGGACAAATAAAAAGACCACCTCCCCGCTACGCGGTACTCCTCCATGGAACCACCCACAAAATCTGACGATTTTGCGGGCCCCGGTGGAGGAGAACTTAGAGCGCAACGGTAAAAACAGAGTTCCCCTCTGGGAAGCCGGGGTGCCCGTAGGGCGGGGTGTCGGCAGCGCATCAGTGATAGAGTGATAAAGTTTTAAGAATAAAAAAGACCGTCACCCCGGCGTAGGCCGGGGTCCATTGCCCCGCAGGGACAAATAAAAATATCCACAAAAATCCCCGCAATGCCGCGGTGGGTGTGGCGCGGCGTAAAAAAAGAAGTGCCGAAAAAAACGGTGGGTTTTTTACGGCACTTTTATACGGAAATTATACCCAGAAATCCGCCAGTTGGTCAAGTGGTATTTATTGCGCAAAAAACCACCGTTTTTTTCGGCAAAGAACATAGCACCCACAGGGGGAATGAAATGAATATGCTGCGTAAAATTTTTCTGGTTATGATTTGTGCATTGGTTATATACCCAGTCCACGCGGAGTTCTATGCCGGATACCGTAATGAATGTTGGGTTGATGACAAAGGCAGCGATGAATACTGGTTTTGTGGATATCAGGCGGAATCGTGTCGAAGCAATGGGGCAACAAAGAAAAATAAAAAAAATTGGATATACGATGGCAAGGGTTTTGTACATGCTGGTCGAACATTTTGGTGTTGTGGTGGAACCGGTGAAAAGGAAGGAAAATTTGTCGAGGGGTTAACATGGACAAAAAGCAGTACGAAAAAGACAAAATCCGTTGGCGGTGGCACATGTGAATACACAGAAAGGACAACGGTGTGTGACACAACCGAGACCGATGATTGCACAGTACCGACATCATGTCCCAGTGATAAAATGTTGCGCAATCGCGCGTGTGTATCAAAATGCCCCAGTGGCCAGGGATTCAAAAGCCTGTTGTCAAACGAATGTATTGCATGTACCGGCGATGACCGTGGTGTTGATGAGAAGGGGCGTTGTCACAAATGTTTGCTCAGCAGCCAACACTGGGATGGTTCCAAATGCACCAGCAAAGGCGATAGCAGGAAAGAGGCCGATGCCGCCCAAACGCTCAACTGTTTGTCTGGCCAGGGCAAAGACAGCAGCGGTAAATGCGTTGCGTGTTCGGGGTTGACCATGGGTGTTGACGCCAGTGGTAATTGTAAAACGTGTGCGTCGGGCCAAATTTGGGATAGTGGTACCAAGGCTTGCAAAGATAAACCCCAGGAAACCCCAAAGGAAGAACCAAAACAAGAAACGCCTAAAACAAACACTGGCTGCAAAAGTTTCGAATATGAATCCCCTGTCAGCGGCAAATGTATCAGCAAATCGGCGGCCAAACAGTATTCGCGCGATATGTTCTATAAATGCTATGCCTGTGCGACCGATACGCGGTTCAAAAGTTGTCTGGATATATACCGTCGTGCACCAGATAATTTGAGCAGTGCCCAAGAAAAGGTTCTACGTGCGTGTAATATAGACCCCAGCGCATACAATCCAACCGAGGCCAAAGAATACCAATCAAACCACGAATCGGGTCTGGGTAAGAAAAAATTGCCGAAATTGAAAGAAAAGGAAATCACAACCAAGGCAATTGACACGTCAATTATACAAAGCAAGGCAATCGACCTGAACACAGTCAGTGACGTTGCCTATGGTGCCGATATGTTGGCCATGTAATTTTGGTTGATGATTTATGGACTATTTCATTTCCAATGTGTCCAATGCCGCGTCCAGTTTGCGCAATGAACTGTTCGCGCAACCACGACCGCGCCAGGTCATCAATTCTTCACCGGTTTTTTGGTCGGCAATTGATACATTAAAATTCCACCACCAAAAACCATTAAATGGGCACCAAAAAGCAAAGAACTTTTCGCGGCGTTCGGAAACTTTGACCACATACCGAACATCAGATGAAATTTGAACCTTGGTCAGTTCAATATCGGACGCATCATCCGAGAAATCATTGTGTGATGTTTCTTTGCCAACCACAACATGGTATCCGCGTGATTCCATACGCTGTTTAATGCTGCGCCGCATAGAGTACCCACCGCGTGTGGCATAAACGGTTTGTGTTTTGTCCAATGTGCCGGGTTTTATATACATACTGTTGCATGCGGCCAACGCCAACGGCAACAACAAAATCATAGTGCGTTTCATACAAATTCCTTTGCGGCGATTGTATTAAAACGGGCGGGGCAAATACAAGGAAAAATTTCATATAGTATAATTGGCCCACCCCAGAACGCGTGCGCGTTCAAATCGCGGGATGCACAACAAAAACAAAACCGCCGACAAGCGACGGTTTAATTTTTGGCGCAACCCGGACGGATTCACTCGACCGTCGGATTAAAAATCCGCCGTGTCTGCGTGGCACTCGTGACAGCTCGCCTGTGCTGTCGCTTGGCTTGCCTACTCGTTGTCGAACGCGTGCGCGTTCAAATCGCGGGATGCACAACAAAAACAAAACCGCCGACAAGCGACGGTTTAATTTTTGGCGC
>CAKQGH010000021.1 GCA_934232895.1 uncultured Alphaproteobacteria bacterium
CGGATTTCTGGGTATAATTGTGCACAGTCAGTGTCGAAATTAAACCACCGTTTTTTTCGGCACTTCTTTTTTTGCGCCGCGCCCCGTCCACCGCGGCATCGCGGGGATTTTATCGGGATTTTTTATCAGAAGAAAAAATAAAAACTTTATCGCTCTATCACTGATGCGCTGCCGACACCCCGCCCTACGGGCACCCCTCCACCGGAGGGGAACTCTGTTTTTACCGTTGCGCTCTAAGTTCTCCTCCACCGGGGCCCGCAAAATCGTCAGATTTTGTGGGTGGTTCCATGGAGGAGTACCGCGTAGCGGGGAGGTGGTCTTTTGTCTTACATTTATTCCACATTGTGCACTCTCAAGACCACCCCGGCCTGCGGCCACCCCTCCACCGGATGGGAACTTTATTCCGCGACGGTATTGCAGAACACAGCACAAAACAAATCGTCATACCGGCGTAGGAGGGTCACCATTGCCCCGCAGGGACTTATTTACCACTACCCCGTCCGCCTACGCGGACACCCCTTCGGTGGCGGGGAATTAAAAACCGCCCCGGATGGGGCGGCGGAGAACACTATAAACCAAAAACCGGTTATTTGCACGCACCGCGCGATTTTGCAACAGCGGTGTTTTCTATACAGGTGCTGCCCGACATTTTGCATGCCGTTTTGACCAATGTCACGGTATTCGCACCCGCCGGTTTATAATTTATTTGGGCGGCGTTGCATTGTGACGAACTGTTCAATGTGCCACATGCCGCTTTCCATGTATCACAATCGGTGACCTGGGCCGTTGGTGCAACTGTATCCGGCAGACGCAGATTCCATTTAACATAGAAATCTTTCAGCGAACCAATTGAATACGATTTACCAAATCCGACCTGTTCCAGACCATCGCCGACGTGGCAACTGATGTTGCTGCGTTCGACAAATGCCGTGATAGCCGTGGCCAAACCGCCAGCGCCGGCACCAGCCGCCGCACCAATGGCGATGCTTTTACCCATATTGGATTCTTGGCCTTCCAATATTTCCAGATTATCCAAAACACGCGACAAGCGATTCAAATCCGCACGGATGTCGTCGGCACTCATACAGTCACTGCCGCCGGCGGTACAATAAATGCCCTCGCCCATTTCTTTGGCCTTGTTGATTGGATGGAACGAACAGCCCGCCGCCAATTCCGTTGTGGTGACGGTGTTTTGTGCCGTTGTCACACCATTACGCGCCAGCAACGCCGCACATTGTGACAATGTGGTAAAGCCCTGGCCCGCACAGGCATTCAATTCTGCAACAGAATTAAAGCACTGTTCAATATCGGTATACCCGGAACAATTGACCTCGGCCCCGGCAACAGTGACCGTTGTCACCGTCGTACCCGCGCCACCCTTGCAATTATCCATGGCCGTTGACAATTGATAACGAACATCGTTCAGTTTTACGATTTCTTCGCATTGTGCCTTGGTCAATGTGCCGCCAGTCGACGATATGCGGTTTGACGAATCCAAATATTCATTCAAAATCGCAATATTGCCACCCGTGCGCAATTGTTCAGACAATTCTTTGACCTGGGATTTATTGCTGCAATCGAATTCACGGTCGCCATGACCCGCCGCCGCACCGATACCAACGCCCAGCACGGTTCCGCCACCAACGCCGACAACCGCGGCGGTGCTGGTCTGTTTCATCAACGAAAATCCGAACAAATCTTTGTTGCATGTGAATGTATCGCCGGCAACTTTCCAGACCTCGGCCGGTTTATCGTCGCCCGCGGCGCCAAACAGCCAGCTGTTTTTAATCTGGGAATCTTTGTTATATGCCGCAACACGAATCCAGCATTCGGCGGTTGTTGCATCCCAACGCGCATAGTGCCCGCGTTGACCATCAACACCAGAATTATTGTTGTTCACGGTTGCGCCCTGGGGTTGACCCTTGACCAACGAATTGCCGTTTTGGCTGTTGTATGCGCCAACACGGTTGTTGTATTCCGATGTGACGACGCCATTATTTGCGACGGCACTGAACGACGAACCGTATGTATTTTTATCCAACAACATACATGTGTTTTCCGCCTGGTTCGGTGTTAAACCCGTTTTGCGCAAAACAAAGCTGTAATATTCGGGCTGAATTTTACGCGAATTGAAATCCAACCAAACATCGGCCGTTGTGCGGTAAACATTAGAACAATCGCGACGCACCGATGTAATGCAAGTATCGACCTGGGCCGCGCACAGATTCATGCCGTTCATGATTGAATTGCGCAAATCCTCGTTAAACAAATCGTTGATGCCGCCCGGCAATGCCCCACTGTCGACACAGGACAAAATATCACTCATACAACTGTCAACAGTGTATGTTGAATTTTTCACACCGCCATCCGGGCATTCTGGATCCGGATTTGGTTTGGGATCTGGGTCTGGGTTCGGATTCGGGTTTGGTTCAGGGTTCGGCAGAACCGTCGTTCCCGGCGTCGGCAAATCAGTCGACACATTTCCGACCGTATTTATCGGCAATATTGGCATAGATGGCATACGCTGGGTCGCCCCCGAATTAGACGCGGCACGCACATTATAACCGTCACGCGGCGATGCGGCATTTGCGCCAACAAACCCGGCAAACAGCCCGAAAACCGCGCCCGACACACCAAATACTTTCAGCAATTTTTGCATAAAACATCTCCCTTTGATTTGCTTTATTATGCCATAAAAATGGTCTAAAAAAAAGCCTTTTTTAGAGCGACATAATCAAAACAACATATTTTTTGACGAACACGATTAAATATTGACAAAATTATATTATTGTCTATAATTTCAAGCATGAAAAAGATTACAGATTTTATTGCATCGCGGCGCGCCGTCATTATATGGACGGTACTTTACATTGCGGCAATGTGGTGCATATTTCGTGTAATGTTTAATTTCGACATATTTTCATCGCACCAGTGGGTACACCTGTACAATGCCGAATTGCGCGGTTTTGCCGGATTTACATTTGGTGTTATGATTTTGGCGGTGGTGCCGTTATATGTTGCAACCGCCGTTATAACCGCGCGAAACAATGCGTTTATGTTCACCATTCCGGTGCCGGGCGTTATCAAACGCATTATTGAAATGATGACCCCAACCCCAATTGCCCCAAAAACGGCCGCCGCACCCGCGGAAACCGAACCCGCGCCCAGCGCCACCACACAAAACGATGCCACGCCCGCCCTGCCGGACGGGTTGCCAACCGAACTGCGCGGGGCATTTTTGCGCGCACGCAGTGGCATTGGCCGCGAACAATTTTCATCATTTAATATGCGCAGCGCGGGCGCACCATCGGAAACCGCACCAACAGCCCCCGACACAACCGCGCCAGGCGATTTACCATTGCCAACCGATTTTGACCTGGGCGATGGTGACACATCAATTGCCGACGATATATCAAATATGACCGCGCCAGTATTTACCGAAATAAATTTTGACGATGATGCCGATGACACCGGCACCGATGTCGAAATGCCATTAAACGAAGACAATCCGGTGTTGGAATATCTGGGCGAAAAAAATATTCCAGTTGTCGCAATTGATAACGACATAATTATTACCGACAAATTCGCAATCGCCACACATGACGACGGGGCTTTCTGGGTCGCCGACGACACAAATTGGTTTGCATCTGGCAAAACAAAAGCATCGCCCATTGTCGCCGTGCGCGCCGCCGCCGATACGCACAATGTCGCGCCGGTGATGTATATCCCGCACCCCAACATAATGGATTTCGACAAAAAACGCGAACAATGGGAATCCGATGGCATAGCGATTATTACAAATTTGGATGAATTAAAATAAAAATCCCCGGGCGGGGATTTTTATTTATCAGAATTTAATATCGTCACAAGTTTCGGTCGCATCGGCCCACTTTTTACAATATGGTTCGCCAAACGCCGGTGTTTTTGTGTCGGCACATTGAGTGCGTTTGATACAGCGATGGCATTCCAGTGTTTCCCAATTATATTTTGTGGTCACATATTCTTTAAAATTCCACTGTTCTACTTTGGCCTCGCCCGACAAAGTGCGTTCCCGAACATCGCGCACACCGGGGTTGGAATTATACCCATTCATGCCACCACTGACCGCCAGACCAACGGCCCCGGCCCCAATACCAACACCCGCCGCCGTGGCAATTGCCGCACTGGACGCCAACGATGCGGTTGCCGCAGCGGTCGCCGTAACACTCGCCGCAGCCGCCGAAGTAAAAGCCGCCCCTGCGCCCATAGCCGCCGAAACACCCGCCGCAGTCGCCGAACCAACACTTGCACCAGCTACAAGGCTTGAAGCCACCGCCGTACCTGTAACCGTAGCAGTTGTTGCAGTGGCCCCAGCCGCCGCAGCGGCACCCGCAGCAGCACCCGCGGCAATAGCCCCGGCACCCGCGGTAAATACACTGACCACAACAACCGCTATGGCAATGGCAATTGCAGACACAATCACCCCACCCAGGCCGCGCGGTGGTGCCTTGGATTTTGGCAATGCCGAAACATCGGCCAGACCAACGCACGACATACGACCGGCCTCGCGACGGGCATCTTTATCATTTTCGTCACGAACCGCACTCATACGATCGGCGATGGTCACATAATCTTGCAACATTTTGGTTTGCAACGCGTCGTATTGTTTATAGTAATTATCCTGGGCGGCCTTTAATGCGCTGTGGGCGATTTTAATACGCGTAGATTTGGTCAGGTTCGGGAAACGCGCAACGCTTTCAGTGCTGACGCCATCCAATTTACGGCCGGCCACACACCATTGAACCGTCTGGTCTGATTCCACCGCCGCGATTGCACCATTGACGGTGCTTTGCAATGCCGCAATTTCATTTTCAATGCGCAGTCTTTGTTCCTCGTTCGCGCCTTCGTCCTGGGCCTGGGCCAGATATTCATCAACCCCAATCAATTTACCATCTGAATCCAAATCCAAACTTTCCCAATAAATCACACCGTCCAGCACGCCCGAAAATGGGGTAATTGGTCCAACGGCGCCCTCGCCGGTGGCACCAACAACACGTCCCAGTTCCGTGTCGCCAATTTGCGAAACATCCGTACGACATTTATTATAATCAATGGCCATTTCATTGTTGTCATTCATTCCCCATTCGCAAATTCGATACCGCAGCGAACGCGCCCCCATATTATCAGACAACATAAAATTGTTGCAATTGTCGGCATCGCCACATACACGTATCATCGCCTGGTCCACGGCACTTTGGCATTTGGCCAACATATTCGTATCAATGTTCAACATAATGCCCTGGGCCATGGTGGCCAATTGTTCATACACAGCATTATCGCGCACATTTTCGGCACCATATACTTTCTGGCACCCGGTCAATTTGTCATACGGACACATACGAATAATCGTGTCGGTATCCAGACCAACACACTGGGTATAATCAGATCCACATCTATCCTCGGATTGCAGACATTTACGAACCTCGGTCGTACAGGCATCGACACGCATCGCCGCCAAACGCGCCACAACATAATCCCAAATTTTTGATTTCTCGGCGGTCGCAATACTGGTTGGGTCAATACCACATGTCGTCATTGGTTCGCGACAGAAATTCAGCATAGTCCCCGGCCGCGTCAAACACATATCGTATGAACCATCGGGGTCATTCGGGTCAATGTTATCGTGACACGCGGTTTGGAAACATTCGGAAATATTTTTCGCACAATTTTGGCGGGCATTGTTTTCGGCAATCAATTCGGCCGCCTTGATTGTTGTGGCAGATTCGCGCAGGAAAGTATCCCACACTTTGTCGGCAACATTCGTGCATTGTTTTGTGACGCCATCGCACAACGGTTTTTTACCCGATAATATTTCAAAAGTGCCTGCCGATATTTCAACACTGGTCGTGCCGGTACCAATAGAATAACCGCTGACCTGGCCACGGCGCGATTTATTATCGTCGGTCGAATTGATTATTGAAACCGATGTGCATTTTGAAAAATCATCACCACATTCGGCGGTGGTCATCATACACTTTTTGAATTCAATCGTGCATTGCCCCAGGTCATATTTATTCGCATCGCGATATTGTTCCAACGCCGCCTCGCGCAGGGCCTTTTCCGCCGCCGCCAATTTAGTTTCGCTGGCACTGCGACTTTGCTTCAAACTGTTTTCATACGCCAGGCAATCCGATTTAATGCTTTGCGTATATAAACTTTTCAGCATTTGAATTTGACCGGCGCATTCGGGCACGCGTTCAACACATGCGTCGGTTGCGGTCCGGTACAATGCCGCACCATATTCGGCGGCCTCTGGTTCGGCCTGGGGCGCCGGCGCATCATCCCACAATGATAAATCCAACCCAGAATTTTTGACGACCGATGCGGCGTCAAAATCATTCTTGACAGAATCAACACCGGTCGTTGCCAACGCATACGATTTTTCATCGCGCTTTTGAATTTCGGCAAATTCGGCATCCAACGTTTTTATTTTGTCATTGCATTGACACCGCCCGCCATTGGCGTTTTCCAGAATACAAAAAGTATCCATACACCCATTGTATTTTTCCTGGCATTCGGCATTGATAACCGAATTAGTCGCCGCCGCCGAAACATTACCACCGGCATTTACCACGCGTTGGGTTGCACCGGCACGTGCCGCAACGGTTGGCTTTGCCGTGGTTTTAGATGTGGCGGTATTTTTCGTAGAAGCCTTTACAGCGGCGGGTTTCGCCGCGCGTGCCGCAACCGCCGACGCGGCGGAATTCGTTGCCGCGGGTGCAGATGCTGTGGCGGTTGCGGCACGCGCAACGCGCGCACGCGTTGTCACATTTTGGACCGCGACGGATACACCCATCCCCCCCAAAAAAATAAGCCAAGATGCAATTATTACCCTTTTCATCCCCACACAAAAAAATCGGTTATATTCGATGACGAATTATAACCGATTTTCATAACTAAATCAACACTACATTACAATACAACATCAGAACTGTGTGTCGGTACATGTTTCAACCGGATCGGCCCATGTTTTACAGTACCTGTCAGCGTAATTTTCGCGTTTGGTTTCGCTGCACTGTTGCGATTTGGTACATTTATGACATACCATAGTATCCCAATTAAATGTACTGGTGACCGTTTCTTTATAGTTCCAGTTTGATGTCTGGGTTGAACCGTGCAATTGCATCTCGCCTTCTTCTGTATTTTCGGCAGCACGGGTTGTCACCTCGCCCTTGTTCAGTTCACTATATACTGGTACGAACGAACAAACGCCCCACCACCAGTGACCACCGCACGACAATTTTACTGATTTCTTGACGATACCGGCATTACGCGGCAGTGACGCCGATTCCGCCAATCCCACACATTCCTTGCGCGCTATTTCACGACGAACATTCTTTTCATTTTCACCGGCTATGGTCGCCATACGTTCGCCCAATGTTGCAACATCTTGGGACATTTTTTCGTTCAGCTCGTCGTACTTTTTATAATAATTTTCCTTGGCCTTCTTTAATGCGGCATTCGCAATTTTTATCTTTATCTGACTTAATAATTGCGGATAGCGCGCATCATTTTTGTCGCCACTGCCAATATCGCTTCGCTTGCCATCCGTCTTCATACCTTGGACGGTACGACCCTCCATACAGTATTTTACCGTCGGGTCAGATGCAATGGCATTAATCGCGTTGTCGATACTTGTCTGCAGCAAATCCAACTCGGCCGTCAATTGGTTCATGTCCTTGACCAGTTGTTTATCTTCTTTGGTCGTCGGCTTTTTCAACCTTTCCAATTCTTCTTCCGTCACACCGATACTGGTCAGGTACTGGTCAACCGTCGGCAGATTACCATCCTGGTCCAGCCCAACCTTTTCCCAGTACATCGTTCCATTGATGTTGCCGGCGAACGAGTGAGTTTCTCCACCCACACCTTTCATATTACCTTTGCCCAATTCGGCATCAGTAATTGCATCAACACTGGTGCGGCACGATGACGGCTCATTGCCCTCGCCCGTGTACTCACAAATCTTATACTCCAACGATCTGGCGCCCAGATTTTCATCTGTCGTCATACCCGTGCACGTATCGCTGTCCCCGCATAC
>CAKQGH010000022.1 GCA_934232895.1 uncultured Alphaproteobacteria bacterium
ACTCGAACCGACACTCCTTGCAGAACTTGATTTTGAGTCAAGCGCGTCTACCAATTCCGCCACGGGGCCAAAACCGTGCGATTATTTCGCGGCTGCTTTCTTGGCTTCTACTTTTTTAACCAAGCGAGCACTGCGCACAGGTTTATGAGCCGGCTTTTTCGCAGGTGCGGCGGCCTTGCCCTGTTTCTTTTCAATCGCTTTCTTAATCGCGGCCATATCGTCGGTCAAACGCGACACTGGTTTCGCCATTACATACGCATCCAGACCGCCGTGTTTGGTCAATGTACGCAGACCGGCCGTCGAAACACGCAACGAGAAATCACGATTCAAAATATCGCTGTGAAACTTTAATTTTTGCAGGTTCGGCAAGAATGTGCGTTTTGTATGACGCATAGAGTGGGAAACATTCATCCCAACTTCTGTTTTCTTACCTGTAACTTTACATACACGTGGCATATCAATAATCCTTTAATAACTGGGGCATAATTTATACTAAATTTCCAGAAATGTCAAGTAATGTTTTACTTTTTTGTTTGTGCATTACCGTGTTCGGGTGATAACAGGTCGGTCACGACCTTGACCGGGGTAAAAGTGGACGCCGGCACCGCAACAAAAACCGTGTTCCACCGCGCCATTGCGCCGTTCCACAATCCTGGGCGTTCCATCGCACGCAGTGCGCGACCGCCGGATGATTTGTCCGAAATAAATCCGGTTTTCGGGTCGACAAATTGTGTTAAATCAAATTTGTTACCATGCGCGTCACGCACACCACACACCAAATCAACCGGGTTAAAGTGCGACGACGCGTTCATTATACCGCGGGCATCTGGGGCAATCTGGCTGGATTCCACAATTTGCAGGGATTCTGTGCCATTTTCGTCCCGCACCCAAAACGGCCCCCCACCCGGCGCGCCACTGTTTTTTACCACGCCGCACACGCGAATTGGTCGGTTCAATATCGCACGCAACGCGTCGGCATTGGCATCATCTGGCACGCGTACGCACAAATCATTTTTAATAAATGTGCGAATTTCGCCCAAATCGTGCGCCGCGAAATTATCCAGGTATTCAAACGCACGCGATTGCAATTCAACCAGCATCCCCGCCAACGTGCGTTTATATTTGATTGTGTCGCCGCGCAACGCATCGGTAGTCATATTATCAATATTTTTTATAAACACTATATCGGCATCAATATCGTTCAGGTTTTCAATCAATGCGCCGTGGCCCGCCGGGCGAAACAGCAATCGTCCATCGTCCGTGCGAAACAGTGTGTTGTCCGGGTTTACCGCAATTGTGTCGGTGCTGGCGCGCTGGTTCGACATTGAAATATCATATTTTACACCATACCGCGCACTGTATTCCGGAACGACCCGCGCCAAGATTGCACGGAATCCCGCCGTATGTTCGGGCGACACGGTAAAATGAATGCGCACCACACCATTCGTGGCGGCGTACTGGGCACCCTCGACCAAGTGTTCTTCTACGGCGGTGCGGCTGTAATTATCATATTTGTGAAACGCAATTAAACCCTTGGGCAAATTACCGTAATCCAGGCCCGCATTGGTCAAAATGCACGCGATTTTATCATGGTCGGTGGCATTATCCGGCAAAAAAGGTTTCAAGTCATTCCAAAATGCAAATTTATCCAAATTGTCCAGCACGCGTCGCGTCACACCATTCATTGTGCCGGTGTTCAAGAATTCAAACAAATCGCGAAACATACGCGTTGCCGCACCAGATGCGGGCACAAACTTTACAATTTTTTTCGTCGTCTGGGCAACAGTATATTTTTCGGCATATCGCGCGATGTCCGCATCGGTCAATTCAATAATGCCGTTTCCAACGGTTGCCGGCGCGGTAATATCGGCGTATGGAAATCCGCGCACGAAATCCCCCATTTGCGCCATAACCGCATCCACCATCAGGCCGTGATTTTTTATTTGTTCAATATCTGTATTGGAAAATTCTGTCATACTTGATAAATCCTTGTGTTTGCCCCCAGAATAATACAAAAAAATTTCGTGCGCAATATATTCCTGTGCCTTGAAAATGCGGCGCATGATATTATATATCCATCAACGAAAAACACAAACAGGAGGATTTACAACATGAATCCAGAAGAAATGCAAGAAACGCCGCAACAGGCGATAGAAAAATATACGACAGATTTTACCAAGCTGGCGTCCGACGGCAAATTGGACCCGGTGATTGGTCGTGACGAAGAAATTCGCCGCACAATCCAGGTATTGTCGCGTCGTACAAAAAACAACCCGGTGTTGATTGGTAATCCGGGTGTTGGAAAAACCGCAATTGTCGAGGGTTTGGCCGAACGAATCGTTTCGGGCGATGTGCCGGAAAATTTGTTAAAGAAAAAACTGTTGTCGCTGGATATGGGCGCGCTGATGGCGGGCGCAATGTTCCGTGGCCAGTTCGAGGCGCGATTCAAGGCAATATTAAAAGCGGTCAAGGACGCCGATGGCGGAATTATTCTGTTTATTGACGAATTGCACACATTGGTCGGCGCTGGCAAAGGCGAAGGCAGCATGGACGCCGGCAATTTGTTAAAACCCATGTTGGCGCGTGGCGAACTGCACTGTTTGGGTGCAACAACACTGGACGAATATCGCCAATACATTGAAAAAGACCCTGCCCTGGCGCGTCGTTTTCAACCCGTCTATGTGGACGAGCCGACCGTTGATGACACGATTTCAATTTTGCGCGGTCTGAAAGAAAAATACGAAGGTCACCATGGTGTGCGTATTTCTGATTCTGCGCTGGTGTCGGCGGTAAAATTATCGAATCGGTATATCACCGACCGTTTTCTGCCGGACAAGGCAATCGATTTGATTGACGAGGCCGCCGCCCGTGTCCGTATTGAAATTGCATCCAAACCCGAAAAGTTGGACGAAGTTGATCGCCACTTGATGCAGTTGAAAATTGAACAACAGGCATTAAAGAAAGAAAAAGATGCCGATTCCAAAAAGCGTTTGGGCGAATTGGATAAACTGATTGCCGAATTGCAGGCCGAATCGGATAAAATGACCGCCGATTGGCGCGCCGAACAGGGAAAAATGCGCGCATTGTCCGACGCAATGGCCGCACTGGACGCCGCCAAGGCCGAGGTTGCAACCGCCATGCGCAACGGCGATTATGAAAAGGCATCTGCCCTGCAATATGGCAAGGTTCCAGAACTGGAAGAACAAATCCGCAAGCTGAACGCCGATGCGCGCGAGTATAAAACGGTTTTACCGGAACATATTGCCGCGGTTGTCAGCAAATGGACCGGTGTCCCGGCGGACAAATTGACAATGGAAGAGCAATCAAAACTGTTAAATATCGAGGACGAATTGCGTCACCGCGTTGTGGGCCAGGATCACGCCCTGACGGTTGTTGCACGTGCAATTCGCCGCAGCCGCGCGGGCCTGTCCGATCCGCATCGCCCCGCGGGCAGTTTTATGTTCCTGGGGCCGACCGGCGTTGGTAAAACCGAGGTTGCCAAAGCCCTGGCCGAATACCTGTTTAACGACGACACGGCCATGACCCGAATTGATATGAGTGAATATATGGAACCGCATTCGGTATCGCGCCTGATTGGCAGTCCCCCGGGATATGTCGGTTATGAACAAGGCGGTGTTTTGACCGAATCGGTGCGTCGTCGCCCATACCAGGTGTTGCTGTTCGATGAAATCGAAAAGGCCAACCCCGATGTGTTTAATGTGTTCCTGCAAATCTTGGACGATGGTCGTTTGACCGATGGCCAGGGTCATGTGGTGAACTTTACAAACACAATCATTATTATGACCAGCAACCTGCCGTCTATGGATGCGGTGAAGCGGCAATTCCGCCCAGAATTCATCAACCGTATTGATGAAATCGTGTTCTTTAACCCATTGGGCAAAGATGTTATGGCGGGCATTGTGAAAATCCAGTTGCGCAACCTGGAACGCCGCCTGGCCGACCGCCGCATTACATTGGATGTGTCGGACGCCGCGATTAAATGGTTGGGCGACAACGGATATGACGAGGCATTCGGTGCCCGCCCGTTAAAGCGCCTGATTACATCGGCGGTCGAAGATAAAATTGCAGACCTGATTTTATCCGGCACCGTTGGCGAGGGCAGCACAGTCTATGTTGATGTCCACGGCAAAGAATTGACCGTAAAATAAAAAATGCCCCACCTGGGGCATTTTTTTAGAGCATAGATAATAGAGCACAGATAATAGATAGCGCGCCATTCGGCGCACTTATTTCCTCCCCATCGCAGTCTAAAATCCCCTTCGCTGGCGAAGGGGTGGCACGAAGTGCCGGGGTAGTGGTATAAAACAAGTGATAGAGCGAATAAGTGATAGAGTGATAAAGTTTTAAGAATAAAAAGAACCGTCATACCGGCGCCTGGGCCCCGCAACAATATTGCAGAACACACCCAAAAGAAGAATCGTCATGCCGGCGCAGGCCGGTATGACGAGCGTTTTATGTATTGATTCTTATTTTATAGACACAATGTTTTTTATGCCGTGTACCAAGTTCCCCTCCGGTGGAGGGGTGGCCGCAGGCCGGGGTGGTCTCGAGAGGGCGCAGTGTTGTACAAAGTTTCAAATATAAAGACCACCTCCCCGCTACGCGGTACTCCTCCACAGGAGGAGAACTTAGTGTGTACCGGGAATAAACCAAATTCCCCTCTGGCCAGAGGGGTGCACGCGGTAGCGTGCGGGGTGTCGTTGCCCCGTAGATTGCTTCACTTCATTCGCAATGACACCGCAAGTGCGGGGAACCCAATCCAAGCGAAGCGCAGGATACGGCAAGGACGCAGTCCGCAGGCGACACACTCACTAATTTTCCAAGAATTGTCATTGCGAGCGCAGCGTGGCAATCCATAAAACGCCCCAGTGCAGGGTATCGGCCCTATTTCCACGCCGCCGGAATATCGGCATAATCCGACAATCCTGGTGAAGAAGAATACATATAATCAACATCACTGGTTGAGGCGGTTGGAAATACTTTATAAAGCGGCGTGCCATCTGGATTTCGCGCCGATGCCCCAGTCAGATTATATACATGATGGAATGTGGCAAAAAACATACCGCGAACTGGTTCCCCAGATAAATCGCCCAAGAATCCCAAAGGTATTTCGCCGACCAACGGAACACCAACAAAAGTGTAGCTATACATATTTGGGGCAGCCGCGCCGGATATCCCGGCAAATAATCCATCTGGAATTTTCCCACCTAATGAATGACACTCTCCGAATGTGTATTTGAACATAGTGTCAGCGGGTGCCCCCTTTACCCCGGCAAACAGGTTCGCTGGAATTTCGCCTGTCAATTTGTCACATTTATAAAATGTCTTTAGAAACATGGCTGTCTCCGGTGCACCATTTACCCCTGCAAACAGTTTTTCGGGGATGCTGCCAGTCAGACCGCTGCAGTTCTGAAATGTGCTCTCAAACATGCGGCTGGCCGGCGCGCCCTGTATCCCTGCGAACAAGCCCGCTGGTATTTCGCCAGTCAAGTTTTTACAACCGCTAAACGTTTCCCAAAACATAGACTCGGCGGGTGCACCAGATATGCCTGCAAATAAATTTTCAGGTATGGAACCCGTTAAACCACTGCACCCAGAAAATGTACCACTAAACACTTTCGAGGTCGGGGCACCAACGACCCCAGCGAACAACTTTTCCGGTATCGGTCCAGTTAATCCACTGCACCCAGAAAATGTTTCTTGGAACGCACTGGCACGTGGCGCGCCAGATATGCCTGCAAATAAATTTTCAGGTATGGAACCCGTTAAACCACTGCACCCCATGAAAGTGCCATTGAATCCCTGGGGCAATCCACCTGTTATCCCCGCAAATAGCTTTTCGGGGATTTCACCTGTCAGGCCACTGCATCCTCTAAAAGTATTTGCAAATATCCCCCCTCGCATGTGACCGTGCAACCCCGCAAACAACTTTTCAGGGATGCTGCCAGTCAGACCGCTGCAGCCAAAAAAAGTCTGAAAATATGTTGATGGCGATGTATCACCCACAATTCCCGCGAATAGTTTTTCTGGGATAGAACCCGTCACACCACTGTATTGAAATGTGGCGGCAAACAACATCTCGCGTGGCACCCCCTGAATAGAGGCAAATAATTTTTCAGGTATGTTGCCAGTTAATTTTTTACAATTCCGAAATGTGCTATTAAACATGTGCACCCGCGTCCATGGGACACCATCAAACAATATCTCTGGTATTTCGCCACTCAGGTTTGTACAATTACTAAATGTCCCCAAAAAAGTTGGAACACTGTTATAATCATTTTTGTTATTATTAACATTGCGGAATATCCGTCCCAAACTGCCATCTATTCCCGCTAAATTTTTATTATCAGAAAATGATATTGACGAGTTTTTATCATTCACCGATGGATACCCCGTTGCGCGGCCACCAATGCGGATGTCGTATGCGCCGGCGGTGGCGTATGTGTGGCTGATGGTTTGGGCGCCTGTTTTGGGTTTTATTACTTTCTGCATCGCCGTGCCGTCGCCCCAGTTTATATAGAAAGAACCTGCCGCGCTGATTGTAAAACTGAATGTGGTTGTGTCCGATGTCGTTGTTGCCGTAAAATGATACTTTGGTTTTATCAATGTGCGAACCGCCTTGATACTGGTGTTTACATTCGCCGCCAATCCCGTCGCGTATTCACTTGTGCGATACGATGTTTGTGTTCCGAACCGGCTGTTCGTTGCGTCAATTGCCGCCAA
>CAKQGH010000023.1 GCA_934232895.1 uncultured Alphaproteobacteria bacterium
GTCCGCATGCGAAAAAAGACTATATACTGGTCATAGGATAAAAGGAAAAAATTATGAAACTGAATGCATTGATGGATAATTTCGGCGCACGCGCGGATACAAAACGCGTTGGTCGTGGTTTGGGTTCGGGCTATGGCAAAACATCTGGCCGTGGTAACAAGGGTCAGAAATCGCGCAGTGGTTCCCGCAAGCAGGCAACATTCCAGGGTGGTCAGATGCCGATTTTGCGTCGTTTCCCGAAATTCGGATTTAACAATCCGTTTGCCAAGGAATATGCAACAATCAACCTGGGCGATATTGAAAAGTTTATCGCATCGGGCAAAATTGATGCAAAATCACCAATCACAATTGACACATTGATGGCTGCTAAAATCATCAACCGTAAAATGTCTGGTTTGAAGGTTTTGGCCAAGGGCGAAATCAAATCGTCTGTGAACATCATTGCCGACAAATGGTCCAAAACGGCCGAGGCAGCGATTGTGAAAGCCGGTGGTACAATCACAAACAAATAATCCGTACAAATGTTCCCCTATATCGGGGAACATAATCTGGTCAAGGGTTAGCAACGCATGAAATTTTTGAAGAACTTTTTTGGGAACCTGTCTGATTTACAAAAACGTATTTTGTTCACATTGGGCGCGTTGATTGTATATCGTGTGGGTTCGTTTATTCCGCTGCCGGGCGTGAATGCGTCGGCGGTTTTGCATTTGTTCACTGGCGAGGGCAGTGGCATGATGGGAATGTTCGATATGTTCTCGGGCGGCTCGTTGTCGCGTATGTCTGTGCTGGCCTTGAACATTTTCCCGTACATTTCGGCATCGATTGTGTTGCAGTTATTGACCGCAACCAGCAAAAGTTTGACCGAATTGCGTAAAGAGGGTGAATCTGGTCGTGTAAAAATCAACCAATACACGCGTTATCTGGCCGTATTTTTGGCCGTGGTCCAGGGTTGGGCCGTGGTGCGTGGGTTGGAAATTATGGCACCGGTCAATGGTGTCGCGGCAGTTGTAAACCCGGGCTTTGCGTTTGAATTGTCGGCAATCATTGCATTGGTTGGTGGCACGGTGTTCGTTATGTGGTTGGCGGAACAAATTACCGCACGCGGTATTGGCCAGGGCGCATCACTGTTGATTTTCGCCGGCATCATCGCCGAAATTCCTGGCGGCATTGCCAAGATTTTCAGCCTGGGCTCGGTTGGTCAGATGTCGCCAGCGATGATTATGTTGGTCATTGCGTTTGTTATCGGCATTGTTGCGTTGATTGCGTTCTTTGAACAGGCCCAACGTCGCATCCAAATTCTGTACCCGCGCCAGGTTATGGCAAACGGTGTTATGAATACAAACGCGTCATATTTGCCGATAAAGGTCAATATGTCTGGCGTCATGGGGCCGGTGTTCGCGGCCAGTATTATGATGTTGCCCGCATTTGTTCAGCGTTTTGTACAAAGCGAGAATTTGTTCGTGCAACAGATTATGGCGTTCTTTACATACGGCACATGGTCTTATATTATCACATACACGATTTTGATTGCGTTCTTTGCGTATTTCCAAACCGCGGTGATATTTAATTCCGAAGAGACCAGCACAAACCTGAAAAACGCCGGTGGCTATATTCCGGGTGTTCGTCCGGGTGAACAGACCATCCACTATTTGGATGCGGTCGTGTCGCGCACAACGGCGATTGGTGTTTTGTATCTGATTGTGGTTTGCGTATTGCCAATTGTTCTGAACACGCATTTTGGTATGCCATTGATGATTGGCGGCACCAGTGTTCTGATTGTGGCGGGCGTGGTATTGGACACAATGAACCAGGTTCAATCGTACTTGGTCGCCAAACAGTACGGCAGTGTCATTAAATCGGCACAAAAGAAAGGGCGTTTCCGTTAAAGACGGCGGCAACGCAAAACAAGATTTGACTTTTGTCGCGTTGTGGATAAAATAACACGGCAAAATAAAATACCCGTGGTTCTGGACGGCAGACCCCCGGGGAAACAGCAGAGCAGGGGCGTGCGGACACGCACAACCCATGGTAATAATAAAAAGGAAAATATAAAATGGCACGTATAGCAGGTGTTAACATTCCGACAGAAAAGCGTATTGAAATTGCGCTGCGCTATATTCACGGTAAATAAAATTTAATCTAATGCCTCGTCTGCTTGATGTTGGCGCGCTCGTGTAGCATTTGTACACTTCGCTTACCAACGTCGGCGCACCCAAAGCATTATCTTAAATTTATCAATAAGGTAGAGATTAACACGACAGTTAATTGAAGACATCTAACAAAGGTTAAAAATAAAATGGCAGTAACAAAAGCTAAAAAGAAAGTAGTAAAGAAAGTATCGCACGGCATTGCACATGTTGTTGCGACGAATAATAACACACGTATTACCATTACGGACCAATCGGGTGCCGTGCTGACATGGGCGACCGCCGGTGCGAATAACTTCAAGGGCGCAAAAAAGTCCACACCGTATGCAGCGACCGTCGTCGCAGACGCAGTTGGCAAAAAAGTTGCCGAAATGGGTATGAAAACAGTTGATGTTTTGATGCGTGGCATTGGCCAGGGGCGCGAATCTGCTGTTCGTGGTTTGGCAAATGCGGGCTTGATTGTTCAGTCCATCACAGACACAACGCGCATTCCACATAATGGTTGCCGTCCCAAGAAAGTGCGCCGCGTCTAAATTAAATATAATAAAAAACGCCCCATTTGGGGCGTTTTTTTAAGAGAGCAGAGAGCAGAGAGCAAATAGCAATGAAGTACACCATTGGCGCACACATTATTTGTACTTTGAACTTTGAAAAACCGTCCCATTGGGACGGTTTTTCGTTAGAGAGCAGAGAGCAATGAGTGTGCGCCGTTGGCGCACACATAATTGTCATTCCTGCGTAGGCAGGGATAGGGACTATATAGTGCGAGTGGCAACGAGCCAAGCGCAGAATATCGCGGAAGGCGGTAATATTGACATCAACCCATTTTTACCAAATATTGTACAACAATGAACGAGAGTAATTTCCAAGACCCTATCCCCGCCTGCGCGGGGATGACAATTCTTTTTTTGTGTGCCACGCATCCCTGTCGCGGCCTCACACTTGCCGTCATACCGGCGCCCGGGCCCCGCGGAATTTATCAATTCCGTGGGTGGTACCAGGCCGGTATCTATTGCCCCGCAGGGACATATTTACCACTACCCCGTCCACTGCGTGTCCACCCCTTCGCTTAGCGAAGGGGAATTCATCCCGCGACAGGAACATACTAAGTTCTCCTCCAACGGGTCCCGCAAAATCGTCAGATTTTGTGGGTGGTTCCATGGAGGAGTACCGCGTAGCGGGGAGGTGGTCTTTTTGTTTGAAACTTGTACAACATTATGCGCTCTCAAGACCACCCCGTCCTGGCGGACACCCCTCCACCGGAGGGGAACTTAGTATGTGCCGGGAATAAACAGAATTCCCCTCTGGCCAGATGGGAACTTATATGCGCTGACGCGCGAGTTCAATGACCTGGACCCTGGGGACACCACCCACAAAATCTGACGATTTAGCGGGCCCGGACAAGCCACGGGATGACAAGACAAAACACGTGCGGCAGTGGCGCGCTATCTATTCTCTATGCTCTGGTATCTATGCTCTAAAAAAACGCCCCGGGGGGCGTTTTTATCAGAACTGGACGTCAGTACATGTTTCGGTTGGATTATTCCATTCTTTACAATAACGACTCGATGAATTTACTCGTTTTGGTGTCTTACATGTATGTGTTGTTGTACATTTTCTGCATACCAGTGTATCGCGATTGAATGTGGATGTAATGGTTTCTTTATAGTTCCATTCAACTGTTTGTTTGCTGCCAACCAATGGTAGATCTGCGGTGTTCGCCAGGCTGGCCTCTTGCAACTTCTTATCTGTTTCTATTATTTTGTCTAAATTATCGTTGCAACGGTTGAGCCAATATTGACGTGCACACAATACCGCCGTTTTTTCCAGTGCCACGCTGGTACGTGGCAGTGCCGATGCCTTGGCCAAACCAACACAGGATTCTTGAGCTGTTGTTATACGCTTCTCATCGTCCGCCTGACCGACCGCAACATCCATACGTTCGCCCAGGGTCACAGCGTCAGCCGTCATTTTTTCGTTCAGTTCATCATACTTTTTATAGTAATTGTCTTTGGCCTTTTTCAATGTCGCGTTTGCAATGGTCATTCTCATTTGGCTGGTCAACTCTGGGAACCTGCCTTCGACATTGCCATTTTCATCTGCACCAATCTGTTGCCGTTTTGTTTCGCCATTTGCGTCTTTGGTGCGCATACCTTGAACCTTGCGTCCGGTCATACAATATTGCACCGTTGGGTCGGATTCAATTGCCGCCACGACCGTATCAATATTTTTTCGTAATACCTCTAATTCCGATTTAATTATATCTTCACCTGTATCGGGGTCTGAGTCAGGAACGCCCAAAGATTTCAAATATTCTTTGGATGATGTCAACGTACCGTCGGAATTGACGTTAACATGTTCCCAATACATGGTACCACTCAGCATGCCAGCAAATATTCTGCCCGCCTTCAAATCTGTATCAGAAATCAGACCAATATCATTTTTACATGCGTTTGTATCTACTTGATATGTTCCGTCCTCTTGTTGCTTGTACTCACAGATCTTATACTCCAACGATCTGGCGCCCAGATTTTCATCTGTCGTCATACCCGTGCACGTATCGCTGTCCCCGCATAC
>CAKQGH010000024.1 GCA_934232895.1 uncultured Alphaproteobacteria bacterium
AAGGGCTTTTTCGGCCGTTGCCAATTTCGTCGCACTGGCCGATTTTTGCTGTTTTAATGTGTTTTCGTATGCCGTACAATCCGATTTAATGCGTTGGGAATACATCAGACGCAACATCGACATATCCGCCGAGCATTCCGGAATTTGTGCGCGACACAGCTTGGTTGCCGCCGCGTACAATTCGTCACCTTCTTTGCCATCCAGCGCATCATCGTTGCTGGTATCAAGGCCATCAAAAATATCCTCGTCATCATCCAAATCAATCGGTGTGTTCCACGCCGACAAATCCAGTGCCTTGCGCACGGTTTTTTTACCCTCGGTCGCGGCCTGTTTTTCCGCCGTCAACGACGCCGCGACGGCGTTAGCCTTGGCAATAGCGGCGTCGGCATCATCGCCCATTTCAATCTGTTCCACGCCGGTTGTCGCCATTTTGTACGACTGGGCATCCAACTTTTCAATTTCCGCCAATATGGAATTAAATTCGGCGTTTTTATCACTGCAAATACAGCGACCGCCACTGGCATTATCAATCATACAGAACGAGTCCATACAGCCCATATATTTCTGTTGGCATTCGTCACTGACCACCGTGTTTTGTGTTGCCGCCGCAACCTTGGTTCCGGTGCTGATAACCTTTTGCTTGGCACCCGCACGGGCCGCAACCGCCGGCGCCGCGTTACCACTTGATGCGGTGCCCGTTGATTTTGGTGCCGATGCAACAACCTTTTGACGAGAACCCGCGCGCGCCGCCACGGTTGGTTTTGACGCAGATGCAGCGTTTGCCGATGGGGTCACCGTTTTGGCCGCACGCGCCGCACGGGCGGTGCTGGCCGTTTGGGCGGGTGCAGACGCATTAGACTGTGCCGATTGACCACGGCGCTGAACCGGGGCCGCCGCGTTTGCAAAGCCCACAAATCCGGCAATTATCATAGAAACAAATGCTAATTTTTTCATTTACAATCCCTTTCCTGATGCCCAATTTTATCATATATGGCGTTTTAATAAAAGCATTTTTTTCTCTTTACATTGTGTTCAGAGAAAAATTTTTATACACATTATTGACAAAATGTGTGTTTGTGTCTATAATTGCTGGGACAATTCAAAAAGGATAACATTATGCAAATGAATTCAAATAATCCTATGCAATATGCGCCTGCGTATGTAATCACTAATGAAGATTGGCGATGGGCACGCGCGCAAACGCCACAGGCAACCGATGTTTTGACCGTCGCAGGCAGTGGCGACCAAGCGTTGAGTTATCTGCTGGCGGGTGCAAAAAATGTTGATACTTTTGATGTGTCAAAATGCGCCGGTGTCATTCAAGATATTAAAACAACCGCTATGCGTTTAATGCCGCGCGATGAATACTATTGGTTTATGGGTGAATTGCATTACACTTGGAACCCCTTGGAATGTGGGCGGTTGGTCAAAATGATGGATTTCTTGCCCCAGGATACGCAAAACGAATTGCGCACCAATGGCGACAAGATTCATTTTAATTGTGGTCTGGGGCCGGATGCGTGGCCAGAACACCAATTTACGCGTTTGGAATATATGCGCCTGCAAAAAATGACCGACCGCCGGATTAAATTTATAGACACCGACATTAAATACCTGGGTATTTGTTTGAATAAACAATACGACCTGATTGATTTATCAAATATATTTGATTTCAATCATTCCCAGACCGAACGCAATCGCGTGTTGGCTAATTTAATTCCGTATACCAAGGTTGGTGGCCGTATTATAATGTTGCCGCAATCCGACACACATAATTATGAAAACCTGGCGGTTGTATCAGGTCGCGGCGCGGTGTTGAAACACGAAAAAACATTGAATCCAACGCTGCACAATAAAATGGTTATGTTGCAACGCACCAGATAAAAAACCGCCCCGATGGGGCGGTTTTTTAGAGCATAGATAATAGAGCACAGATAATAGATAATGCGCCAATGGCGCATATACCTTATTGTCATTCCTTG